>JAGHRY010000002.1 GCA_018066145.1 Candidatus Colimorpha merdihippi | reverse complement strand
GGGCATGAGTGCCGATATGATTCACCCTGGCCACTTGAATATCATACATGAGGCTTGCAAATTGGGCAGCGTTACGGTGGGCGTGCTTACCGATGCCGCTATTGCCAGCTACAAGCGTTTGCCTTATCTCAATTATGAACAGCGTGCCGAGATAGTTTCTAATATCAAGGGGGTGGACCATGTGGTTGCTCAGACCACTTTGGACTATGTGCCCAATCTGCGGGAATTGAAGCCCGATTTTGTTGTGCATGGCGACGATTGGAAGGAGGGCGTGCAGGCCCAAACACGCCAGCGCATCATTGATGCTATGGCCGAATGGGGCGGCAAGGTGGTAGACATTCCCTATACCCAGGGTATTTCATCTACGGCCATGAATCAGCGCCTTAAGGAAATAGGCACTACTCCCGAAATCCGATTGAAGCGTCTGCGCCGCCTGATTGGTGCAAAAAAGATTGTTCGCATTCTGGAATCCCACAACGGACTCACCGGATTGATTATCGAAAATACTTTTGTGAATGTCAACGGCATGAAGGTGGAGTTTGACGGCATGTGGGCCAGCTCGCTTACCGATTCTACCAGCAAGGGCAAACCCGATATCGAGGCTGTGGATATCACTACCCGCCTTCACGATCTGAATGATGCATTGGAGGTTACCACCAAGCCCGTTATTTTCGACGGCGATACCGGTGGAAAGCTCGAACATTTTGTGTTCACTGTGCGCACTTTGGAGCGTTTGGGCATTTCGGCTGTCATCATTGAGGACAAAGTGGGGCTTAAACAGAACTCGCTCTTCGGTACCGATGCCGTTCAGACTCAAGATACTATCGAAGGTTTCTGCGCCAAAATACGCGCAGGCAAGAATGCTCAGATTACCGACGACTTTATGGTTATTGCCCGCATAGAATCGCTGATTGCAGGCAAAAGCATGGAGGATGCCCTCGAACGTGCCCGCGCTTATGTGGCAGCAGGCGCCGATGCCATTATGATTCATAGCAAAAACAAAGATGGCCAAGAGATTAAGGAATTCTGCCAGGCTTTCCGTGCCACCCATCCGGCTACGCCTATCGTGGCAGTTCCTACTACCTATAACCATATCACCGAGGACGAGCTGTCGTCATGGGGCGTGAATGTGGTGATTTATGCCAACCACATGCTCCGCAGCGCTTATCCCGCTATGGTGAATTGCGCCAAGTCGATTTTGACTCACGGCCGCAGTTTGGAGGCTGCCGACGATTACTGCATGCCTATTAAAGAAATACTGCACCTTATCCCTGGTACCAAACAAAACTAGTGAGTATGCTCAGTCCTGCTTTTTTTATTGATACGCTGAAAACTTTGGGAGTCGACTTTTATGCTGGCGTTCCCGATTCGCTGCTGAAGAATGTATGTGCATATATTACCGACCATTTCGACGATCGGCACAATATCATTGCCGCCAACGAAGGCGGCGCTATAGGCCTGGCAGCAGGCTACCATCTGGCTACAGGCAAGGTGGGCTGTGTGTATATGCAGAATTCGGGTCAGGGCAATGTTATCAACCCCTTGGCATCGCTCACCGATCGCGAAGTATATCATATTCCCATGCTGCTTTTGATTGGATGGCGCGGCCGCCCCGGCGTTCATGACGAACCCCAGCATGTGAAGCAGGGAAAAATCACCACGGGACTCCTGAATGTGATGGGGGTCAATTACGAGGTGCTGAGCAAGGATGAAGCTGTGGCCGAAAAACAGATGGCTAAAGCCATGGAATCCATAAGCCTTACGGGCGATGTGTTTGCCCTTGTGGTAGAAAAAGATACGTTTGACAGCTATACCCTCCAAAAGAACGCCGTAAACGATTATGAGCTTACGCGTGAGGAGGCCATCCAAATGGTTGCATCGGCCATGGAAAACGATGCCGCTGTGGTTAGCACTACAGGTATGATCAGCCGCGAGCTTTTTGAGTATCGCGAAGCTCAGCAGCAAGGACACCAGCGCGATTTCCTTACCGTGGGTTCTATGGGCCATGCTTCGCAGATTGCCTTGGGTATTGCGATGGAAAAACCGCACCGCCGTGTTTATTGTTTCGATGGAGACGGCGCCGCTTTGATGCATCTTGGCGGTATGGCCATTGTGGCCAGCAAGTCAACGGCCAACTATATCCATGTGGTTTTCAACAATGGCGCCCACGATAGCGTTGGAGGACAGCCTACCGTGGGGCATCGAGTGGACCTTCCGGCTATAGCAAAGGCTGTTGGCTACAAGGATGCTTGGCGAGTTGATACCCGCGAAGCACTGTCGGCCTGCCTACAGACCCTGCCGGGTGTGGAAGGACCGGTGCTACTAGAGGTTCGTGTACGAAAAGGCAACCGCAAAGACCTGGGCCGCCCCACAACCACTCCCATCCAGAACAAAGAGGCTTTGATGGAATTCCTGAAATAGCATAGATTATGACTACCAAGACTAATTTCCAAACCATCGTTTGGGGCATCAGCCATCTGCCTGAGCTGCTCGCCCAGGCGGGGGCCACCAAAGTGTTGCTGGTGGTGGATGCATCGTTTCCATTCCTATCGATTGAAAAACAGGTACAGGAGATGCCTGTACCCTTTGTGGTATTTGATCAGTTTTCCCCGAACCCCCTTTACGAGGATGTGTGCAAGGGAGTGGATTGTTTCTGCCAGCACAAGTGCGATGCCATTGTGGCAGTGGGTGGCGGCAGCAGCATAGATGTGGCCAAATGCATCAAGCTGTATTGCCGACTTGACCCCTCAGTCAATTACCTCCAGCAAGAGTGCGTCGATAGCGGTATTCCTTTGATTGCCATTCCCACTACTGCAGGCACAGGCAGCGAGTCGACCCGTTTTGCCGTAATCTATTTCGAAGGGAAGAAACAGTCGGTCAACCACCTCAGCATCATTCCTACATTTGCACTTATGGAGCCGGAGGTGCTATATACCCTACCCCGCTACCAAAAGGCCAGCACGGCTTTGGATGCCTTGTGCCAGGGTATAGAATCATGGTGGTCGGTCAACTCCACGGCCGAGTCGCAGCAGCTGTCGAAAAAGGCTGTGGGAGTGTTGTGGAAAAATATCAGACAATACGTTGATGGTACGGGCAATAGTGTAGACGAATCGCAATTGGCAGCTTCGGTAATGAAAGCGGCCAATCTGGCGGGACAGGCCATCAACCTTACCCAAACAACGGCACCACATGCTTTCAGCTATAAGATTACTTCGCTATTCAAGGTGCCTCATGGCCATGCTGTAGCAGTATGCCTGCCAAAAATTTGGCAATATATGATAGCTCATCCGGAACTATGTATCGACCCACGGGGCAAAGAATATCTGATGAATGTTTTTTACGATATTGCCCAGGCTATGGGGTGCAGCACCCCACAGCAGGCCGTTGAAGAATTTGAGGCTATGATGATGTCGTTGGCCATGCCAAATCCGGTGTCGAAAAATAGGGCTGACGACATTCAGCTGCTCAGCCAATCGGTTAATCCTGTTCGTCTCAAAAACAATCCTGTACAACTTTCACAAGAAGCCATCGGGAGTTTGTACGAGTTGATTGTAAGCTAGCACGTGCCGATAAGCTATTCTTGAGGTAATTCACTTATTATCGATAATTCAAATATACGTTATATTATTCTATGCGTGAACTGTTAGTAAAAATTGCCATCCGATTGGGATTGTACCAGCAGTTGATGAAACTAGATAACCGTCGCGAGATGCGCAAACAAAATAAGGCTTTTGCCCAATATGGTCTCGAAACCCTCGACCATGCCACACAAACGGCCCGCGACTGTGGCTGCCAGCTTTTCCTGGCTTTCGGCACGCTGTTGGGAGCTTATCGCAACAAAGGTTTCATCCCGTATGATTGCGACCTTGATACCGGCATGCTTGGTTCGCAACGATCGGAGGATTTTGTTAAGGCCATGAAGAATAATGGGTTCACCCATTTGCGCCAATATTACGTGAAGGCCACCGGCCGCATATGCGAGGATAAGTTCGAATATAAAGGGGTCCATATCGATGTGCATTATTTTTATCCCGACGAGCAAGGCTCGCTGTTTGCCGACCTTTGCCTTGCTCACGAGAGCAAGGATTGGCGTACCGCCAACCGCGAGGATGGCTTTCCCGCCATTATTCGCACGTGTCCCAATGCCACTTTTTCTGAATATGATTTTTTGGGGTTACGCTGTTTTATGCCCGATAATACTGAGGAATGGCTCAAAGCCCTCTATGGCGAACATTTCATGACGCCCGATCCAAAATGGTCGATGGGCGACCACAAAAAGCGGTCGCAGTCGCGTGGCGAACGCCTCTACCGATTGGAGGCGAACGACCTTAATTAGCCGCCAACATGGCGGTATGGCTGAAGAGTGTAACTCTTACCACAATTGTCTTGTTGATGTAAAAAAAAGGCCGCGTCAAAGATGGCGCGGCCTTTGGCATATTTTAATTCAACTTTATTTCGGATTATAGAAAATGAACTGGTCGTTGATAACATCGATGATAATGGTATCGGCAGTTTTGATTCTTTCCTCCAGAATCTGACGTGACAGTTCGTTGAGTATTTCGCGCTGGATCACCCTTTTCACCGGACGTGCACCCATTGATGGGTCGTATCCGATATCGGCCAAGTGGTCGATAGCTTCGGGGGTGGCTGATATAAGTACCTCGTTTTTTTCCAGCATTTTAGCCACTATGTGGAGCTGTATTGTCACAATCTCGCGAATCTGAGTCTTCGTCAGGGGGCGGAAGATCACGGTTTCGTCAATACGGTTCAGGAACTCGGGGCGCACATGCTGGCGCAGCAAATCCAATACCGACCGTTTGGTTTCTTCGATTTCGTATTCGGTGTAGTTGTCAGCACGCTCCAGTCGATCGCGAATTAAATCTGACCCCATATTAGAAGTCATGATAATAACCGTGTTTTTGAAATCCGCAGTTCGGCCTTTATTATCAGTAAGTCGCCCATCTTCCAGCACTTGAAGAAGTGTGTTGAAGACATCGGGATGTGCTTTTTCGATTTCGTCGAAAAGTACGATGCTATAGGGCTTTCTGCGCACTGCTTCGGTCAGCTGGCCGCTCTCGTCGTATCCCACATAGCCTGGAGGCGCTCCTATCAGTCGCGAAACAGAGTGGCGCTCTTGATATTCGCTCATGTCGATACGCACCATCATATCCTCATTGTCGAACAACACATCTGCCAGGGCGCGAGCCAATTCTGTTTTTCCCACGCCTGTGGTGCCGAGGAAAAGGAACGAACCGATAGGCCGTTTGCCATCGCTCAGTCCCGTGCGGCTGCGCCTGATGGCGTTGGCCACAACGCTGATGGCCTCGTCTTGACCGACAACACGTTTGTGCAGCTCGTCTTCCAGATGCAGCAGCCGCTCGCGCTCGCTCTGCATCATCCGGGTGACGGGGATACCCGTCCAGCGCGATACCACTTCGGCAATTTGCTCTGAGTCTACTTCTTCGTTAATCATGGCACGGTCGGACTGCATTTGCTTCAGCTGGGCTTTCAGTTCTGTCACATGCTGTTCGGCCTCCTTGATGCGGCCATAGCGCAACTCGGCCACACGGCCGTAGTCACCTGAACGTTCGGCTTGCTCGGCTTCGAATTTGTACGATTCAATGTTCTTCACTTCAGCCTGAATAGCTTCTGCCACATTCTTCTCGCTCTGCCAGCGGGCCTTCATCTGGTTGCGCTGTTCATTCAGGGTGGCCAGTTCTTTGCCCAATTGCGAAAGTTTGTCTTGGTCGTTCTCTCGTTTGATGGCTTCGCGCTCGATTTCCAGCTGGCGAATGCGGTGCTCTATCTCGTCCAATTCTTCTGGCACAGAGTCTATCTCCAATCGCAGTTTGGCAGCAGCCTCATCAATCAAATCGATGGCTTTATCTGGCAGAAAACGTGAAGAAATATAGCGGCTTGAGAGTTCGGCAGCAGCAATAATGGCATCGTCTTTGATACGCACTTTGTGGTGCACTTCGTAACGTTCTTTTAGTCCGCGCAGTATAGATATGGTATCGCTTACCGAGGGTTCGTCGATCAGAACGCTTTGGAAACGGCGTTCAAGGGCTTTGTCCTTCTCGAAATATTTCTGGTATTCAGCCAACGTGGTAGCTCCTATAGCACGCAGTTCGCCACGGGCTAAGGCAGGCTTGAGAATGTTGGCGGCATCCATGGCACCTTCGCCACCGCCTGCACCCACCAAGGTGTGGATTTCGTCGATGAAAAGGATAATCTCGCCATCGGCTTCGTTTATTTCGCGAATAACCGACTTCAGTCGCTCTTCGAATTCACCTTTGTACTTGGCGCCAGCTATAAGCGCACCCATATCAAGGCTGAATATGGTTTTCGTTTTCAGATTCTCAGGCACATCGCCACTAACAATCCTATGGGCCAAGCCTTCGGCGATAGCGGTTTTACCCACACCGGGCTCGCCAATGAGAATGGGGTTGTTTTTGGTGCGTCGCGACAGAATCTGCAACACACGCCGGATTTCGTCGTCTCGTCCTATCACAGGATCCAGTTTTCCGGCCAGGGCCAACTGGTTTAGGTTTTTGGCATACTTGTTTAGAGCGTTGTAGGACTCCTCAGCACTCTGTGAGTTGACTTTCGACCCTTTTCGAAGATCCAGGATGGCGGCTTTAAGCTGTTTCTCGTTCACACCGGATTCTTTCATAAGGCGTGCCGTTTGGTCGCGACCTGCTGCCAAACCCATGAGCATGTGCTCAATGCTCACAAATTCGTCGCCCATCTCAGATGCCAGCTGTGATGCTTTCACTAGCGCCTGGTTAGCATCGTTAGACAGGTATTGCTCGCCACCGCTAACGCGTGGCATGGAGTCGATGATTCCGTCTATCTGTTGTGCGAGGCGACTCTGGTTCACCTCCAGTTTCTTGAGCAGATAAGGCGTCACATTCTCATCCTCAGCAAAGATGCTCTTTAGCAGGTGGGACGTATCGATGGCTTGGTGCTGGCGTGATGCAGCTATCGACTGAGCCTTTTGGATAACCCCCTGCGACTTGATGGTGAAGTTGTTTAAGTTCATAGTTCAATTTTTTTTTTATTTTCTGCTTTCGCTATTATCAAGTTTTAATCCAAATGCATCACGGGTGACAAAATGACAGTTTGAACATACCATCAGGGTGCAATTTTGTCAGCACGACTATCCTAGTTTCATCGGGGTTTAATCCTCCTTCAATCCAACTAGCATCCAATATATGCGATTAATTGCGGTACTCTTCTTTTTCCTAAACCCTTTGGCGGAATTAATCCAGCTAGAAAATCTAGAATCGATTCTAGATTTTCTAGCCAGTCCAGCCATTGATGTTGTCAAAATCAGCCTCGTCTCGTCCAAGGCAGAATTTGTGCTAAACATGTGTTACCCAACGCATTTAACCTAGCAGAGACCAGTACTGAAGATTCTCGAAAATGCCCAAATCTAGAATCTAGAACGCTGTTTTTATGTAATGCATCAAAAAAATCCATTCTAGATTCTAGATATGGTTGTTGATTTATTATGGCGCTTGTGGGGTCAGTAGCTGATGTAGTTAATGCAGCGGTGGCTGCCCAATTTCCAACTTCAAAACTCCATTAACTCCAAATCAACAGTACGCAGGTTTGCCCAAACGATGTTCATTTTACGGGGACCCTACGGGGTTTGTCCGCTCATATAGAACGAAGCAACGCCGTAGGATCACCGTAGGATGAGTGCCCTTGGGGTGGAGGAAGGAGTGTCTGTTTTCGAGAATCAATTCCCCAATGGGTTTCCTAAATGTATTGGAAAACATGGCTTATTCCGCTTCGTAAAAGAGACCTCAATAAAAGCAAATTTTGATTATCAAAAAAAATTGCGTATATTTGCATTTTATTATTATTAACAAAAAGTATACTATTGTGCTACGGAAACGTATGACTATCAGATGTCTATCATTCGCCCTTATGCTAGGGGCATTGCTCGTGAGCGGTGCAGGTGGCAGAGTATATGGTCAAGATGGGCAGAAGCACCTAGACTTGCTGATGGGTCTTGACATGAATTATAAGGATATTGACTATGTACGTCAATACGACATTCTGCTTCGTGTTACACCCGGTTTCAAGTGGGAAATGGGCAACCATTGGCAGTTGGCAGGCCAGGCACTGGTACCCGTATTCAATCAATACGGCGATGCCTACGGCCGTATAAGGCTTGGTATGCTTGACCTTAGCAAGCAGTTTAAGCTGGGCCCTATTTATGCAAAAGGCAGTGTGGGCTTTTTCTCGGCCAATCGCTACGGAATCGACCTCAAGGCCTTTTTGCCTGTCACTTCTTGGCTAGCACTGGAAGGGGAATGGGGATACACGGGCCGATACCTGTTTGATGGCCATTTTTATGCCAGCCCAATTGCCCGACATACCGGTTTTATCGGTGGTGATATCTTCCTCCGCCGTTGGAACACCCAACTCCGCGGCACCTTAGCACGTTACATCTATACCGATTGGGGCTTGGAAGGGGAAATCATGCGCCATTTTGCCCATAGCACCCTCGACCTCTATGCTCAATGGAATAACAAAATAGGACTTAACGGCGGATTCAAGGTGGTGGTAATGCTTCCTCCATACAATCGCAGCAGCCGATTTGTACGCATTCGTCCTACCTCTCATTTTACTCTCAATGACAGAATCAAATATACTGACTATGGCAGCCGCACCTATCTCACAGACCCCGACGAGAACATCCGCGAGGGCTGGTTCGATAACGACCTCCTTCGTTGGGGAGCCAATGCCAAGAATACTGTTTTCTCGACCAAAGAAAGGAGGGCTGAATGATGCGTAGATTGTGCTTTCTGACTGTGGCTATGCTATTGACATTTGCTGCTGCCGCCCAGCAATGGACAGGCACATCGGGTCTTCTGCATGTTCCTTCCGCCGATATGAGTGCGGTGGGCGAATTGCGTGTGGGCGGTCATTTTCTGAATAAAGCGATGACCCCCGATACGGGCTTCATTTATCTAGGCTCGAAATATCATGCCTATAATTATTATTTGAGCGTCACTCCTTACCGATGGATTGAATTGAGCATTGTGTCCACTGCACGTAAAAATCATCCGGGCGATCAACTTTTTGAAGGATATGGCGGAAAAGACCGCCATGTGTCTATCAAGATTCGCCCATTCAAGGAGGGCAAGGTACTGCCTGCTTTTGCCTTTGGCTTCGACGATGCAGGCACAACCATTTTTAACTCGAAGCGCTCTGATGTGCAGCTTTATTTTTCCAATTGGTATGTGGCTGCTACCAAGCATTTTGATTTGGGAGGCAATCAGTTGGGCTTACATCTATCCTATCGCCATTTTTATCGCGGATATAATGCCAAGTGGAACGGCATGGTGGGCGGCATCACCTTTTCCCCGTCTTTCCTGCCACAGGCCCATGCCATTGTTGAGTATACCGGCAACGAGTGGCAGGTGGGTTTGGATGCCGTGGTATTCAAACACCTTATGCTGCAAGCCAGTCTAAAGGATTTCAAATATCTCAATGCAGGCCTTTGCCTGCGGTTCGATTTAAATTAGCTGTATGATGAATTCAAAAACACACCTTCGTTCCTGGATCAAGATGGCTGTGGTGCTGCTGTTTGCAGCTGCCGCGTGTGTTTCTTGCGAGAAAATCACTGATGATGACTACGATTCCGTTGCAACCACCTATCGCACTAATGGCGGAGGCGGCGCAATTCAATACTAATCATACCCAACCGAGTTCACTAGGAGCAATAATTATTAATATTAGGAAATACGCATATATAATATTATAACATATAATACCATGAAAAGCATTGCTATCCACAACATCCATTCACCTGCTTCCACCTGTTGCGGGAACGCTGTGGATAGCTTTTGCTTTCTACCATTTACTGCCACCTACTACAATATAATGCCGTGCGTAAAACTGTGCAATAGCTGTGCGTACAAATCATGAAACTCAATATATATATAGATAAGCGGCCCAATAAAATCGGCTTGTTCCCAGTTCGGCTCAGTGTATCGTTTTTCGGTAGGAGGTTCATCACCTCCATTGGTACCAATCTAAGCCAACAGGAATTTGATGTTGTAAAATCTGCCTTTGCAGGAGAATCATCACTAAAGAAGACCAGCAGAGAGACCCTCAAGGAACTTCTTCGGCAACTGCACTCGATTTCCGATGCTTTGGACTGGGAACAGGCAAAAGTAAAAAGGGGCGAAATAGAGCCTGTAGACGTTGATTTGCCAGCCGTTATTAACAAGGTATTGGGTAGGTCTCAAAAAGGTCGTGTGGAGCCTAAAAAACTGCCAGATTACTGGCATGACTTCATTAGTGATGAGAGAACCAAGAAGGACCTTTCAGAAGGCACATTACGACAACTGAACTACTGCAGAATTAAACTCTTCAAATACGCTAAAAACAAACCACTTGACGAACTAGCAACAAAGCAGGGACTCCAAGACTGGGTAACTTACAATGTTGAAAACGGAGTCAATAACGTTACAGCCAAGATGTATCTTAACTATCTCAAGTGGTTCCTAGGTTGGGCATATAGGTCCGGCTATTGTGGAAACGAATTTGAGAGATACAAATTCAACCTAAAGATTCCTTCTAAGTTGGAACGTAACGTAGTCTTCCTAACGATAGATGAGATTGAAGCTCTAGCAAATGTGCCAGCATACGGACGTATGGCAATTTCTAGAGACATGTTCCTGTTTCAGTGCTTCACTGGATTGCGAATTTCTGACGTGTACAAACTCCGTCATAGTGATGTATCAGATATGGTAATGCGCCTAAAGATTCAAAAGACTGGCACCTACATCGCAAATAAACTCAACAAGCAGGCTTTAGCTGTGCTTTCCAAATACATGGATAATGATGGCGACACAATATTTCCGCATATTGTCCTTCATTCAATTCAGACTGACATCAGAGCATTAGCAAAGCTAGCAGGTATCAACGATTCAGTTACGCGTGTAGAGTATAGGAACCACGAACGGATAGAATCCATACACGAAAAATGGGAGCTTCTGACAACTCATGCAGGAAGGCGGTCGTTCATTGTTAACTCACTAGACCTAAACCTAACCCCGACACAGGTGATAAGCTATACTGGGCATTCTTCCATACAAGCCATGGAGCCATACATATCAATCTCCAACAAAAAGAAAGACTCGGCAATGGACGTATGGGACGCTGTTGCCGAGTCAGAGAAAGAAAGTATTGAAGACGAAATTAAACGACTTGAGGAACGTCTAAAAACGCTAAAGAGCAAGCATTAATACATTTACCTTGAAGGACGTAGTTTGCAGCCTTCTCTGCATTTCCGGCTGCTGAGACAAACAGGCTCTTATCGTTCTTGAGTGCCCTCATCCAAGATTGCAGGTAGGCAACCGAATTACGTAGCGTATGATTGGTTTCGATTCCAGCAGTTCCGCACAGGAACGTTGAACCAATTTCAGCAACCAACTCTTCCTTGCTATATTCGCTGGAGCCGAATGATGTCTGCGTAAGCCTGTTCAATCGTGACTCATGTCCAGTGCTATGAATCATTTCGTGGAACAACGTGCTGTAGTACTCATTGGCACAATCGTACTGCTGGATTCTCGGAACACAAACCTTGTCTCTTGATGGTATGTAGCAGGCCTTGTCCGTCTCAGACACTTTCAGCCGGCATGACTCCCTATCGAAATAGTCATTAACAATCTTCTCCCCTTCTTCCAGCGGATTCGGAATAACCCTCTTACCAGCTTCGTACTTGCGCTTGATACCCTCACATTGGCTAACCTCCCACACATGGTAGTATCTGAGGTACGGTATATCCTTTTCTTCCTCAGTGCCATCTTCGTTTACAATCTTCTTATGGAGTATTTTCCAAAACACAACCATGTTACCTTTCTCGCCCTTCTTTACGTTTCCGCCCTCGGACTTTACTTGGTTAAATGTAACATACTCGCCATTCTCGATACATTCATTACCGATCGCCAGCAGGTACTGGTTCAATACTGAGTATGGCCGGCCTGTTTGGTGAGACACGGCTCCGTTTGAACACGTCCAAGGCTTATGCCATGGGATAATACCTTTCTCCATTTCGGAGAGAATTTTCTTGGTGATTTCTTCGTACAAATCCATTGCTTTTCCTTTCTGTTATTTACAATAAACTATTTTCAGTGAAACTATAGTAGTCAACCTGTCCGTATTGTTGACCAATAATAACATGGTCAACAAGCTTAATATTGAGAATACTGCCTGCTTTCCTAATTTGTTCAGTAAGCTCCTTGTCTGACTTACTTGGGGCCAGGGTGCCACTAGGGTGATTGTGAGCAACAGCAATATTAGCTGCCTTGCACTGCATAGCGACTTGAAATATGATTCTTACATCGACAATTGTACAAGTCATTCCTCCTACACCTATCAGTTGCTTTTTGATAATCTGGTTTTTCTGGCCGAGGTAGAGCACCATAAACTCTTCATGGTCCAGTCCAGTCAAATCGTTGCAAACGGCTTTATACACATCAGACGGAGTTCTGATAACACCGACATGTTCTGATACTACCGTTTTTCGACCTAGGGCAATTGCAGCCATCATTACACTGGCTGCATGGTTGCCAACACCATCATACCTGCTTGCAATGTCGCTAACGCTAGAATTATTGATTTCTTCGATGTCGTATTCACAACCTTTGCCAATACAGATGTCTAACAATTCACTTTGTGTCATGCTCATGAAATCTCGCATAGTTCTGTTATCTGTCATTTCAATGTCCTCCTTTAATGTTATATTAACTCTTGAATATTATCACGCACAGACTCAAGGTTGTCCCATTCTGAATCCATCGTATACTGGGCATCTTCCATTTCTTGATAACGATCTGTCCCCTGCAGGCCCTCCGGAATGTTGTTCATTTTCTCTTGGTGTCCAAACCTTACCCAATCGAGAATATCCATCGCGTCTTCGATAAGCTTGATTGCCTTTTCTAACTCTTTTCGGTCTTGCTTGTTCATTGTATTTTCTCCTTTCTCCTTATTTCAGATTAAAAGTCATTATATCAAGTGGCTATCTCCATTCTTTTCGGCAAGTGCGTCGAATGAACAGACTAAGCCATAGCTGTAATTCTTTTCGTCTGCCGCGTCAGCACCAACGGTGCTCATGAACTCGTGGCCGTCCTCATCAAGGCACTGCCACGCACCACTATGCAGCTTGTTCATTTTATATCCGTAGGCCCCCAGATAACCCTCCATCATCGAATCGTCATTGCTGAAAGGATTCACATGAAGCCATTCACCATCTTCACCGTGAATGATAGCCATAACAGTGCCATCCATTGCTTCGGCAATAATCTTTGAGGCGTATATATTGGCCTCTCTCAAGCCATCGAGCTCAATGTTAGTTACATTCGTCTCTTCGCCATTAACTCTGTAGTATTCAATTCTGTATTTCATGAAAATATTATATTGATGGTTATTATAATTGAATTTACATTTCCTTGACCATGATTTCAAGCATCATCTTTTCCTCCTTGAGTGCTATACACTCGTTGCGAAATCTAACCACATCTTCATGTACCAGGTCAAGAACAGACTTATTGAAGAATTTATTTAAGGGTTGCTACCAATTCGCCATTCTCGTTCAGCTCCAATTTTACACCACATTCCTCAGCATAGGAGCGATAATTATCAATATTTAAATACTCGAATGCATCGCAAGGGAACCACTCTTCAAGTCCTTCTGTTGCAAACAACATCACCTCTTCCTCTTCATTGTGGTTGATAGGCTTCACGAAAACTTCATCAAAGCCCTCGAAGTTTCTCATATTGCCCAAGGCTTCATATTCTGAACCGCAAAATTTGATGATGTCGCCTTTATTAATTTCACCAGTGGTAAGTTCGCGTCCTTTGTAATCTTTGATGTGTTCCATTTTTAATTCCTTTCTATTTTTGTTTGTTGTTTTGTAATTGTTTGATTATCTTTTAATTATGGTGCAAAAATAAGAAATTATTTCGATATACGCAAAATAATTTTACTTTATCTAACTAATTGACTGCTAACGCAT
>JAGHRY010000192.1 GCA_018066145.1 Candidatus Colimorpha merdihippi | reverse complement strand
TCCAATCTTTATGCAATCTTACTACTTGACCTAATCGACACATGTTATATACCAGCACAATTTCTGTGTGTTTGAGAAAAAATCACGAGAACCGGCGTGCGGTGATGTCGAGAAGCCTGGAAACAATCAGAGGTGGTAGGCCAGGCCAGCCACGGTATGGAAGTGGTAGAAGAAGCCGTTGGCGTCTTCTTGCATGCCGATGGGGAATAAGAAAGAGCCGTAGTAAGCGCGGCCGTAGAGTGAGAAATGCTGACTAAATTTGTAACTCAGACCTAGGCCAACACCATAGTCGAGGTCGCGCGGATTCTTGGCTACCCGGGCATTGAGGGTGAGGTCGTAGGGCGAGCTAGCATTAGTGATGAGTGCCAGCGGATGAATGGTGCTTTCCAATCCAAGCGAAAACATGGGTGTGTCTTCTAAGAGTTTGCGCGAAGAGGTGCCACCCACGGGGGTGTACATTTGAGCTGTGTATGACTCGCCGCCTAAGCGGCAGTCGCTGTAGCCTACGAATATCCCCACAGTCCAAATGCGACCAAAATCGTAGCTTGCCCCTAGGGTGACGGAGTTGTCGGGGCGGTTGCGGAGGAGCCCTGGGCCAAAGTCGTAGCAGCGAACCTCAGTGTGGCATAGCTCGGCTTGGAAACTGATATTGTGCCAAAATCTGACAGTGTCTTGCGCCTGGAGGTTGCAGGCCATCAGCACGGATAGGATAATGATGAGTTTTTTCATGTGTCGGGAAATAATTAGTGGTTAAAGTATTATAGATTCAGTTCCAGGCCGATGCGCAAAGGAAGAAGCTTGCCGGCCCAGAGGTAGTTCATCAGCTTGATGGTGGAGAATTGCGCCATGACGTTCCACCGACCCCACCCGACACGGACGCGGAAGTCGAATTGGATATTGGAGTCCACTCGGTTGAAGTTGTTCAGCACATTGGGAGTGTGCAAGTCGTTGAAGGTCATATCATCGTAGTTGCTGTAGCGCTCGTGCTGGACTGCTCCGCCGATGGGTATGCCGGCTATGATGTCGAGTCCGGCATGAAAGCCATTGTAGTGTTGGGTTTGGCTGTAGTAGGTGAAGGAGATGGGCAGGGTGAGGTGTTGGCTGGTGAGGTCGGTGTGCCAATACTTGAGTGAGTCGCCGCCAGTGCCGAATTCCGTTGTGGGTCCGAAGGGAAAGTACAATTCCGTTCCGATGCTGCTATATGGGTCGCGGTAGTGATAGCGGGCAAAGTCGTATCCTAGTCCCATGGTGAAGGCAAAATGGGGGCGGCAAACCACATCGTAGCCCAGCTCGACCTGCCAGTTGGAGAGTGTGGTTTGGATCGGCAAGTTGAGATATTGCTCGAATGTGATTTCATTGGGGTTGGCCATGTTCTGCAACAAGGCTCCGACAAGGGAGATGTGCAGTCGGTCCTTGGCAGGGTACCGGGTAGGGTACTTGGGTTTGTAGCGAAAACTCTGGGTAATCAGGCGACGGTCCTCGCCTTCTACCTTCTCGCCGTTGCGTGAGGATATGTTGAGTATTGCAGTGGGCTCGCAAGATTCAAAATAGTTGTCGGCCCAATAAGCTGTGCAGTATACTGAACCATGCTCCATGGAGTAAAGGGTGATGGACTTGGTCTTGACAGGGCTGACAATTCCAATGTAGCAATAGTGCATAGCGTTAACACCTAACGATTTGAACACTAGTGTGTCGTCGGGGTTGGCTGATGTGACCCTTATGTCGCTTCTGCCATTGCCGGTGATGCCTAGGGTGGTGTTTCGGAGGTGGATTTCAACTTGATCCACGTTGGCTGGCGCATTCACTACGAGTCGAGTGACATCCACCTCCGGTAATTGTTCCAACTCTTGGAGGAGGAAGATTTGTGGCAGGCAGGCCGTGTCGAGAGGTACCAGACTGCTAATGCTCACGTAGTCAACTGTGTCCTGCACGATGTTGATCTGATTGGTGTTGCCAGTAGCGAAAATGAGCAGCATCGGCGACGATAGGTCGAGGTGCTGTACCAGCCGTTGCTGCTGCGCCATGGCCGAGAAGGCTGACATTAATAAGATTAGGTTTATTATTTTTTTCATGGTCGGATGATTTTAATCTAAGTTGTTAGTTGCAAGTGCCAACAGGGGCTCTATGACAGATGAATGGAAGGTGGGTTTGCGCGATGGTGCAACATCAATACGCACAAGCGAATACGTCTCAATGGTGGAGACTACAGGTGCGTGGGCAGTGGTCGCGACCAGACGCGGGGTCTCAATATAATCGGTTGGGGGCTGTTCTTGGAGTGGTGAAGATTCGGTATGCTCTGCCGAAGTGGGGAGGTCTTCTTTCAAATCGATCTGATCCTCATTGACGGATGCGGTTTCCCAGTTTGGCTTGCTGGCTGTGTTTGGCATCTTGGGGATGGGTTGGCTGTTGGCTGCAGCGGCAACTTGCAGCGGTTCATTGGCTTGAGATACCAAAGGTATGGATGGTTCGCAAGAAGGCGGGGCGGGTTTGAGTAGGGTTATTCCAAATCCAATGCCAATGATTATGCCGGCTGCCGCACCCCAGCGCCACGGCGTAAGGCGGCGGGGTTGAGGCTGGATGGACAGAATATTGTGGTGCAAGGTGGAGAGCGGAATGCGGAGCTCTTTGTCGAGGTCTTCGGCATCTTGCTGCCAATCTTGCTGGTATTGTTTCAGAAAATCGTCGTCCTGCATGGTTATTTATGATTAAGCATTGTTTTCAATTGTTTAATTATGCGAGAGTATCTTACTCTGAGGCTGCCCTCGCTCTGGTTTGTAAAGCAGGCAATGTCGCAGTAGCTATAGCCATCCAGTCGGTAGGATACCAGCAGTTGGTCATCGGCAGGGAGGTGAGCAATAGCCTCGTAAAGGTCGTCGATTTGTTGCGGATGGTCATAGGTAGTGGGTTCTGGAGGGTTGCTGGTAAGCTCGATTCCTGGGCCAGCCTCTTCATGCCGCAGTTTGTCGATGGCGGTGTTGACGGCAATGTGCCATAGCCAGGTGGCCTCGCTGCTTTCGCCACGGAAATGGTCCATCTCGGTCCACAGCTTGAGTGCGATGTCTTGGTAGAGGTCGCGAGCCAACTCCATGTCGCGGTGGCAGTAAATCTGACACACCTTGACGATGAGCCCGCGGTGGCGGGCTATCAGCTGGTCATATTTTGCGAGCGCATCCTGTGTTGGCATTCTTTTGGAGTTTATGCTTAATTAGTCGTATTTGCTGTTGAAAATGTTACAGCCATTCCCACTATTTTGGACTTCGGCGATGCTTAGCGCCGGAATCCAAGTCGGCCTGAACGGAATCTGCCAGAGTGTCATTTTTCAATTCGGAATGCAAAGATACGTTTTTTCTATCAAATATCGATAATTCTCTTTGCCAAGGAAATGTGTTGAATTATGAGAAAATATAATTCCATCACCACCGAACAGCTCAAAACCGCCCAAGAAATGGCCGACAAGGTCACCCGCGCCCTCACTGGAGCCGGCATCTGGGGCGTTGAATTCTTCCTCAGCGACAAGGAGGGTGTCTATTTCAGCGAGCTCAGCCCTCGTCCCCACGACACAGGCATGGTCACCCTTGCCGGCACCCAGAATCTCAGCGAGTTCGAACTCCATTGCCGTGCCGTCCTGGGACTTCCCATTCCCGAAATCACCCAAGAGCGCATCGGGGCTTCTGCCGTCATCCTCAGCGAGGTAGAGACCCACACCCCCCAATACGAAGGCATGGAACAGGTATGCTGCGAAAGCAACACCTACCTGCGCATTTTCGGCAAGCCCGAAGCCCATGTCGGCCGCCGCATGGGAGTGGTAGTCAGCTATGCCCCCAACGGCAGCGGCCTCAACGCTCTCCGCGACAAATGCAAAGCAGCCGCCGCTAAGGTAAAGGTGAAATAGTTGCTGATTTGAGGTTTGTTGATTTGTTGATCTGAGGCTGCCGCACCTCAAGCACCCAGAAACCCATTGCAAATCAACAAACCTCATTCCTTTCCCCCTCCCGCAACACCACAATCTCCATAGCCATCTCTTTAGCTTTTCTGCCACTTTTTTAGCCCTTGGACCCACAGCCTTGAAATCCCATTCCAAGGATCATTTTGCCATTCCGCAACATGGCAAATGCCCGAAGCCTTACTGGAGCTTCTCTCCCCGCTCCAGAAGGGACGGCTGCCGCACCGCTATTGCCACAAAATAGCCTCAGTGCTGTATGAAAATCACCGGCCACCGCCCACGGCACTTGCGGGATAAGGCGTCATGAAAAAAAACGCACCAGATGTGATAGGGGTGTGATTTCAAATTTGAACCAGAATGCCAATATGTCAAAGAACTCTCGCCAAACAGCTACTTCGCTTATTGTGGCAGCACCTCCCATTTTGGATTTCGGCAAGCTACTCGCTGCCGCGGTTTGAAGGTGCAAGTTTTTTTCTCCCCGAGAAAGGGGGTGGGGGGTGGGCGGGGGGTCTTTTTCAACTCTTCTTATTGTAACGGATTTTACCTCCTTATACCAGGACAAGAAATCCGTTCCCTATATAGAGTTTAAATTTTACCCCCCACCCTACCCCCACCCCTTTTTGCTAAGTAGTTGATTTTGAACGGTGGCTGTTTTCACCTTGTAGCCGGGCTGTTTTTCTTCGGTGTAGCCGATAATGACGATCAACAGGTTGGCGTCATCGTCATGGACCAGTTTTTTGGGGTCGATATCCACCTTGATGGGGGTGGAAACAATGCTCATTTTGCCCTTCAGTGCATTTTTTTTCTCTTCTTGAATCATGGTGTTTGGTGTTTTGGGTGATTAGTTTTGGGGCATCAGTAATCGGGCATTTCGTGTGCCTGATAGCACATCACAGAACGCCGATAAACGATTCCATTTTTTTACAATGCAAAAATAGCATTTTTATGGCAAATTTAGGTCAACGTTACGTACACCGTATACGTATACAGCAAGTAGGATAAGTGAATGTGTAATAGCACTTTAAAAAATAGAAAAAATTTTTATTTTTTTTTATTTTCAGCATCTTCGAATAGTTTTTTTGGAAAAACTGGTCTTTGAAATCCCATATTTTTTTCAAAATCGAGGCCGATACGCAAGCATTTTTTCGTCAAGGAGCAGGCATAATGGGTCGGCCAATTCGTGTGCCAGCGTCTTGGAGTGGATATTGAAAGTAGACGCCCGAAATCACGCAAGCGACCCGCGCAACCTAGCAAAGGAAGTACTTTTTGTTCGTTTTCGGCCGCGATTCGGCCCTACATGCGCTTCGTCCGGCCTTCGTTGCTGCTTCGTTCTGGCTTCGTTGCTGCTTCGTTCTACAAGCGAAGAAAACAGTTATTCAGCAACGAACCAGCAGTGTGCCCTCCCCTACCCACCGGAGGGCTACCGCAACGGCATAGCAGGCCCATCTGCCGAAAGGAAACGCCCTGGCCGAATGCATCCCTTGACAACGAATCGGTACCTATCGTAACCGAACGAAAAAACAGTCAAAAAAAGTTCGTACTTTTGCATCGGCATTCATGGGGGACAGAACGCAAAACACAATAAAAACAAACTGAACTTCAATCACTTAAAAATTGGATAAAATTTCGAAAGAGTGGTACTTGGGGGTTGACTGGATGAAGCGGCCGAGGTTGGCGGTGAGGATGCGGCGAGAAGCATCGGCGCCCTTGGTTTTGGGGGTTAAACGGCGTTTGACCTCTTTCCATTTTTTGCCAAAGAAGCCTTCGTTGAGGAAGTTTTCCTTGAAGAGCTGGACGGCTCGGTTGCCGATGATCTTGGCGAGTTTGCGCATGGTTTCGCCTTGGAGTTCGGAGGATGCGCGGTTGAGTGAACGTTCAAATTCTTGCGGTGTCATGAAAGTTTTTTTTGTGGAATGAAAAAAAATGTGTAATTTTGCAATTCGAAAGTCGAGTGTGTGGTAATCCTCTATTTACCCTGCGGCTTTCTTTTTTTTTATGGTTCTGTTATAGCATATAAGTTCAGTGATCCGTTTTTGAATTCCCCTATTTTTATTCTGAATGTAAATCCAGAAGATTCTAATACATATACTTTCATGTGGATGAACTGAGCTTTTCTTCTGTAGAATATGTTGTTGTGGTTGTTGTGCGAGAGGTCGATTGGTTCGTTTCCGTCAATTAATACAAGTTTGTTTGCGAAGTCTGAGAAATGCTCGGCTATTTGGAGCTTGTAGAAGTATGATTCGTTTGTTTTTGCACCTTTGCTGACTTCGATGTAGGTGATGTTGTCGATCAGGATGTCGCCGATGCTTGTTTTGATGATATCGCTGTCGGATTCGTGCGTAGATCGAAAGATCTTTCTTTCGGTGTGAATGGCATAAGTTTTGGCTTCTCGTGGGGCGGTTCTGATATACGAGGCTTCGTCGGAGAAGATGTGGCCGGTTTTGGCGGGGTTGCCGTCGAGGCCTTTGTGCTGGATGCGGGAGGTTGGGTTGTTGTCGGTTGGGGGTTCGTCGGTTTGCTGCCAGTCGCATTTGCAGTTCCAGAGGTTGCCGGGCTGGTTGTGGTCCCAGAAGGGGTCGTCCTTGGGCCAGATGCGGTTGTAGAACTGCTCGTGTTCTTCGCGGCGGTTGACGGAACGGGAGGGGAGCCATTTGATGTTGGGCATGAGCTGGCGGTCCTCGGCGCTGTTCCATGCTGCCCACTGTTTGGCGGTGCGGGATCGTGCGACGGCGGCAATCCTCAAACCAACATTTCAACAACTCGATTTTTGCCGAAAAAGCGAAAAAAATTATCGAAAAACGATAAAAAATCATTGCAATTCAAAAAAAAATCGTATTTTTGCAACCACAAAGAAAATAGAACAAACACGCTAAAGACACCGCATTGCTATGACATCCAACAACATAAAACGGATACGACTGCTTTACTCGCTTTTTGCAGGAATACTATTGGTGTTCCTCGGACTATTCTTTTTTAACGTAATTTCGGCAGCCGAAAGTCCGCTTTCGCTACCCAATAACAACAAGATGGTTCATGGTGATTTTGTATTCGCCATCACCGACCTGCAGGCCACCTCGGACCTCTACAGCCAGGAGCATGCCATCGAGGGCTCACCCAACGGCATGACGGCTGTGGCACATGTGAAAAGCTATGTGGTGGACTTCTTCCCCACAAGCAATATCGCCCACTCCGACCCAAGGCTTTTATGGGCCGTGGGACTGCAGTTCTTCGTGCTGCTGGGCTTTGCCGCCATACTGGTGCTGGCAATCATCGTGCTGGTGTCGTTTTACCGCAGTACCAAGCAGGGACGCATTTTCCCGAGCAAGCAGATATCGCTGCTGCTGGTGATAGGATTGCTAATCATCGTCACCTCCATCAGCATCGACACCCAAAGCTACCTTGAGCGGCTGGCTGCTGCCGACCTGCTGAAAGGTACCCAATGGCAGCCCGCAGTGTTTTGCGGCATCCATTTCACCCGCCTGTTTTTCGGCATCACCATAATCTTCCTCTCCCAGATATTCCGCATCGGCCGCGAAATGCAGGAGGAACAAGAATTAACCATCTAACGCTTAGCCATTAAAAAGAACAACGATCATGATTGTAGTAAACCTTGATGTGATGATGGCCAAGCGCAAGATAACGCTTACCGAGCTGGCCGAACGCGTGGAACTGACCCCCGCCAACCTGTCGATTTTCAAAACCGGCAAGGCCCGCGCCGTGCGTTTCAGCACCCTGGAACGCATCTGCCGCGAACTGGAATGCCAGCCGTCGGACCTGCTGGAATACCGCCCCGACGAAGAATAGACACCCTTTTTCAAAGAACAAAAAACAATTCAAAATAATTATTAACTAACACATTTTCAAAAGATGAAAAAACTCTTCACGATGTTCATGCTCCTGGTTTTGATGGGAGGCATGACTTTTGCCCAAGAGGCAAAAACCAAGAAGACTGACCTCACCGAGAAGGTACCCGTGGACAAGAAAGTGCGCATGGGCAAGCTCGACAACGGTCTGACCTACTACATCCGTGCCAACAAGATGCCCGAAAACCGCATCCAGTTCCGCATGGTTACCAACGCAGGCTCCATCCTCGAGGATGAGGCTCAGCGCGGTTTGGCTCACTTCTGCGAGCACATGGCCTTCAACGGCATCGAGGGTCTGCCCCACAACCAGATGATCGACACCCTGCAGAAAAACGGTATCGAATTCGGCCGCGGCATCAACGCCTACACCAGCTTCGATGAAACCGTATATTATGTTGATATGCCTGCTGATAACCCCGAAATGGTTACCATGGGTCTGACCATCCTGAACGGCTGGTGCGGCGGTTTGCTTTTCGACCCCGACGAGCTGGAAGACGAGCGCGGCGTGATTCACGAAGAGTGGCGCGGCAACCTCGGCGCTCAGGAGCGCCTGCGCGAAAAGACCTGGCCCATCATGCTCAACCACAGCAAATACGCCGACCGTCTGCCCATTGGCTTGGAGAGCGTTATCATGGGTTTCAAGCGCAACGACATCGTTCGTTTCTACCAAGACTGGTACCGCCCCGATATGCAGGCCGTTATCATCGTTGGCGACATTGCCAATGTGGATGAAATGGAAGCCCGCGTAAAAGACATCTTTGGCAAACACGCCAAAGCCGTCAACCCCAAACAGCGCCCCACCTTCAGCATTCCCGACAACAAGGAACCCCTCGTGGCTATTGCTACCGACAAGGAGGCTACCAGCACCAGCATCATGCTCTTCTGGAAGCACCTCAAACCCGCACAGGGCACCGTTGGCGACTATCGCCAGAACCTGGTACGCAGCATCGTAAGCAACATGATTGACGAGCGCTTCAACGAGCTGAACGAGAAATCCGAGAGTCCTTTCATGAGCTCCGGCGCCGGCTACGGCGGATTCATCGGCCGCGTGAACGATGCCTTCATGGGCAACGCCACTCCTAAGGAAGGCCGCATCGAAGAGGCTACCGAGGTGGTGCTTCGCGAAATCTACCGCGCCGTACAGCACGGCTTCCTCCAGACCGAGCTCGACCGCGTGAAGGAAGACATGCTCGACCACTATCGCAAAATGGCCAAAGAGGCCAACAAGACTAACAGCAACAGCCTGGCTACCGAATACACCAACCATTATCTCCAGGGCGAGGTTATTCCCGGCATCATGACCGAATTCAGATATGCTAAGGAATTCATCCCCGAAATCACCCTCGAAGAGTGCAACGCCATGATCAAGAGCTGGGTGACCGACGAAAACTTCACCTATGTGCTCCAGGCTCCCGACGTGAAGGTTCCCACCGAGAAACAGATTCTCGACATCCTGAACAAGACCTCCAAAGCCACCTACGATCCTTGGGTTGACTCCTACAAAGACGAACCCCTCTGGACCAAAGAACTGCCCGAAGTAGCAGCCAAGGTTTCCAAAGAGAACAAGGCCCTCGGCTACACCGAATACACCCTGCCCAACGGCATCCGCTTCGTCGTGAAAAAGACCGAACTGAAGGCCGACGAAATCCAGATGAGCTCCTATGCTTGGGGCGGCACTTCGCTCTACGAAGACAATGAGGCTTTTGCTGCCGGCAACGCCGCTGGCATTATCGACAACGCCGGTATCGCCGGTTTCAGCAGCAACGACCTCAGCAAGAAACTCAAGGGCATGACCTTAAACATCAGCCCCTCCATCAGCGGCAACACCCAGGGCTTCAACGGCAGCTGCTCTCCCAAAGACCTGGAAACCATGTTGCAGATCCTCAACCTCTATTATGAGGCTCCCCGCAAAGACGTAGATGCTTTCAACCGCGATATGGAGAACCTCCGCAACCGCATCAAATTCATGTCCTCCAACCCCCAGGTGGCATTCTTGCTGAAATATCACGAGGTGGCATTCCCCAACGACAAACGCACCGTGTTGATTCCCACCGAGGAAAAGATCAACAGCCTCAACCTCGACCGCTTGTATGAAATCTTCAAAGAGCGCTTCAACGACGCCAGCAACCAGACCTTCTTCTTCGTGGGCAATGTCGACGACAACGCCGTGAAGACCATCGCCAAGTACTTGAACAACCTGCCTTGCACCGGCAAGCAGAAAGGCGAAACCTGGAAAGAACGCGAACCCGAATTTGCCAAAGGCATCCAGCATGCCGAGGTGAAGAAAGGCACCGACAACCAGGGCATCATGATCATGTACGGAGAAACCGAAGGCTTCCAGCCCACCAAGCTGAACAAGATGATTGTGAACCAGCTGAGCGATGCTATGGAAATCACCGCACTTGAGGTAATCCGCGAGAAGATGGGCGGCACCTACAGCCCCAGCGTACAGATCAGCTACGAGTTCAACCCCGGCCAGAACGGCAAAGTAAGCTGGATGTTCTACATCAACTGCAACCCCGAAATGAGCAAGGCTATCGAAGATGCCGCACTCAGCATCATCAAAGGCTACATCAAGAAAGGACCCGATGCAGTAACCCTCAACAAGGTTCAGGAACAGATGATCATCAACCGCGGCACCTCCCGCCAGCAGAATGGTTTCTGGATGGGCCAGATCATGGGCAGCTACATGTACAACGAGAATCGCGACGATATCGACCAGTACGATGCTCTCGTGAAGTCTGTTAGCGCTAAGGATATCAAGAATATGGCCAAGAAGTTCATCAACCTGAAGAACTTTGTGGTTGTAAACCTGAAACCCGAAGACGCTCCCGCCGAGTAATACCTCGAACATGAAATAATAAAAGGCTCCCGGCATGGGAGCCTTTTACAATAACATAATAATTATCAACAAACAAAAACAATTCATGAAACGCTTAACCATTATCCTTGCTGCGCTGAGCCTGTGCTTTGCAGCTTGCACACCCAAAAACAACAACACCGAAGAACAGACCGAAAAGAAGGTGCTTGTAACCTATTTCTCCGCTACCGGCACCACCCGTGCTGCCGCCGAACGCTTGGCAGCTTTGACCGGCGCCGATTTGGCAGCCATCGTTCCCGAACAGGAATATACCGAGGCCGACCTCAACTACATGGACTCCACTTCGCGCAGCTCGGTAGAGATGAAAGACCCCGCTTCGCGCCCTGCAATGAAGGCTTTTGAGGCCAATGTGGCCGACTACGACGTGGTACTGATCGGATTCCCCATCTGGTGGAACACCGCCCCCACCATCATCAACACCTTTATCGAGGCCAACCCCGCCCTCGCCGGCAAGACCGTGGCTTTCTTTGCCACCAGCGGCGGCAGCAACCTCGACAATGCCGACCAGGTGTTCAAAGGCCAGTATACCGAACTCGTTTGGCAGAAAGGCCTGCTGATGAACGATGCCACCGACAGCACCATCACCAGCTGGATGAATACTGTAAAATAGAGTGACTGGTTTGTTAATTCGCTGAATTGTTGATTTATCGGCAGCAGCCACACATAAATCATAATTCAGCCCCTTTCATACACGGAACTTTACTATTCTAATTATACACTCTACATTTTATACCGATAGCCCAAGACCGATTAGGCCTTGGGCTATTTGGTATATTGCAACAGCTAAAAATTCAACGTTTTGAAAGAAAACCTCGCAACTGGCCGGGCAGATGCTCTTTTTATCCCACCCATAGAATCCCCACGCAAGCCCCACACAAAATCCGCCAACCATTTTTCCCAAACCAGCAAGTACCACAGCAACTCAGGGGTGACTCGGGAGTGGCTCCGTCGTTTATCCGTTCCAGAACGGACTTAAGGCGGACCTACTACGGACCCACTCCCTAGTTACTACTGATTTACAACAATTTATAGAAAACTTCGAATAGTTTAAAGATTATTCCAAGTGATGACAACAAGGGGAAACAACCCCCAAAAATAAAGGCTCAAAATCATTGGAACTCAATTTTTAGGCGTTACCATATATGATTTATCGATTGGCCGCGGCCGGTCAATTGCCTAACTGCTGACTACGGCTCACAGTTCACTAGTGCCCTACTCATACAATACATATAGGGGCATTTCGTGGGCAAGGACGAGGTTGGGGCCTTTCTGCTGGAGATGCATGTAGTGCTGGGTTTCGGGAGCGCTATGGAGGAGGAATAGCTCGACATTCTCGCGGTCGTCTTGGGCGATGAGAAGCACGGTGGGGATACCCCAGGAGCCTTCGTCGTCGACATTCCACAAACTGCCCTCCTGCGGGTTGTAGTCGGGGCGCACGACCTGGGTCTCGATCCACGAGCACCGCACCTGGCCATTAACAACCCAAGAAACCACCACCATGGCCTCCTTGTTGGCAATGTCGAACTCGGTTACCACCACCTGCTGCAAACGGCCGTCGAGAGCAATGGAGGCAGCCTCTTTGGCGTAGCGCACTTTGCGGCCATAGGAGCGTTCCATCTGCTGCACAAAAGCAGCATCCATATCGATTTCGGGCTCACCCCAGCACCACCGGCTGAAGGAGGGGAAATGGCGGGAGGCGACATAGTTGTTGTCCAAGATAACCACCTCCTGATAATTGGACGAATAGCCGCTGAACATGCCTGCCGTATTGGCGGGATTACGAAGCTGGAAATCGATACTACGCACCCGGTTGAGGTTGGCGCTATAACAGGCCATCGCATTCTCGTTATCGGCATTGCGGGGGCCAAGGGCCCAGATGCCATTGTGACGATTCTTGAAAAAAGCCCAGGAGTAGGACTGATAGTATATGTCGGTATTGTCGACAGGATGGATGAAATATTGGCGGTCGGCCTTGTTGTCGGAGGGTTTGGTATAGGCAAAGAGGGGCGGGTTGCAATAACGGTAGCCCAAAGAGGGACAGCGGAAGAAGGCACGCGTTTCGACCAGAATGCTGTCGTTATCGAAACGAACATCCTTAAGGCCCACGTTGCCTGCAAAAGCATCGGTACCCACAAGGGTGACGGAATGGGGCAGCGATACCGAAATGAGCTTAGCCGAATCGGGGTCGTCGACATAGCGCATCATGGCATTTTTTCGAACAGTGGTGACGGGATAGGATACCCCTTGATAACGAACGGCGGTAGGAATCTCTACACGGCCCTCGTAGCGGCCTCCAGGAGCCACGCCTAGGGATATGCCGCCACCAGACCTGATAAAGCTGTAGCGGTAGCCTTTAGCGTCAACCAGAAGGGTGTCGGCACCCTCAACCAGGAGCTGGCCTTCGACCGTTTGTGCCTTAGCGAAGGGGAAAATGGCCGACAAAAGGAATAGTGCAAAAAAATGTTTCATACAATATATTTGGGATAAACGGTGGTAAATAATCAAAAAAAAGTGATTGCCCAAGGAGGGAGGAAAACCCGATGGGGGCAGCCTGGGCTATTGCTGCTGGCGGAAAGCCTCGCGCTCGGCCCATTCGGAAGGACTTACCTTTAACGCCAGAGCGATGGTTTTGTCAGGCGCATAGCCTTTGTGGAGGCAATGCTGCTCCCAGCGGCGGAGCGATTTTGGATACTGGCTGTAGAGGGCCATATAATCGGGATGGCGGCGGCGATGACGGGTCAGACGCTTGTATCGACGTTCATAGCGCCACAGATGCCACTGCCGGGTGTATCGCGTACGAGACCAAACATAATAGATTGTGAGAACGCCCCACACCAAACCCGACAAGGCAATGATGGTACGCACAAAGAGCGTTTGGTACATGAAAAGAACGATGACGAGCGGTATGCACCCGATGGCAAAAATAAGAAGAAGCAATAGCGTTATCAGCAATATTTTGTAGGAAGCCTTCATAGCGCGAACCAAAAACTATTTGCCAGCCATTTCGTTCATGAGGTTATTGTTCACCTCCAAGGGGCTATATTTCTCGGCATTTTTGCACTTAACATTGGAGGCTTTGGCGCAAACACATCCCCCACCCTTGCCTGTGTAGGGATCCATGGAACTGCAATGGCGCTTGAACTCGCCATGTTTTAGAAAAAGCATCTTCACGCCCAAGCCCAAAATGAGCAGGGCCACGATGGCTACGGCAAACAGCAGGGTGAATAATATAGTAGACATAGTCGAACTGAATTGATATAAAAAAAGGTCGCTATTGGCGACCTTTCTATTTTGCTCCTCAAGTAGGACTTGAACCTACGACCCCCTGATTAACAGTCAGGTGCTCTAACCAACTGAGCTATTGAGGAAGATTTGATTGCTTTTCCCTTTCAAAGCGAGTGCAAAAATACAGCATTTTTTTGAATCCACAAAATTTTTTTTTATTTTTTTTGCAAACTTTTTTACAAGTCACTCATTATCAATAAATAAAAATTGAAGATTTTTTACTATATCACTAGCAATTAGGCTGTATTTTTGCTGTTTTTCGACGGCAATATCACCAGATTTGCCATGAATCCACACACCCAATACTGCACACATTGCTGTATTGCATTGATTATCTTTATTTTGAGCCAAAATTGAAAGAATAATTCCCGTCAAAACATCGCCACTTCCGGCAGTTGCCATACCCGGATTACCCGTTGTATTTATATATAAATCACCCACTTGACTAGTAATTTTAGACTGATGACCCTTATAGACGATTGCCGCACCAATTTTTTGAGAAATCTGTCGTTGAAACTGAAGCCGGAGGTCGGAATTGTCGAATTTTCCAAACAATCTTTCGAATTCTTTGGCATGAGGAGTGAGGATGGTGTGGGCCGAAAGGGCATGCCGGCGGACCAAATCAAGCCCATCTTCCATCTGGGCCACCATGTTCAATGCGTCGGCATCCAGCACCAGGGGCTTTCCTGCCGAGGCCTGAAGCAGCACCCGCAAAGCATCGCCGGATTCCGTACCTAAGGCCGGGCCCGCCCCAATGGCAGAGTAGCGCTCCAATTCGCCGGCGGTGAATTGATGGGTGAAACGAAATTCATCTTCGTCGATGGAGAGCATGGCTTCGGGTACGGCCACCTGCATGATATCGACCCCACGGCGGGGCACATGAACGGTAAGCAGCCCCACCCCCATGCGCAGGCATGCGCGGGCGGCCAGCACGGCAGCCCCCATTTTGCCATAGCTGCCGGCAACAAGGAGGGCGTGGCCATAGGTGCCTTTGTGGCTTTCGGACTGACGGCAAACCAAGAAATCGGGCAGCACGGGCTGATCGACTATATAAGTATTATCATTTACGGTAATCATAATAAGAAGTAAGAAAATAAAAAATGGCGGGCATCAAAATGTCCGCCATTGTATAGTACCCAAAACAATTTTTACAGATTAGAAATGATAGGTTACACCCATGCCGAAGGTCCAAGTGCGGTTATAGGTGTCGAAATCTTTGGCGGTGCTAATAAGACCATGATAGTAGTCGGCCTCGAAGCGGAGCATCCAATGGGAAGAAACGCGCATGGAGAGACCGATACCGCCGGCCAAGCCAGCTTCGAAACGGTTGTCGGAACCATCGACGAAGGAATAAGCATTGCCGGTGTAGGGGCGAGGATCGTCGGCTACATAGACATAGCCCTGACGCCACTGGGAAGCCCAATAAGCGCAATAGCCACCGAACATGAAATTGAGGCGGACATCTTCACCACCAATGGAGAGGTCGGCCATGAGGGGGAGCTGGAGGTAGAGATTGGTATGATTGGTGGAGTAATAATCCTTATAATCGTTGTAGGAAACGAGAAGGTTGGTGTAGTAGTTCTTGGAGAGCAGCGACAAGCCGGAACGAATGCCGAAGACCTGGTTGAACTGATAGCCTACGCGAGCCTCGAGGTTAATGCCACGGCCGGTATACCAATAACCAGACCAACGTGCGCTCTGGACATCGATATGGTTGCTAGAACCGCCAACGAGCATACCAAGGTACCAGCCTTTGGCTTCGTCGTTGAGGATGTCTTCTTTGGGGATAAGGTTCTGGCGGACATTCTTGCCAGCATGTTCTTTGCAGCATTCCTTCTGCTCGGGCATAGCATTGATTTGCTCATCGCGGAGGAAAACACGGGTAGAGGGCTGTACACGCTCAACGAGGCCTGCATTGAGGAAAGACTGATACTTGCTAGCATCGATAAGAGCGGTAGCCATACGGCCGGAACGGGTTTGGAGAACCACGCCGTATTTGTTGAGGGAATCCTGAGGAATGAGGTTGGTATCAGCAAAAGTAACCAATGCCGAAACATACTCACGAGCGCCCTGATTCTGGGCCATTGCGCCAGCCATAACAGCCAGCAGCAGCGCGATAGATAAGATTTTCTTCATGT
>JAGHRY010000134.1 GCA_018066145.1 Candidatus Colimorpha merdihippi | reverse complement strand
ACCTCAAGCAGGGGATGACTAGGGCAATGCCTACGCTGTCGGCCAAGCGTTGGGTGGTGGCGAGGATTTGCTTGTACATCTGGCGGTTGTCGCTGTTGTAACGGGGATAGTCGGGATGACGGCTGTCGGGTGCATAGGCCCAGGTTTGGTGGAACACGATTTGGCAGGTGGGGACTTGCTCGCATACATATTGCACCAGCGACTCAAGGTTGCCGTAGCTGCTGGGAATGCCGCTGAAACCGCTGACCTGCTGCACGGAAACAAAATCCCAGGGCTCGTCGGCGATGGCATAGCTGACGCGGGTGGAGTCGCGGACCACACGGGTGCCGTCGGGACTGATTTTGCGGTAGGAGTAGGCGGGACGGTCGCCTTGAATGTTGCGCATGTGGAGGTCGATGGAGCAGCCGCCGATATAGAGATTGCCGATGATAAGGGTGGTGCCATCGGCGGCAGCAATGGGATAGAGGTGCTGCTCGAGGGCATCGACAGAAAAGCTATTGCCGATGGCGAGGATGCGCAGGGTGTCGCGCTGGGCGTGCATGGCCGTAGCGCAGAAGGCTATGAGAAGGCTGGCGAGGAGTGTCTTTTTCATAATGCAATGGAATTGTGGTGTTGGCCGATTTCGAAACCGAAAGATTGTGTGTAGGGCTGGCGGCGCAGGGTGAAATGCCACCATTCGCACTCGATGGGATAGAATCCGTGGCGGCTCATGATGGTGCGGAGTAGCCTGCGGTTGGCCTGCTGCTGAGGGGTGATAAGAGGGGAGGAATAGTGGGAGATGGGGTCGAAGAGGTCGAAGGGGGAGCCCATATCCACAGGCTGCTGGGTGGCAAGGTCGAAGAGGGTGAGGTCGACGGTGCTGCCCATGGTATGCTTGGAGTGCTTGGAGATGTAGCCCTGATGGCGGATTTGCAGTTTGGTGAGGCGGGGATAGTATTGCTGGCGCATGAGGGTGTCGGCGCTGTTGCGGCTCCACTGGAGGATGTCGTCGACAGCCCGCTGCGGGCGGTAGGCATCGTAGATGAGGAATACCAGGCCCTGCTGGCGCAATTCGGCATTGGCGCGAGCCAGCGCTTCGGCAGCCTGGCGGGTGAGTATGGCCAGGGGACGATGGTAACCTTGGAGCGGGCGCCCGATGAAGTTGTTGCTGGTGGCGTACCGGATGTCGGTGCGGATGGTGGAGTCGAGCTGGGTTACGATGACAAAACGGGGGTCGTCGAGGGTGTCGGCAGGCTGTAGGTTAGAAAGGCTGTCGATGGCTAAGATTGTATCGGGAATGGTGTCGGCAATAGGTGCAAGGGCCGATGGGCGATTGCACGACAAAAAGATGAGCGGCAGCAGGGCTAGCAGGATGTGTCTCATGCGGGAAAGTGGCAAAGCTGCAGGGACCCCTGGTGATAGACGGCATAGGAGCGGTGGCCGAGCCAGTCGCCCACATTGACATAGGTGCAGCCCTGGCCGAGGTCGCGGACGATGGGGGAGTGGCGGTGGCCGAAAACGCAGTAGTCGAAATGCTCGGTTTGCAGCCGCTGGCGGCAGTAGATGACGATGCCTTCGCGATCGTCGCCCTGGTAATCGAAGATGGTGGGATTTTTTTTGATATGGCTGCGGCGGCTGTGGCGGCTCCAAGCGTGGGCTACGCCGAAGGTGAGGGCCGGGGGCAGGAGCGAGAAGAGGAACTGGTTGACGCGGCTGCGGAAGATGAGGCGGATGAAGTCGTAGCGGCGGTCGAGATGGCCGAGGCCGTCGCCGTGGCCTAGAAGGAAGCGCCGCCCATCGAAGGTAAGCACCTCGAGGTCGGTGTGCATGGTGATGGGCATGAGGCTGGGAAGATAGTCGAAGAGCCACATATCGTGGTTGCCGATAAAGAAATGCAGCTGGATGCCGGCATCGGCCAGTTCGGCCATTTTGCCGAGCAGGCGCACATGACCTTTGGGTACGACAAAGCGGTAAGTGAACCAGAAATCAAACATGTCGCCAAGGAAGACCACCTGGGCAGCATCGGCCTTGAACGTCTCCAGGAGGGAGCAGAGCGTGGTTTCGCGCTGGAGGGAGTCGCTGCCGGCGCCTAGATGGGCATCGGTGACAAAATATATCTTCTCTCTATCGGGCATATTGGAAGCGGGTGCGCTCGACTTGATTCTTGAAATTGAGGGTATGGGGATTGTCGGGGAGTTCCTCTTGGAGGGCTTCGAGAACGGCCTCGTAGAATTCGAAGCTATCGGCCGGATTGACAAGGGGACGGTTGTTGAAGGGTTTGTAAAGGGCAATGAGGGTGGTGAGGGAGCCGAGGTTGTCTTCGATAAAGTGGGCTACATACTGCTGGATATCGGCGAAAGCATCCAGATAGATGGAGTCGGTAATAGCGCGTTCGTGGTCGTACTCGGCCTGGGTGAGTTCGCCATTTTGGAGCAACTCAACATTCTTGGCATCGGTCTGGGCCAGGTCGCGGAGGATGAGGTTCTCCTTATTGGAATAATCCTGGAGCTGCCAGAGAAGCTGCGACTCGCCATTGCCGGAGAGGCGGTAGGTAGACTGGAGGTCGTTGTAATCGCCGGTAATGTGTATCTTTTCGCCCATGTCGGGCAGCAGGACGATGTAGTTGGCCTCGGAGCAGTGGACATTGTAGAAGGTCTTGTAGGGCATGTCGTAGGTGAACTTGAAGCGGCCTTTGGAATCGAGGGTGATGGAATCGAGGAAGATATGTGCCTCGGGCGACATCTCTTCGATATAGATGGTTTTGCCGGCGCCATTTTCAAGGGTGCCTTCGATGGTGATGCTGTTTTTGTGACCGCAAGAAACAATAAACAAGGCGGCGAACAAAAGAAGGAGCGGGGTGTGTTTCATGATTGTTGATGGGTTGTTTGCGTGGGTGGTATGATGGGTTTAATTGTTATCGATGTTGGGGGTATGCTGCATCCAGGCGTCGAGGAGGGTGATGGCTGCCATGGCTTCCACGATGACGGGGAGACGAGTGGCATGGGAGCAATCGTGACGGCCGGGATGGGCTACTGAGGCAAGGGTGCCGTCGGCACGGCGGCAGGTCATGCCGTCGGTGCGGGTGACGGGGGGATGGAAAGCGACATGGAAAAGAATGGGCATGCCGTTGCTGATGCCCCCTTGAATGCCGCCGCAATGGTTGGTGGCGGTGAGGGTGGAGCCTTGGCCATGCTCGTTCCACTGGTCGGGGAATTGGGGATGGCGAAAGCTTTCGGGGGTGTCGCCCATGGCAAAAGCCATGGCTGACGGGATGGAAAGCATGGCAAAAGCCAGGCTGGCGTTGAGGCGATTGAAGATGGGCTGACCGATGCCGGCGGGAACCCCCTGGATGGTGCAATGAATCTCGAAACCATCGTTGACGGCCTGGATGGAAACCCCGCGGCGCGAGAGGATTTGCTTGGCAATGGCACCGGCAACCACGCGCACGGCGGTTTCGCGGCCGGAGGCACGTCCGCCACCGCGATGGTCGCGATGGCTGTATTTCTGCTGGTAGGTGTAGTCGGCATGGCCGGGACGGCAGCAATCGCGTAGGGATTCGTAATAGGCGCTGCGGGCATCGGAATTGCGGATGATGAAGGTGATGGGGGTGCCGGTGGTGATGCCCTCGAAAATGCCGCTGAGCCATTCGATGGTGTCGGGCTCGCGGCGCGAGGTGATGGCATCAGAAGGAGTGTCGCCGAGTCGGCGGCGGGCAAGGTCGCGCTCTATAAGGTGGCAGTCGATAGCCAGTCCGGAAGGACAGCCGTCGATGGTGCCGCCAACAGCGGGGCCGTGGGATTCGCCAAAGGAGGTGAGCCGGAAGAGGGTGCCGAAGGAATTCACTGCGAATGATGCGTTTGGGGTTGCGTTATGATTTTTGAGAGGTGAGAACTGAAAGAAATTATCGGAAAGGGCTCCTGATAATTTCTTTCAGTTGATGCTGCCAGGCAGCGGGATATGTTATTAGAGGAAGGGAATTACTTGACGATGTCGAGGAGCTCGACTTCGAAAATAAGGGTGCTGCCCGGAGGAATGGAACCGGCAGGCTGCTCGCCATAACCCAGGTTGTAGGGGATGTAGAGGATATACTTGGAACCTACGTCCATAAGCTGAAGACCTTCGGTCCAGCCGGGGATGACAGCGTTGAGGGGGAACTCGGCAGGCTGATTGCGATCGTAGCTGGAGTCGAACTTGGTGCCGTCGATGAGGGTGCCGGAGTAGTGGACCTTAACTTTATCGGTAGCTTTGGGTTTGCGGCCGTTGCCCTTTTGGATAACCTTATACTGCAAGCCACTCTTGGTGGTGTATACAGACTTGTTGAGAGCGTTTTCCTCAAGGAATTTCTTGCCGGCGGCAATATTGTCGCCCATGCCAGCCATGAGTTTTTCCTGCTCGGCACGCTGGCGCTTCTCGAATTCCTGCTGGAAGCGGGTGAGGAGGGGACTCATGGTGGCCTCGTTCCAGGTGTTCTGGCCCTTGTAGGCATCGATCATAGACTGACCGGCAGCCTGGCCATTGATGCCGAGGTTCTGCTGGAGCCAGTTCTGATAGATGTCCTTACCGATAGCGTAGGATGCGGAATCGTTGAAATTCTTGAGTTCGACGGGACGGTACATATCGTTCATCTGCTGCTGCTTCTGATAAGCGGCAAGGGTTTCGTTGAGGGCTTTTTGTACACCTTCGAGGGCATCAGCCTTTTGCTTGAGCATGTTGTAGTCGGCCTCAGACATGGTGACTTTGCCGCGTTTGATGGTAACCTCCTGAGCGGTGGCTGCAAAACCCAGGGCGAGGGCGGCAAGGATGATGAATGTTTTTTTCATAATAATGATTGTGAATATTAAAATGTTTGATAAACTAAGGAAATGCTATTTTATGGTAAATAGTCGCCGCGAACCGAATGAGCGGTCGCAGCGACTATCTATAAATGAAAGGTGGGATGAAAAAACTAGCTGTTCCACCTTGGATTGATGCTAGGATGGGATACTATTTGTACTCCTTGGGGGTAGCACCATCGAGGATTTCCTTACCGCAGATGGCAAGAGCAAGCATTTCGTTTTCGCCCTTGTAAACCTTTACGGGAGCAATCCACTCGATACGCTCGGTGATTTCCTGCATCCAGGGTTTGGAGTAGGCGATACCGCCGGTGAGGAGGATAGCGTCGACCTTGCCCTTAACAGCAGCAGCGAGGCGGCTGATTTCGAGAGCGACCTGATAGCAGAAAGCATCGACGAGGAGCTGGCATTTGGCGTCGCCGGCGAGGGCGCGTTTCTCGACCTCGTAAGCGTCGTTGGTGCCAAGGTAAGCTACGAAACCGCCTTCAGCGGTGACCATTTTCTTGAGTTGGGCCTCGGTGTATTTGCCGGAGGTGGCTACCTCGATGAGTTTAGAAGCATTGATGCTGCCGCAACGGGTGGGAGAGAAAGCACCAAGACCGCAGAGAGCGCGGTTGACCTCAACGCAGCGACCGTGTTCGTGAACACCAACGCTAACGCCGCCGCCCATGTGAGCGATGATGAGGTTGAGATCTTCGTATTTCTTGCCAAGTTCGCGAGCATAAAGCTTAGCAGTCATCTTTTGGTTAAGGCAGTGCCAGATGACGCCTTCGCGGCTTTCGTCGAGGTCGAAAACGGGGTGACCAGAGATTTTGGCGTAAGCGGGACGCTCGTCGACGATACCGGGATCGGCAATGTAAGCGGCATTAAGGCCGAGTTCGGTGGAGATAGAATCGCTGATGAGGGCGCCGAGGTTGCAGGCATGCTTGCCCTGGATACCGGCATGGCACTCTTCCTTCATCAGGTCGTTGACACGATATACACCACTTTCGCAGGGGCGGGTAAGACCGCCGCGGCCCATAACGATGGCGATGTCGGCAGTATCGATGCCATGGCGTTTTACCATGTCAAGGATAGCGCCTTTGCGATACTCGAACTGGTCGGCTACTTCGTGGAATTTCTGAATTTCCTCAATAGGATGGGAAATGGTTTCGGTAAATACTTCGGTCTCGCCTTCGTAGATGGCAGCCTTGGTAGAGGTTGCACCGGGGTTGATGACTAAGGTATACTTCTTTGTACTCATTGTGATAGTATGATGTTATATTATTATTATCTGTATTAC
>JAGHRY010000206.1 GCA_018066145.1 Candidatus Colimorpha merdihippi | reverse complement strand
CTATTAAATATTTCTGGTTCTCCTCACGTCCACAGCGACGAATCGACTAAGAAAATCATGTGGCGCGTAAACCTGGCCTTGGTACCTATGCTGTTGTGCGGTATCGCTTATTTCGGTTTGAATGCGCTGCTTATCAGTTTGGTTTCGGTAGCTTGCTGCTGCCTGTTCCAATGGCTTATCGAAAAGTTTATCCTTAAAGTTCCTACTACCATCTGCGACGGCTCGGCTATCGTTACCGGTTTGCTGCTGGCCTTCAACGTGCCTGCTACCGCCAATATGATCTGGCTGGTTGCTATCGGCGCTTTGGTTGCTATCGGCGCTGGCAAGATGACCTTCGGCGGCTTGGGCAAAAACCCATTCAACCCCGCCCTGGTCGGCCGCGTTTTCCTGCTGATTTCTTTCCCCGTCCAAATGACCACTTGGCCCACCGTCGGTAAATGGTTCCCCATGAGCTTTGACACCACTACCGGTGCCACTCCCCTGGGCATTCTCAAAGAAGGCGGCGACGTCAATTTCACCCTCATGGATGCTTTCCTCGGCCATATCGGCGGTTCGCTGGGCGAAGTAAGCGCTATCGCTATCCTCATCGGCGCCATCTATCTGCTCTGCAAAAAGGTTATCACCTGGCATATCCCTGTTTCGTTCTTGGGTGCTGCCTTTGTTATGAGCGGCATTCTCTGGCTCTGCAACGGCGAACAGTTTGTTGATCCCGTAACCACCCTCTTCACCGGCGGTATCATGCTGGGCGCATGCTTCATGGCTACCGATATGGTGACTTCGCCCATGAGCAAGATGGGACAGCTGATTTTCGGTTGCGGCTGCGGCTTGCTGACTGTCATCATCCGTACCTGGGGTTCCTACCCCGAGGGCGTCAGCTTCGCCATCTTGATTATGAATGCCGTTACTCCTTTGATCAACAAATGGTGCAAACCCACCCGTTTCGCTTGTTAATAACCAAGAAAAATATTGTATTATGGCAAAGAAAGCTCCATCTACATTACCCAATATGCTGCTCTCACTTACCCTTATCGCTGTGGTAGCAGCCTTCGCTCTGGCATTTGTCAGCAAAGTGACCGAAGAGCCTATCGCTCAGGCTCAGCAGGCCAAGAAAGAAGCTGCTGTTAAAGCAGTACTCCCCGCTTTTGAAAAACTTGAGGAAGCTGAAATCGACGGCACTTCCTGCACCAAAGCCTTCGATGCACAAGGCCAGATGGTGGGCATGGCTATTGAGGCCAAAAGCACCAAGGGCTTCGGCGGCGACCTCGTGGCTATGGTTGGTTTTGATGCCGACGGCAACATCTCCGGCTACCAAATCCTGCAAACCGCCGAAACTCCCGGCTTGGGTGCCAAGGCTGGCGATTGGTTCCAGGAAGGCAGCAAGGGCAATGTCATTGGCAAGAACCCCGCTACCCCCCTCCAGGTAAGCAAGGACGGCGGCGATGTGGATGCCATCAGCGGCTCCACCATCACCTCTCGCGCCTTCTGCGACCTGATCAATAATGCATACCAAATTTTCCAGAAAGGAGGAATCGAATAATGAAAGCTGTAGATATCATTAAAAACGGTCTTGTCAAAGAAAACCCCACCTGGGTGCTCATCCTGGGCATGTGCCCTACCCTCGCTACTACTTCCAGCGCTGTTAACGGCATGTGCATGGGTTTGGCCACTGCTTTCGTGCTGATGATGTCCAACATCGTCATCTCGCTGCTCAAATCGCTCATCCCCGACAAAGTGCGCATCCCCGCCTTTATCGTCGTTATCGCAACATTTGTCACCATCGTGCAAATGGTTATGCAGGCATACCTCCCCGACCTCTACGACACCCTCGGTCTCTTTATCCCCCTGATCGTAGTCAACTGCATCGTGTTGGGCCGTGCCGAAGCTTTCGCTTCTAAAAACAACGTTTGGCACTCCCTCCTCGATGGTTTGTTCATGGGACTCGGATTCACATGGGCCCTCACCCTTATCGGCCTTGTTCGCGAAATGCTGGGTGCCGGCGCAATCTTCGGCCACAACTTCATCGGTGGCAACGATGGTATGCTTCTCTTCATCCTGGCTCCTGGCGGTTTCCTCGTACTCGGTTTCTTGATGGCTCTTGTACGCAGAATCCAGAATAAAGCATAAAAAAAGTTAAATATTACAGGTAGGGGGTGACGAAACAGCACCCAACGACAGTAATAAGCGAAAAAAAGTATTAACCCAACAATAATTAAGGATCAAAATACAATAATTCGCAATATCACAAACGTTAAAAAACCCATATTATGAAGAAAGCAATATACACCGCAGTACTATTGGTTTTGGTAGGAATCGGCACTATGTCGCAGGCACAGAACTGCTACAAGATTGTTGAGCCATATTTTGACTACAACGAAATCAACCCTGCCGAATATCCTGCAGAAAAGTACGAATGGCGTTGCCATTTCTCTTATAGCTGCTTTTACATGACCGACACACTGCCTCAGAATGCTACCGTATTCTCTATCACCCAATTGGTTGATTTGAATACACAGGAAGCTCTTCCCGACCATTTTGTCCCGAATTTGGAAGTGTTCAGCTATTGGGCCTACCCATTCGCTGTGTTCCAAAAAGATGCACAACAGCAGACCATATACTTCGATACCCACAATGCTACCAACCGCTACTTGGCTGTGCGTTCGTGGAATCAAGCCAGCCAGTATATGGAAGAGCATTTCAAATCCGACGACAAATAACACCGGTACGCTTTTTTTTGATAACATCTAAAATATAATAATATGAAAAAGATAGCATCACTTTTCACATTGCTGTTTTTGATAGGATGCGTCAACGTAATGGCTCAGAATGGCGAAACATGGTATAATCTTGACGCCTCTTTAAACGGTGACACCATCAATTCGGATAACACAGCTGTATTCGACGATGGCGGTCCCAATGGCGATTATACTCGCGGCTACGATTATCGAGTACTCGTGGAGTCTACTTGCGCTGGCGACACTGCCGATGCGGTTTTATGCATTCCCCTCGGTGATTACAATATCGGACGATATGATACCGTTTACATTTATGACGGTCCTACTATCAATGACCCTTTATTGATTAAATTCAACAGTTTTTACGCTAGCGCTGAAGGCAATGTATTCTATATGAGCGCCCGAAACACTAGCGGATACATGCTGATACGATTCCGCACCGACATCCAGCATCCCGACGATACTGCACGGCACTTCGGATTCAGGTTCAAGTTCGAATGTTCTAAACCATGCGAAAATATCGTTCCTGTAATTGATTCGCTCTACGATCGTGTCAATGTGGATGGCACTATTATTCGAGATTATAAAATGCGCGATGTGCCTACAAGTTTTGATACCGTTTGGGAGAAAGAATATGTTTGGATCGATTCTCTCAACACCTATCAGTGGGTTAACACCGATAGTATCATCCGAATCGATACCACCGGCTGGACCTTGGGCGCATTCCTCTGTCAAGGACAGTGCATCGTCCTTCATGGCCATGGCGAATACACCAACCGCACCGGATGGTATTCTCCTGTAGATAGCACAACCACATTTAACTGGGTTTTCACTGTAGGCGACACAACCAGCGGACTGGGCATGACGAGAGGTCGCACGTGCGCATTTAATGCTGTAGGTTGCTACGACGTTCATCTCGACATCACCGACGTGAATGATTGTAAGAATAGGGTGAAACCTGTTATTCAGGTGCGCGTGGCACAAAACCCCATTAAAACCATTTTCGACCTTTCCACCATTTGTAACGACGACTCCCTGCTGGTAAATGTGGGTTACGACGGTGATAATGGTACCCTTACCCTCAGAAAGATTGTTTTCCGCGATGTGGTGTCTAAAACCAATGAGGTCCGCACATTTATCCCCGACGGCCCCCGCTGCGATGTAAGATGCTACGAGGCTCCTGTGTTATTTAACGAATTCCCTGCTGGCAAAACCATCGAAGCAGCTTCAGACATCTGCTCCATCTGCGTTAACTACGAGCATTCTTACATGGGCGACTATAGCATGTCTATCCTTTGCCCCATCTACGATGTCAATACCGACCCCAATAGAGGTAAAGCAACCTTGAAATGGAAAGAGACTAGCGAAATCCCTGATGGCTACCGTGCTCCTGAAGGTACCACGGGTGGTGGCGGCAGATATACTGGTGTACCTTTTGCCGGCGACGGTCATGACGCCTGGGATGCTACGAATTCCTGTAACTCCAATAACAACAAAAACTGCGACTCTATCTGCAATCCCTTTGGCGTAGGTTACGACTACTGTTTCTCTCGCAACGGACAATATACATTCGTTAATGGCGACCCCGCAGACAACTTGTTTCCTACGGGTGCCGGCTTGGCTAATGGTCCCACTATCGGGGCAACAGAAACCATGCCCGTCATGCAAGCTCCTTTCTGCAATGCGGGTGTACCTTTCGGACCTGCTACTGTAACTACCGCAAAGCCTAGCAACCATGAAGAAAAAAACGATTATTACATCCCTGGTGATGACTTCTCGACCTTGGTCGGATGCCCCCTCAACGGCGAATGGAATATCCAAATCTGCGACAACTTCTCTATCGATAATGGCTGGATTTTCAACTGGTCTATGGACATCTGCAACGTAAGTGCTGGCGGTGGTTGCGACTATCAGGTCGGCATCGACTCTGTTGTTTGGCGTCCCGATACCGCAGCAACCGATTTCTATATGGGCGAATACCGCGGTCTCCGCATTAACAAGAAAATCAGCGATGCTTCTGCCGCATATATCTCTTCCCCCGATACCGCAGGCAACTTCAAAATCAAACTCTCTATTTATGACGAGTTCGGCTGCCAGTGGGACACCCTCACCAAGATTGCTACCGTTTATACTCCTACCCCCCATTTGGGCAACGACACCATCCTTTGCGATGTGCAGACCATGCAGCTTGATGCTACCGATAAGAATACTTCATCTACTTACACCTATAACTGGGAACCCTTTGGCGAAACCACAGGCATCATCACCACCACTCCTAAGACCAATTCCGACCATCAGTATGTCGTCGAAGTTGTCAACCAGGTGACGGGCAAACAGTGTTATGGCCGCGATACAATTATCGTTAAAGTGAATCCCCAACCCATTCCCAATTTCGATCCCGGCATCTTCCCGCTCGAAGGTTGCGAACCGCTCACCATCAATGTGGTCAACACCACCCGCAACGGCTACAAATACCGTTGGGTTTTCGGCGACGGCACTTACAGCACCCTGAAGAACCCCAGCCATAGTTATGCAGCAGGTAATTACGACTTCAAATACTATGTTGAGAGCGAAGCTGGTTGTAAGGACTCTTTGATTTATCCCGATCTTATCCACGTCTATCCTACCCCTGATGCCCAGTTCTCTTGGGAACCCACATTCCCCACAGTTGCCAACCCCAGCGTCCAGCTCATCAACAATACTTCTCACGACGATGGTAGCAACCTTTATTTCTGGGAAATCCAATACAGCAACGACAACCCCTATTCCTTCCACACCCTCACTAACAATAATCCTACCTTCACATGGACTGCTGCTCCCGGCGAGGATATCTCAGGCAGCTACACCATCCGACTGCTGGCTCGCAGCGACAACTACGCTCCTAGCGGACAGCATGTGGTTTGCGCCGATACTCTTGAGAATAAGATTCTCATCATCAACGACCAGCTTGTCTTCCCCAATGTGGTTACACCCAATGGCGATGGTATCAACGATATCTTCATTATCAAGAATCTGGTAGAAGGTCTGGCTTATCCTATCAACCAGCTCGATATCTTCGACAAATGGGGCACTCGCTGCTTCCATGCCGAGAATATCTCTTCCATCGACCAGTTCTGGGATCCCAATGCCACTAACGCTCCTGCTGGTACCTATTTCTTCAGGTTCTCTGGTAAGGGTTATCAAGGTAATATGGAACACAATGGTGCTATCGAAGTTCTTAGATAGTAATTCTACTACAATAGTAAAAGCAGAGGGTGCCCTTCGGGACACCCTTTTGCTGATACTATTCATAGTTATTACGTCGCCCTTTGCATGGGCACGCCAGCGCGACACGCTAGGCGTTGGCACTCGCACATATTTCATTCAGAATGCGGGGCAGTGGGACGACCCATCGCTCTTTCATTCACAGATGTATTTTACTGCATTTTTTGCAGAAAAAAACGGTTATACCGTCAACCTCTTCGACCATGATATTGATGATGAGGAAGCTCTCCACGGTCATCATCACTATTGCACCCATGGCCACGCCTACCGGGTGCGCTACAAAAACTGTAATCCCAGCCCTTCCGTCAGCGGTTTGGATATTGATTCCGACGGGGGCTACGACAACTATTACTTGGGCAACGACCCCGCTCGATGGGTATCGCGTCTCCCCCATTACTTCACCCTTTTTTATTCCCAACTATATTCCGGCATCGATATGGATATACGTGTGTCGGAAAACGCATTGAAAAGCAACTATTATGTAAGCCCCCATGCCGATCCAACCCAAATTGTGATGCAGTATGAGGGAGCTGACAAGATATATATTTCCAACGGCAACCTCATTATCCGCACCACGGTGGGCGAAATAGTTGAATTGGCTCCTTACGCGTACCAAACTTGCGATACCGGTCGCTGCGAGATCGAATGCCGTTACCAGATTCGAGACAACGAAGTGAATTTTGTACTTGGCGAATATGACAATTCCCGCCCCCTTACTATCGACCCCATCCTTTATTTCTCTACTTACACAGGTTCCACTGTCGACAATTGGGGCACCACTGCCACCTTCGATTTATATAAAAATGCTTACACCGCCGGCATCGTTTTCGGTTCGGGATATCCGGTATCGAGCGGCGCATGGCGTCAAACGCATAGCGGCAATGCCGATATCGGCATATTCAAATTCGACCCAACGGGTAGGCATCGCCTTTTTGCCACTTATCTCGGCGGGCAGAATGCCGATATGCCACACAGCATGTTTGTGAATAGTTTCGACGAGTTGGTAATCTTTGGTACTACAGGTTCCGATGATTTCCCTGTATTGATGAACGCGTATCAGAACCATTTTAGAGGTGGCAGCCATGTAGCTTATGAAGGAAGTAACTATGTGAATTTCCCCAATGGCTCCGACATCTTTATCAGCAGGTTCTCCAGCGATGGTACGGCATTACAGGCTTCAACCTTTGTAGGTGGTTCTGGCAACGATGGTCTTAATTACCGACACAGCTTCAGCAACTCTCAGCTCTACCCCTCCAGCGTTATCATGTGCGGAAACGACTCGCTTTATTTCAACTACGGAGATGGCGCACGCGGCGAACTGATTACTGACGATTTGAACAATATCTATGTGGGTTCAACCACTTTTTCTACCAATTTCCCTGTCACGAACAATAGCGTGAGCACAACTCATGGTGGCGGGCAAGAGGGCGTTGTGTTTAAAATCGACTACAATCTTCGCAATATGATTTGGTCTACCTATTTGGGCGGTTCTGGCGACGATGCAGTCTATTCTATCGATGTCGACAGCAGCTACAACCTCCTTGTGTGTGGTGGTACCAATTCCAGCGACTTTCCCACAACTACTGGTGCTTTCCAAACCGCTTTTGGCGGGGGCAGCGCCGACGGTTTCGTGGCGAAGATTTCCTACAATGGCGAGGTGCTCATGAGCAGCTCATATTTCGGCACCCCCAGTTACGACCAGATGTATTTTGTCCGTACTGGAAAACAAAACGATGTGTTCCTTTATGGACAAACCAAAGACAATAGCAATTTTTTTATCCATAACGCCAATTACAATGTGCCTGGTGCTGGTATGGTAGTGGCCAGGTTCAATCCCGACATCACACAGCGTATCTGGTCCACCACCTTCGGCAATGTTACCGGACGCCCCAATATCTCTCCCACCGCTTTTGCTGCCGATATCTGCAACCGCATTTATATCTCCGGATGGGGACGCGATTATGTAGGTTCCTGCAATAACGTAGATTGGAATCAAGGCGGCACTACCGGCATGGAAATCACTCCCGATGCATATCAAACCCATACCGATGGTCAGGATTTCTACATCATGTCCATGGATGCTGATGCTTCGGGCATCAATTATGCCACCTACTTTGGCGAGCTTCACGGCAACCATTCCGGCAACTATGCTATTGATGCTGCCAGTGGTCATGACCATGTCGATGGAGGCACCTCCCGTTTCGATCGACATGCCACACTCTACCAAAGCGTTTGCGCCAGCTGTTCTCGAAACGACTATTTCCCAGTCACCGATAGTGTGTGGGGACCCCACAATCTCAGTTCCGATAACTGCAACAACGCCCTCTTTCGATTCAATATCCACGACGATTTTCCTGTGGCTGAATGTGTCGCTCCCGAAGTAGGGTGCGCACCATACGACGTATCATTTATAAATACTGGGCGTGGCGATCGCTTCTTCTGGGACTTTGGCGATGGTACCACCTCCACTTTGGCCAATCCCCAACACACTTATAGCACATCGGGCACTTTCCGCGCCACCCTGGTTGCTTACATGGACCAAGGGTGCCGCACCACCGATACCTTTTATGTCTATGTCAGGGTGCTGAGCGAACATGGCTCTCGATCCGCCACCCAATCCACCTGTTCTACCGAGCCCACCCAGATAGGTCCCACTCCTATGCAGGGCTGCACCTATGAGTGGATTCAGGGCGAAGTGTCTGACCCCACCATCGCCAACCCCTATGTCACTCACGGAGGCATCTACATCCTGCGCATCACATCTAATTCCGGTTGCACCGAGACCGACACTTTCGACGTGATGATTTATGACATTATCGACACATTGATTATCCGCACACCCACCTGCCCTGGCGGCAACGATGGCAAAGCCATTGCCATTGTGCCTTCCAATATCAGCGATTCTGCCGTATACTATTGGGATGGCGTCATTGGCGATAGCATCCTCACTGGACTCAGCGACGATGGGCAACAGCACACCCTGCATATCGAAAGCCACGGCTGCGAAACTACCATTTACTTCACCGTAACCGACCCCCCGGTGCTCGAACATTCTGTTTCTGCTTCCAATATCATCTGCGGAAATGAATGCAATGGTTGGATTACCGTCGACTACGGCTACCCGGGCCGCCCCACATCAACGTTATCACTTGACGGACTTTGCGATAGCACATATATTATCCTGTTTACCGATACCGCCGGCTGCCCTTATTCCGATACTGTCACCATTACTCGCGACACCTCGCTCACTCATCTCCAGGTTTGGGCCGATGCTTATTATATTTACCTAAGTCAAAGCGTTGGCCTCCATGTCACACATGTGCCTGGTGCCTCGTATCATTGGACCCCTTCCAACACCATCAACCATCCCTACAGCCCCGATCCCATTGCCACTCCCTCCGACTCTATTCAAATATACCATGTCAACGTTACCGACAGCAATGGCTGTTCCTGGGAAGGGAACGTCGTAATCAATTGTACCGAAATCAATTGTGGACGTCCCAACATTTTCATCCCGAATGCTTTCTCTCCCAATGGCGATGGCGTCAACGATCGACTCTGCTTTCACGGCGACTACGTTACCGACTTCTATCTCGCCATCTATTCGCGATGGGGCGAAAAAGTATATGAGACTTACGATATCCACGACTGTTGGGATGGTCGCTACAATGGCAATTGGTGCCTACCCGGGGTCTATGCCTATTACTGCAAAGTTCGTTGCGAGGCTGGATTTGAAAACCTGCTCAAAGGAGATATAACACTAATCCGATGAAAGATCAATTTGTCATAGCTTATCTGGCTGATCTTACAATGGCTGATACCGTCATGAGCCATGCCCTATTTTTGTCCCAAATGCTCAACAAAGGACTCATTTTGCTATATGTCGAGGACAAGCGCCATGGCAACATTGCTGTTGACGAAGCCACGTCACGCATCCTTGCACTCGAAAAGCAATATGCAAGCATAAAACCCGCACATGTGGTCATGAAAGGCAACACGCAAGAGGTTATTAATGCCCTTCCCACCATGCTCAATGGAGTGGTGGCTGTGGCAGGCATCAATGCCAAAGCCAAACACGGGACCCCCACCCATTACAAAGAGGTGCTGCACCTATTCTCTGAATGCAAAATAGCCTATCTCACCGTACAAAAGCCGATGGATACTACCCACGACTACGACCGGGTGGCTTTTGGCGTTGATTTCCGCAAAGAAAGCAAAGACAAACTTATTTGGGCCAGCTATTTTGCCCGGTTCAACCGCAGCCAACTGGCCATTATGCATTTCGACTATAAAGATGATGGCCTACGCCAAAAATGGCACAACAACGTGCTCTTTATGAACAAATTCTTCAAAGGCTTAGCCATCAACTATTCCGATGAAACCGTGCACGGCAAAGCCCTCTTCCCCGAAACGGTGATATGCAACGCCGCCGCCGATAGGCAATACGGACTCCTCATCAGCGTCACCACCGACACTCGCGACCTTGATATCATCGAATGGTTTGCCGGGGTGCAGGAACATCGCACCATCCGCAATGATAATCAACTGCCAATCCTCTTCCTCAATCCCCGCAACGACATCTATGTCCTTTGCGACTAATGCTACATGTAGCGTTTAACCGCTTGACCTTCTACTCCAGCAAACAATTCCACCAAATGACGGGCCGGACTACTATTTATTTTAGGTAGCAGCACCTCTTCGATTTGAAACAAACCTACCTCTGCACTCATAGTCACCATAATCTTAATGGGTTTTTCTTCCCCTTTGGTAATCATCACATGGTCGATAGAGTTGGCCGAATATTTATGGATATCTCCTATCTTGGGTTCGGGATGCACTTCCAATGGAATTCTAGCGCGGCCTTTGGTCATATCGCAGCCATCGGCAATCAAAATCAAACCAGCTTCTATCGAGTGGATTTTGCGCGTACCCATGTGACCCAAAATACCTTCCATCGCCATCGAACGTATTGTCACTCGTCGTTGCAAATCTTCTGCATTGGGGAGATTTTTCAAGAGAATACGATCGATGATGTTATATGCCAAAATTCCGCTATAAAGCTCGTGGTCTTGCCGACCGATCGACATACCCAAATCATGGCAGAAAGCAGCCAGCGCCACAGCGGTAACACTATCGTCAAACGACCCAATCTGGTCGCGTTGCAGACTGGTTTCTACTCTGGCATTGTATAGGATTTTAAGCATCTTCAACGCGTTACGGCATACGGTACGCATATGCACGGGGCCATGATCGTTGAAATTCAATCGGGAGATAGCCACCCGATTGGCGTAATCCTGCACCGCTTGAATTTCTTTATCCTCAATCAAATCTCGAATCACCATCAAGGGCAAATCGCCCTCTTCGGGAGTGATGTCGATAATTTCCTTGGTCAATTCCATTAAACGCTGCTCTACAGCCAATTCCTTTTGTGATTTCATAGTTTGCAATGACGAATAATTATTTTGCAAAGATACATAAAAAAAACGAATTAACAATTATTGGAGCTTCATTTTAGGGGTTCATCACAATTCTGAACTAATAACTTCTAACACCAATAGTTTGAAATATTATCATCACAAAAGTCATCAAATGCGTACGCAAGCCTATTGAATAAACAATCTACAATACACACCCACTTTTTCATTCGACTCATTCGACTACACCATAAATCGCCCCACACAGCCTATTTGAATATGAGAAACACCCATTCCTATCGGCATAAATATTTCATATTTTTTCGCTGAATACCAACTAGTAACAATTATTCCAACACACCCGAATAACACTTATTATAGACCTCAATACATCAACTGAAGAGTACTGTACCTAGTCGAATGGCAGTCGAATGTAGTCGAATGATTCGACTAAAATCTATCATATCCGCCCACTAGCTTTCGCCACATGACACTTTTTCAAAAATACATCCATCGCGCTCATATATTTGTCATTATAGCAAATCAACCACACTCTCTCAAGCCTTCACTACCCATAGAACTTAACATAAAATTATGCAACCAGTCGAATATGCCCCATTTTTCGACACCACCCCCGACACCAGGAACTATGCCCCCACCCCTTTCATCGCCCATACTCCGTTTTTCTTGCGGGGTTCTTGCGGGGTAGTTGCGGTATCCCTGCGCCATACACCCCGCAAAAAAAACGCATTATCATCGCGGCATTTCCAGTACAACCACGCATCCAATAGCCAGTCACCTATATTACCAGGCCACCTGCGGATGTTTTCCTTACCTTAAACTTATGGATGGCAGCAAGCAATCCATGGACACAAGAAATGGTAATTGGGAAGAATAGAATTGTACTACTTTCATTATCAAGAATTCGGCCAAACATCGATTCAACGAGGGTACAATCGGATCTGTACTTCTAGCGTTCTTGTGGTGCATTTATATGAAGTACCTTTTTAATAGCAATGCATTAAAAGCTCTTAGGAAATGAAAAAGTTTTTGTATCTTTGCAATTCAAATAATATCACAAAACAGCTTTGAAAAAAGCTTAAAAACCAATACTTATCACCACTATAGACACCTCATTCAAGCCCAAAATCCCATCCACGAACACACAATTATTATAGAAATCACTTTGATAATAACAAATTTATACCATGAAACACCTTACATTATTCATCATTTCATTTCTCTTGGCGGGAGCCTCATTGATGGCTCAAACCGCACAACCGACAACCGACAACAACACCGCTACTGTTTATGTAACTCGCGAAATCTCACCCGAAGCATTGCTGCGCATTTACCATGCCCTTGGCCGCAAAGCCGAAGGCAGAGTGGCGGTAAAAATCAGCACCGGCGAATCGCAAAACACCGGCTATCTTCGCCCCGACTTCATTGCACCCCTGGTAAAGGAAGTCAACGGTACCATCGTTGAGTGCAACACTGCCTACCCCGGCTCGCGCAACACCAGCAAAAAACATTGGAAGGCCATCCGCGAACGTGGATTTATGGATGTGGCTCCGGTAGACATCATGGACGAGCATGGCGAGATGCGTATTCCCGTTGTCGACTCCACCCATATTCAATACGACCTCGTAGGCAACCACCTGAAGAACTACGACTTTATGATCAATCTGGCACACTTCAAAGGCCACCAGATGGCCGGCATGGGCGGCGCTCTGAAAAACGCTTCCATCGGTGTGGCTTCTTCCAAAGGCAAAGCCTACATCCATTCTGCCGGAGCTACCCAAAATACTAAAAAATGGTTTTTGATGAAGAACGACCAAGATGCGTTCGTAGAGTCGATGGCTGCAGCTGCACAGGCTGTCCACAACTACTTTGGCAATGGCGAACGCATACTGTATATCTGCGTCATGTACCGCATGTCGGTCGATTGTGACTGCAACGCCCATCCCGCCGAGCCGCTGATTGCCGACTACGGCATCTTGGCCTCTTTCGACCCCGTGGCCATCGACCAGGCCTGCTACGATATCGTCAGCCAAATACACAACGACGAGCACAACAACAGCCAACCCCTCCTCCAGCGTATCGAATCCAAACACGGCACCCATATTATGGAATGGGGCGAACACATCGGCCTTGGCACCCGCACCTACAAACTCGTCAACATCGACTAGCCTGTCCCCTAAAAACCAGTTGCGATTCTCTCTATTCTACTCCTTCAATACGCCCGTCATTACCTTAGAGTCACAATACGATTGAATTGTTAATAGCTTCAAAAACCTAAAAAAGAACTCACTATAAAAAAAGCCCTTGCTTTCCGGCGAGGGCTTTTTATATATGAGAATAAATGAGCAAGCTATAAGAAAAGGGCTACGCCGAATTCATGGCAGCGGTTGGTTTCGGGGAAATCGCGATAAGTAGGCAATAAACTGTAGTAAAACTGAACTCCATGGATTAGTCCCAGCAGATTGGTCTCGACCCCCAACTGCATTTCGATACGCCACGGATTGACCATATGTGTAGTGCTGACCATACCCGTTATCTGATTGGCGCTTAGCCTATATTCAGTACTCACCGTAGCTGGCCTTAATTCGTGGCTGACCAACATACCCGCCGTTAGCCCCAAGGCTTCGCGATTGCGCCGTATGGGATGATAGGTTATCGAGAATGGAACACCGATAAAATGGTGGTCGATAGTAGTTCTGGCATTGTAATACGATGGGTCGATTTCACCTATCGAAACTTCATCTTCCAAAACCGGATTCGCTAACAATGTAGAAGTAAACCAATTATACTGCAGTCCCAAACGGCAGTCGAATCGTCGGTCAATCTTCCACTTGAGATAGAGTGGCACATAGAAATCATTCTTCTTTGTAACATATAAAATATTCGACTCGTTGTAGACATCGTTGTTGCAGAGATTGGCAAGCAATCGGAATCCCACACCAAGGTGAAGCGTCATATTTTCATGAAAACGCACGCTAGGGGCTTCATACCACATATCGTTCATTCGATACACCGAACTTTCGTAGAATGAATTGCCATATTGATTACTATCGGGTGTACCGCCTACCTCGCATGGTTCACTTCCATAGCGTTTGCCAAAATCCTGCTCGGTTAGCGATTGCATGTATTCTTGGTGTCGGCAATAAAAGTAGCAGCTATCGCCCTTGTAGCCAAAAAGCAGCGATGCCGAGGCAAGCGTATCGGCCATCAAGCGGCTATGTCCCCATTGTGCAAAGGTAAGGTCGCCATACCCCTCAAAGCGTCCGGGCATCGATAGCTGGGCTTTCGGCATCAGTTCTATGCGGTGTATACGGCGGGCTGTGTGCACCTCCACGCGTGTGCCAGCAGGCAAGTGCTTGTTTTCTTTAATACGCAAACTGCCCTCCAGCAACCGGAATACCTGCGATGGCTTTACCCTATCTGCACACTCCACCACTAGATAATTAAGCGTATCAGCAAACCCTTCGAACTGCAATTCGGCTACATCATTGGGCGATCCCGACTGTACGAGCACGGCATCCCAGCCCTGTTCTACAATGATTTTATCGTAATCGCGAGTGAGGGCGAAACGGTATTGCTTTTGCTGTGCCGATACTGCCGACACTGCAAGCAACAATATAATGGATAAAATGATTTTTCTCATGGCTACAATAATATTTATATTATTTGAATCGACAATGTAGTGCCATCCATTTGACTATCAGACTTGATATCGAACCAACCCCTCAAACCACCCTTTCTATCGGCAACCAGCTGGCGAGGAACATGCAAGCTAGGCGCAGGTGTTGAGACTTCTTCGGGCAACTGTTCCTGCTCCATGGCCGCTTCTGCCAGCACATCTGCATCCTTCATCTGAAGGGGCATTTCCGGAAGCAACACCTCTATATCCTCTACCACAGGAAGGGCTGTATCCTCAACCGAGCTTTCGTTCACAACCAGATTCGATGATTGCACCGCAGCAAGCAGCAAGGTGTTGCTCTTCGATATCCCAAACGTTATAGTATTTCGGGGAACATCTGCTACTTTATTGGCAACAGAATCCATGGTTGAAGCCACCACCTGCACGGGCTGTATGGGAGCGTTGCTTATTCTGCTATCGACCCACACGCTCTTTATCACCACGGCGGCCAGCACTATTGCAGCAGTGCTGCCGGCTATATAGCCAACCCGGCGGCGGCGAGATGCCTCTATAGCGTCAATGCAGTCCAAAATAGCCTGCTGACGGCGGATATCTTCGGAATTGGTATTCATGGCTTTAATATTTATTCAATTTAAAACTTATAGCTCACGCCTAGCCGCGTTTGCCAAAAATAATAACCTTTTATAAAACGATCTCCTGCAACATACCATAGACCATGTTGAAACCCGCAACCCGTTTCGCCCCACACGGCCCAATGAGAATTGAAAGAGTAGCTCATTCCAAGATTCAACTCCCCAAATAAGTAGGCAGCAGGCAACTTATAGTGGTCCACCACTCCAGCATCAACATTAATGTCATCGAATTTGCGATAAGGATTTATTTTGGCACCCAAACGCATATTCAGGTACACATCGAATTTATTGTTCTCAGTCAACCATTTTGACAATGGGTGATAGTTGAAACTGCCGCCCAAGATAAATTCAGGCCTCCACACAATGTCGATATTTGGCCCATCGTAAAGGACTTCGCCATCGCGGGTAATCGTGCAGTGGGAACTGCCTGTTTCATCCAATTCGTAATGTATATCTTTTTGAAACGAGACAAAAACACCCAAATCAAATGACTTGTTCATCTTACGGTCATACTCTAACGACAACATATTTTTATCCACAAATGACCAGCCATTATTTGTATGGGCAATAGAGAACTTAAAGTTGTTAAGTAATGTATCAGCAAAAGGCACCTTATGCCGTTGAAACTGGCGCGGATTATGCTGACCCAATGCCGATAAAGATGTCATCAATAATAAAAGTGAAAAAAGAAATTTTAATTTGTTTTTCATGTCGAAATGTTTTGTAGAGGCCATAGCGCCTCGAAGTTTTACAATAATACGATTCAAGCGCACACGCACATTGCCCTCGCTTAGCTGCATCTGGTCGCCAATCTGTCGACTACTAAGTCCTTGCCAATATCGTAGCTGCAATAGTTGCTGTTGGTCTTGAGGAAGTTCGGCAATACGTTGCTTCAACTGTTCGTACTGGCAATCCTCGTATGAGGGTTCGGCAGAAGGATTGTCGGCAATTCGATTTTCGCAACCGGCAATCGGCTGAAAGGCAGTACGGCGCGCGCGGATCCGGTCGATACACTTAAACTGGGTCATCCGTACACAATAGCCTTGCAGATTGTCTACTTTCGAAAGTTGTTTGCGCTGTTGCCAAAGTTCGACGAAAAGATCCTGCACCAAGTCCTCCGCCTCTTGCGGCGAGTCGAGCAGTCGCTCTGCCATGCGTTGCATCGCGGGCTGTAGTAAAGGCACCCATTGCTTGAATTCGTCGGATTTCATCAAATTTGCTGACTAGTGATACTTGTGTGTTGCGTTTTTTCTTATTGTCGTAATAAAACGAAAAACGTTACAAAAAATTCTCATTTTTTCGAAAAAAATATTTTTTGCGACAAGAAACTGACAAAATGTCAGTATATTTTCGTATTTTTGCAATTTGGTATGCAAATAGCACAATTGCAACAACGACATAGATACTAGCAGTTTATGATTAATAGAGAAACAATCCAGCGCATTATGGATGCCACCCATGTCGAAGAGGTGGTTGGAGAATTCGTGTCGCTGAAGAAACGCGGAGGCAACCACATCGGCTGCTGCCCCTTTCACAACGAAAAGACTCCTTCGTTCTATGTCTCGCCCAGCAAAGGCATCTTCAAGTGCTTCGGCTGCGGCAAATCGGGCAATGCCGTAGGCTTCCTCATGGACCACGAGCACTACACCTATCCCGAAGCGTTGCGCTACCTGGCAAAAAAATACAATATCGAGATTGAAGAGGAGCAGATGACCGATGAACAGAAAGAGCGCCAAACCGAACGCGACGGTCTGTTTCATGTAAGCGAGTTTGCCCAAAAATATTTTGCCGACCTTCTCTACAACGATGAGCTAGGCAAAGCCATCGGCCTAAGCTATTTCCACCAACGCGGCCTGAGCGACGAAATCATAAAAACCTTCGGCCTCGGCTACTGCCTCGACCAATGGAGCAACTTTACCGACCATGCCCGCAAAAACGGCTACAGCAACCAGGCGCTCGAAAAAACCGGCCTCACCATTTTCAAAGAGGATGGCAAATGCTACGACCGTTTCCGCGGTCGTGTGATGTTCCCCATCTTCAGCATCTCGGGACGTGTGCTGGGCTTTAGCGGCCGCATCCTCTCCAAAGAAAAGCAAGCCGCCAAATACGTCAACTCGCCCGACTCCGACATCTACAACAAGAGCCATATTCTCTATGGCCTATTCCAAGCCAAAAATGCCATCAGCAAGGCCGACAAATGCTATTTGGTCGAGGGCAATGTCGATGTAGTGTCGATGCACCAGAGCGGCGTATGCAACACCGTGGCCTCATGCGGCACATCGCTTACCATAGAGCAAATACGTCTAATCAAGCGCTACACGCCTAATGTAACCGTGCTCTACGACGGCGACTCGGCCGGTATTAAAGCCGCCTTGCGTGCCGTAAACCTTCTTTTCGAAGAAGGGCTGCATGTGCGCGTAGTCCTTTTCCCCGATGGCGAAGACCCCGACAGCTATGCCCAGAAATATGGTTCCACCCAACTGCAGGAATACCTCCGCACCCACGAGGAGAACTTCGTAAAGTTCAAAACACGCGTCCTTTTGGACGATGTTCAAAACGACCCTATCCGCAAAACAGAAGTATTAAAAGAGATCGTCAACACCATTGCCCTAGTGCCCGACATTCTGGAGCGGCAGGAATATATCACACAAACTGCCGGCAGCCTCAAAATGTCGGAACAGGTGCTCACCCAGGAGTTGGCCAAAACGCTAGCCTCCAATGCTCAAAAAGCCTATAAGGAGGAGCTCCGCCGCCAGCAATCCGATACCCAATCTCAGCCCCTCCCCCAAACACCGACACCCACTAACGCACCTCAGCCCTATGGCGACGATTTTCCCCCACCACCCGAACCCGAGGAAGGCGACTACGAGCCCCGAACAACCTATACTGCTCCGCCCCAAGTTCTTCCCATGCAGCATCCCGCCGAAAGCCAAGAACGGCAAATCATCAACCTCTTGGTCAACTATGGCGGCAAGGAATTGGTGACAGAGTTCATCAATGATGATGGTGTAACCGAGTCCGCCCAGATGCCTGCTGCTGAAATCATCGTCGGCGAACTCAAACAGGACGAACTCACCTTCGACAACCCCACCTACCAAACCATTTTCGACATCTACACCCAGGCCATCGAAAAAGGGGAAGCTTTGCCCGATGCCAACTTTTTTGCCATGCATACCGATGCAATTGTGCGCAACACCGCACTATCGCTGATGATCAACTCCTATTCCATCAGCAAACTCTGGCGAGAAAACAAAAACATCTACGTTCCCTCTATCGAACACAACCTCAAACCGGATATCGACCAGTCCATCAACAATTTCAAGCTAAAGAAAATCGAGCAAAAACTCGAGGAAATCAGTTTCCAGCTGCGCAATTGCAAAGACGACGACGAAATCACCATATTGATGGGCCAGCGCGTAAATCTTTCCAAACTACGCAAAAGCCTTTGCGACGCACTAAACCGAGTGACATAACACCTTTCCCCACTTCACAGGATTCCTGATTCACTTTAATTTCATTCATTACCAATCATGACACTCCAACAATTAAAACAACGATACGGCATCATCGGTAACGACTCCAAACTGGAGCTGGCCCTAAACAAAGCCATCCAAGTGGCCCCTACCGACCTCAGCATTCTCATTCATGGCGAGAGCGGTGTGGGTAAAGATGTGTTTTCGCGCATTATACACGAAAACAGCCTGCGCAAACACGTCAAGCAGGGACGCGGACTTGTAAGCGTCAACTGCGGCGCCATTCCTGAGGGCACTATCGAAAGCGAACTTTTCGGCCATGTCAAAGGGGCTTTCACCGGTGCCGAAAAGAACCGTAAGGGCTATTTCGAAGAAGCCAACGGCGGCACCATTTTCCTCGACGAAATAGGCGAGCTGCCTCTCTCGATGCAGGTAAAGCTGCTTCGCGTTCTCGAAAACGGAGAGATTATCCCCGTTGGCTCCTCCACCGCCATGAAAGTGGATGTGAGAGTGGTGGCAGCCACCAATGTCGACTTGGTTGCAGCCGTGCGCAACGGGCATTTCCGCGAGGACCTCTACTACCGCCTGCAGCAGATTTCCATATACATTCCGCCCCTTCGCGAACGCCGGGAAGATATCCCGCTCTTATTCCGCAAATTCTCCAGCGATGTGGCTGAGAAATACCACATGCCCCCTATCTTCCTTACCGAAGATGCTCGCCAGTACCTCATGAACTATCCTTGGTACGGCAATATACGAGAGCTGAAGAATGTAACCGAACAAGTGGCTGTGGTGGAAACCGAACGCACCATCTCGCGTGCCATTCTTGCCAACTACCTCAACTATGTGCCCGATGAAAAAATGCCCGCCCTTTTCAATGGCGGCGCTTCCAATAGCACCACCGCCATCTCCGACCGCGAGTTGCTGCTCAAGGCACTCAGCATGGGACAGATGATTAGCGAAATGCGCAACGAAATCAACGACCTGCGCCAAGCCGTAGCCCAACTGGCACAAGGGCTTCCGCTCACACATGTACCTGCTGCTCCAGCTCCTAGCTACGACTTCTACGACAATACCATACCCACTTCCGACAACGAACTCAAGTTGCTCCAGCCCCAAGAACGCACCAGCCGCGACGACGAATTCCAGGATTCCGAAGTAGTAGAAGAAGAACCCCTGGCTTTAGAAGACCGCGAAAAGAAAGCCATCATCACCGCACTCCAGCGCAGCGGAGGCAAGCGCCACCTGGCAGCCCGCGAACTGCATATTTCGGAACGCACCTTATATCGAAAAATCAAAGAATACGACATCGACGCTTGAACACCAACGACATACATATCACCCTTCCGGCTTCCAAAAGCATGAGCAACCGCTGGCTGATGGTCAACTATGTCATGCAGTCGACCTTCGTGCTACACAACCTCTCCACTGCCGACGACACCCAGCTGCTGCTGGCTTTGCTCTCGCAGCTTCGCCACAAAAGCAGCAACATGTACTACTGCCATAATGCCGGCACCCCGGCCCGATTCATGATTGCCTTGCTGGCCATCACTCCCGGCACCCACATCCTTACCGGCGACGACCGGCTGAAACAACGCCCCATGGCCCCCCTCATCAACTGCCTCCGGAAGATGGGCTGCCAGATTGAATGTACCGAAAACGAAGGCTTCCTTCCCGTCACCATTACCGGGCGCACCCCCGAATTCAAAACTGCTACTATCGATCCTTCGCTCAGCAGCCAATTCGTTTCGGGACTGATGCTTATGGGACCCCTGCTGCCCAACGGCATCACCGTCTCCCTCACCGACCGAGCCGCTTCGCGTCCCTATATCGAAATGACCCGCCAGATTCTCAATCAGGCCGGTATCGAAGCCACCGTAAGCCCCAACAAGCGCGTATACCGGGTGGGCCTTACTCCGCCCAAAGCGTTCCGAAAATCACGTGTAATCGAAATCGAGCGCGACTGGTCATCGGCATCATACATTTATTCCGCTGCCGCCATCCTTCCGGGCGTTCGTTTGCGCATGCAGGGCCTCTCGCTCACATCGGTTCAAGGCGACAGTGTGGCAGCCTCTATTTTCGAAAGCATGGGGGTGACAACCAAGCAACTGCGCTCGCCCTATCGCGCCAACGTGCGCTCCATTACTGTCGAAGGTTCGGGCCAGCATGTATCACGTTTTGAATACAACTTTATCGACTGTCCCGACCTGCTGCCTTCGGTCATTACCACCTGTGCCGCCTTGGGTATCGAAGCTCGGCTCAAAGGCGTAAAAAACCTTCGGCTGAAAGAATCCGACCGACTTATGGTGCTTAAAACCGAGCTCGAGAAAATGGGCGGAAAAATGCAACTAACCGAAAACGAAATAGTTCTTCATGCCGCCGAGCTACATCCCACCCAGCCTGTCGACGACCACCACGACCACCGCATAGCCATGGCTTTTGGGGTGCTATCGCTAAAATATCCCAACCTCACAGTCCTCCACCCCGATTCGGTGAGCAAATCTTTCCCCGATTTCTGGCTCCAGATCGACCTCATCAAAAAAAGATGAAAAGATTTTGAATTATTGCCCCATGTGCTAAATCTCTATTTCCCTATCAATTCTGATGCTCCTAAAGCATCTCATTGAATCAACCCGTCACACATATAGTTCTATCATAATTCAGTCATCTTCGCCAAATTGGCGTTTTGATTTGGCATCACTGTCTTCATACAGACGCCTGCAAACGATATACAGTTTCATGGTGTTGCTGTAAAGATGAAATACGTTATCCGCAAAAAAAAATCACACCAGGTGTCACTTTTGCATCACTTTTTCGTTTAGTTATGTGATGAAGCATCAAAACGACATAGAGTCATTCACCCAGATAATTGAAGAGAACCAAGGCATACTCTTCAAAGTCTGCCTGATGTTCACCAATAGGGCTACCGATGACATCCGCGACCTGTATCAGGATATCGTCTGCAAGCTTTGGGAAGGATGGACGTCTGGTATTGACCGTCGCGCCATAAGCACCTGGGTATATAGGGTGGCACTACACACAGCCATCGACCAGCAGCGGCACCGCTCGGTAGCGGTTCCCATGGTAAGGCTCGACGAGGCCCAGTGCAATCTGCTTGTGCTTGAGGCCGAGGATGAGATGGTGAGCAGCCTCTATGTCATGGCCGACCACTTGACCCCCGAAGAGAAGACCCTACTGCGACTTTATCTCGACAAAGTGAAACTCCGCGACATGGCCCTCATCCTCGGCATCAGCCAAGACGCCGTAAAAAAGCGTATTCAACGAATGAAAGAACATCTAATCAAGATAAGCAAGGAGGTAGAATTATGAACAAAAAAGCACAGGATGCCGACTGGCAACGTATCGAACAGCTGTGGCACGAACACGACCAACGCGTAGAGTCGATAGCACACAGCAACGTTTCCAAAGCAACGTCACGCTTTACCTATTGGTGGCGCTACGGCTTGGCTGCCGCCTGTATGGCCGCCGTGGCCGTCACAACCATGATGTGGCTGCATCCTCACCAACCTGAGAGTGCTGAACCAACGTTGGCCGTGAGCCATCACAAACCCCTCCTCACCATTGCTGCCGAGGTGCCGGCCGTTAAAACCAATTCTATTAAATCAAAGACTTACCCTTTGGCTTCCACAAATTCTGCAATAGACCTAACTGAGGTGCCCTCTGTTGTTGCCGAGACCGAGGAGTCTTGCCAAGTCTTTGATTCATACATCGAGCCTGCACCCGCAGAGGAGTTGGTTGCATACACCCCCGAGGAATCCATTCAGCCAGCTGAGGTCCAGGCGCCTAAGCGTATAGTAATTGAGATGAAAGGGATGGTGACCTACAGTTCGCAACCCAAAGTCAAAGAAACACCCAAAACGGATCTCTTGGGCAACCCTATTACCGAAGATCTAAGGCTCTTCGCAATGGCTATATAAGAAACTTGAAACCATGGTTATTATTCAGAATATTTATTTAAGAATCATGAAAAAAACAATCACTCTTATAGCAGCGCTGCTGGCCATGAGTGCCACAGCCTCTGCCCAACAAGAATACCTCTTTCGCGAACATTTCGACGAAAAAGTGTCAAAAATCGAAATCCATTCCGGTTGGCCCGTCAAGTTGGTATCGCGCACCGACGACTCCACCTTCGTCTGTTTTGTGAGCAGCGACTCCACTGTGGCACAATACCTATGCGGCAGCCAGGCATTCACCTATAACGATAAAACGCTCACGCTAAGCCGTTCCGATGTCCCGCTTCGCGGTTGCTCGGTAGAAATCCATGCCAACTTTGAAAACATGGAATTCCTTTTGATGCCGGGTGCAATCGTCAAAGCCGACAATCTTACCATCAAATATACAACAATTACCAGCTTTGAGCTCAAAGAAGGCTCCTCTCTTGAACTGGGCAGACTCCACTGTATAGGACATAACACTATTAAGGTTCACGATGCCAGCCTAGTGATTGACACCCTATCTGGCGACGACCTTACCGTAGATGTGTATGGCAACGGACAAGTGTTGGTAAACCACTATCAGCAAGAAGAGTTGAACATCAATCTCAAAAGAGGACATGGTCCTTCATGCTACTCATTCCCCGACAAGAGCCTGATAGTCAACGGAACATATTACTTGCAGAAATGTGAAAAAGATACCATCCACCACATCATAGTAACCGACGAAAACAAAACGAAATGGGATGGAACCCTTACCGTTTTTGCTAGCCCTAGTGTAAAATTCCACTCCACATCGGCGGGCTGGTCCAAACCAACAGGCTGGATAACCAACATCTCTGGAGCCCCCACCGGCAGCCCATACGCCAGTGCGATGAACTTCGAGTTGGACGTGCCATTTCTATTCAACATCCAGCTCAATCCACGCTGGAAAATAAAGACAGGATGGAATTTCCGATTCGAATTCACCCCCATGAGCCATAAAGTTAAGGTGGATCAAAACGGTCTTCTGATGCTGGCCGACGATGCCGACCACTTTTCCAATATTGCCACATCGTCCTATAATGGAATCCCCATAAATGTAATCTGGTCGCCCGCCAAAAGCCGTTTGATAGATTTCGGTATGGACCTCTTTGCCGGAATCAACTGCGGCAGCCGCCTTTGGCAAAATACGCCTATTAGCGAAGATCAATCTAACATCCTCAGGATAACCTCTGACAAAACCTCCTACCTCAACCCTTTCAAACTGGAATTAGGATTCAGCATCCTCCAGCGGTTCAGCGCAGGAATCAACAAGATTCGATTCTACACCAACCTGCTACCCGACTATCGCAACCTGCCCGATCTGCCCAAATGCCGCACCTACGGCGTAGAAATCAATTTCTAAGTAACATCGAAGAAAAAACATGAAAAAGCATATTATCGCAATATTTATGGCATCCCTGCTGTCGCTCGCAGTCCAGGCTCAGCAAAACAGTTTCGGCTTGCGAACAGAATTGATGGGCGGCACCCCCTATGCCGGATTCTCTTATCAACACACATTCGGCGAAAAGTGGCAGATGGAACTGGACGCAACAACCTCACTCAATTCTCAATTCCACAATCTCTCGCTCATCGGCTTGGCGCAGTATCGTCCACGCCTGGTAGGCAATCTGTATGGACTCCTTGGACTGGGCGTCGAAGTGGGTTTTATTGATATGACCCACAATAACGAAACCGTCAGCCATCATGTATCCCCTATGGTGGTGGGACAGATTGGGTTGTTGTACAGCATCAAAAACATTCCGATAGACATCACTTTCGACATGAGGATAAAGCAATGGATAGCCTCTGACGACCAAGTTCACCCTATGCTGGCAGCACCAGGCATCTGCATCTCTTTCCGTCCGCCAAAACCTCACAAACCCGAGCCCAAGTATCAACGAACCCAATACACCCTGGTGGCTTATGACACGCCCATAGCTGCAGAATAGGCCTACAGGAATCTAGCAGGGTAGCCACTCATTTAGCGGCTACCCTATCAATGTGTATACAGCTATGCCTATTGCGCCAGCAGCAAGCATCAGCACCACAGGGTTCTTTTTCTTAATCGAGAGCCAAAAAACCGACAAAAAAAGCAATATGCTGATAACGAAATGGGCATTCCATCCAGCATGGCCGAAACTATCCTCCGTTACCAGTTGCAGCGCAGCAGCAGCTATAATGCCCACCACCACCATACGCAGCATCCGCATCACGGCATCGATATACTTATTACTGCGGTAACGCTGGACAAACCGTACCACCACCATCATCAATGCCACCGGAAGGATAATAACCGACAGCGATGCCACCACTGCCCCCAACACCGCCATCCACTGACTGTAGCCTGCATTAAACAGGGCTGTATATCCGGCATAGGTGGCAGTATTGATACCCACAGGCCCCGGCGTCATCTGGCTGACAGCCAGTATATCGGTAAACTCTTGCTGGGTAAGCCAATGCTGATGAGACACCACCTCGTTCTGTATCAGTGCCACCGCAGCAGCTCCTCCACCAAATGTAAATATACCGATCTTTAGGAAGGCCCAAAACAACTCTACAAATATCATGCCTCAGCACCTCCTTTCTTTGTCCATCCCATTTTTTTGCAAACCACGCCCATAGCAACGGCTGCCAAAATCACAAAAATCGGATTCACAGACATCATCCAAATTAGCAGCGACGAAACGATAGGTATCCAACAAGTTTGCCAATTGATACCTGCCGACTTGGCCAGCGTAAATACCGGAGCGGCTATCAGCGCCACCGCTGCCGGACGCACCCCCATAAAAAAACGTTCCACATACACATTGTCCTTAAACAGGCGGTATACCATTGCCAGAATAAGAATAAAGATGATAGGCATCACAATATTGCCTACGATTGCCGCCAAGGCACCGCGCCGCCCGCGCAAACGAAAGCCCACACCCGATGCCATATTCACCGCCAGAATGCCTGGAAGCGACTGCGATAAGGCCACCTGATCGAGGAACTCTTCACGACTCATCCACTGGTGGCGGTCCACCAATTCACGTTCCATCAGCGGAATCATTGCATAGCCTCCACCAATAGTGAAAGTGCCTATTTTGAAAAAAGACCAAAAAAGGTCACAATATTTTATCATCTTTTGCGTTACTATTTCTCTAAAAACGAAGAATAATAATAAAAATTGTATACCATCATGATAATCTTAGCTATCTCCAACGGCATCAAAACCGTGATTATGATTGTGGCAATGATTGCCGTATTTTACTTTTTCCTTATCCGCCCCCAAAGCCAACAGGCCAAGAAAGAAGGCGAATATCGCAACAGTCTAAAGAAAGGCGACGAAGTGATGACTGCCGGCGGCATTCATGCCACCATCGTCAGCACCGATGCCACCCAGGCTGTTATCGAAATTGCCAAAGGCACCAATATCAAAGTAGCCAAAACCACCATCCAACCCATTCCCGAACGCAAAAGAAAATAAAACATTCGCTATATTTTCCGGCAGAATAGGAGGGGTCCCAATAGGGGTCTCTCCTTTTATTCTGCCACTATTATGGGTAGTAACTCCGTAAAATAAACGTATTATTAACGTAGAAGATACGTATTTCAATACGTTTATTCTACGTATCTTGGTATACTGAATAATGGGGGAGGCTGTCCGAAAACTTAGACCAGAGCCAGCATTTACACAGGCTATAGGTGACTAAATCGTAGACAGGTATTATATTATGT
>JAGHRY010000119.1 GCA_018066145.1 Candidatus Colimorpha merdihippi | reverse complement strand
GCCGTTGACATTGAAGACGGATTTGTATAATTTTGACAAGGGCTTTTTCTTCTGTTTTTTTTTGGCGATTAAATTTTAGAAAATAGCCCATTTTTTGTTTAATTTAGGCGAAAGTCAACAAAAAAGGGTGGCGAAGCCACCCACACATGTTGATGAAGAGCCTAAAATGATTTCCTTTTTCATCTATTCGCCATCCAGCAGCCTCTAACGGATACTCTTTGGGAACACCAAATTCTCTATCGCCACTATGAATAGAAGCCCCTAACCAAACATCATTCTTTTTCAGCAATGGAAATATTTCTTTATACGTAATTGCGTTCATATTTCCAATAATGGCAAACTTTTTCCCAGATTCCATAATCCAAGCAACAAATTCTCTAAACAGGCTGAACGGTGGATTGGTGATAATAAAATCTGCTTCGTCCCGCAAGCGCTTGATTTCTTCAGAGCGAAAATCGCCATCGCCATCAAGATATTTCCATTCCAGGTCTTCTATATCTATCCGACCATTTCTATTGGTGTCGTGATCGAGTGTAAAAATTTTGCCCTTGATTTTTGACTTATCCACATCAAACCAAGGGGCTTGCTGTTCGAACAACGTCGGTTGCCAGTCCTTGACCTTATACTTCTTTGATTCTACCGCATAAGAAGTCGAAATCAATTTCTTCAGGCCGAGCTTCTCAAAATTTTGCGCAAAATAGCGGGTGAAATTGCTCCACTCAGGGTCATCACATGGCAACAAGATAGTCTTATTTCGGAATACATTTTCGTCGTATTCCAAGTAGGCATTCATTTCTTTTTCAATATCCGCGTAAATCGTGTAGAACTCGTCGTTCTTCGCCTCTTTCGCTTTACCAAGCGCATCGTTCTTTGCCATCGTGTTGCTCCATGCAGAGAGTGAACGAGTTCACTCCCGTTGGAGCTAAAAACACGACCTTTCAATACAATACAAAGACCCGCAATCCCGAGCAGATACAGTACGCCCAGGACACAATACACCCATGGCATTCATGGGTCAATGCGAGTATTTGTCTTATTCTTGTATTCTTGAAATTGTCGAGATTCCAAACTCAGAACAAGAGCGACACTCAGCGAGTTCACCCTTGCTCTGCAATCTTTACGCTTTTTGGGGAAACAAAAAGGCGTGGAGTTGAATGCACCTATCAGTTTGAGGCTCTCGACTGCCCGAATACAATAAGCGCAAACAACTCACGCCCCAAAAGCTTGCAAGGTTTATACGCAGCAGAATGTTTTCACATTCTGATATGCATGAACCGCAGCAGCGGACGCCAAAGGCGTCAAATGGCCGTCAGCATCTTGGCTAATTGCAAAACAATAAGCCATACAGCAAAACGATGCGGCAAACCGAAGTCTGTCGCAGACGTGAGCGTTCGTCTTATTCCCGTATTCTTGAAACTGTCGAGATTCCAAACTGGGAACAAGAGAAAACCCTATTTTCTTGAAATATAGATTATTCCACTGTCATAACATGACTTTTTGCGGAAAAACGGTATTTTTGTCAACATTTGGGCGGGTGGGCGGGGTAAGCCGGGCGTTGCGGGTGCGGCGTCTGAGCACCCGCTAGAAGGGGTAGCGGAAAACGCCGCCAGGCGGTTGCAGCGAGGGGGAAACTTCCCCCTTCCATACAAAAGAAAGTACGTTCCGGAAACGGAATACGTGGTCAAGGTGCTCGAACGCCATGTGGAAAAGGCCAAGCACAACCTCAAGGGCGCACCCATCGTGGTCGCCGGTGGTTACGGCATGGGCTCCAAGGAAAACTTCGACATGCTGTTCGAACTGGCCAAGGAACTCCACGGCGAAGTGGGTGCAAGCCGCGCTGCAATCGACGCAGGCTTCGTTGCCGACCATGACCGTCAGATCGGTCAGACCGGTCTCACCGTTCGCCCCAAGGTTTACATTGCTTGCGGTATTTCCGGCCAGATCCAGCACATCGCTGGCATGCAGGATTCCGGCATTATCATTTCCGTGAACAATGACCCGGATGCTCCGATCAATGCAATTGCAGACTACGTCATCAACGGCAACGTTGAAGAAGTGGTTCCCAAGTTAATCAAGTACTACAAGGCTAACAACAAGTAGGTGAAGCTCTATGGCAAATTTTTATACTGACCATCCAGAGATTAAGTTCAATATTGAAAGCAGCCCCTTGATGAACCGCATTGTGGAACTCAGGGAAAATGGCTTTGCTAATGAAGAAAAGTCCGATTACGCTCCGGCCGACTACGCCGACGCAATCGACAACTACAACAAGGTTTGCGAACTGGCTGGCGACATCGTTTCCAACGTGATCGCTCCCAACGCAGAAGCAGTTGATGCAGAAGGTCCTCATTGCGAAAACGGCCGTGTCCGCTACGCAAGCAAGACTTACGAAAACCTGGAAGCTACCGTGAAGGCAGGCCTTTGCGGCGTCACCATGCCCCGTCGTTTCGGTGGTTTGAACTTCCCCGTTACTGCTTACACCGCCATTAACGAAATGATCGCTGCCGGCGACGCAGGTTTCGAAAACATCTGGTCCCTTCAGGACTGTATCGAAACTTTGTACGAATTCGGCGATGAAGATCAGCGTTCCCGTTTCGTGCCCCGCATCTGCGCCGGCGAAACCATGTCCATGGACTTGACCGAACCCGATGCCGGTTCCGACCTGCAGCGCGTGATGCTGAAGGCAACCTACAGCGAAGCAGACAAGTGCTGGTACCTGAACGGCGTGAAGCGCTTCATCACCAACGGCGACTCCGACATCCACCTGGTCCTCGCCCGCTCTGAAGAAGGCACCAAGGATGGCCGCGGTCTTTCCATGTTCATCTACGACAAGCGCGACGGTGGCGTCGATGTCCGTCGTATCGAAAACAAGATGGGTATCCACGGTTCTCCGACCTGCGAACTGGTTTACAAGAACGCTAAGGCAGAACTCTGCGGCCGCCGCAAGTTCGGCCTCATCAAGTACGTGATGGCCCTCATGAACGG
>JAGHRY010000044.1 GCA_018066145.1 Candidatus Colimorpha merdihippi | reverse complement strand
ATCCACCACCTGCCAGCCGGCATCTTCAAACATTTGGTCTATCTTAACCCTTGCTTTCTCTTCGGGAGTCATAATATTATCGTTTTACAACAGAACCCAACTTATTGCCATCAGAATCCTTCCAGTCGTCCCAACCATTGCTTGGGCGGCCAAGGATTATCCCACTTGCACCACTTGGACTATCCATAGGCACGTTATGCTGTAGTACAATACGGCCTTTGTCGGTCTTACAATGCTCTTTGATGAACTTTTGACGAGCAGCTGTGGCCTTGAAGCTTGATACCACCTCGCTTGCAATCACACTGCCTTTCACAAGTACAAACTGTTTTGAACACTCGTCATAGTAACCAATCCCTTCGGCAGGACGATCGGTTGCGTGTACGTAGAACAGATGTTCAGGGTGCGGCTTTGCTACAGGAGCATCAAAAATGCCACAACCATAGAAGCGAGTGAGCAACTGGATATCACGAAAAAACACCTCCATGTCATTGACACGGTAAGGTGCAATATTAGGCTTACGCGGATTGGCGCCATTCAGCAGTGAGAAAGAATCTACACTTTGAGCAAGCTCTATACCCAAATACTCCAAGTACTTTACATCGTCGCCATATATCTTGTGGTTGTCTGAGACGAACACGAGCGCGACACTCCAGAAATCCTTCTTCTGAATATGGTCATTCTTACGATTGGCAAAATCAGTCGTTTGACCGATGTACGCTTCTGACTTCAAACCATTAGTATCACCAATTAAAATATAGAATGCAGGCTGGCCAGCAATATCTGCTATATTATTGGCCAAACTGATTTCAGTACGAGGAATGACATATAGATGGCATGTAGAGTTTGCTCCCATATAAATATTTCGAGCACCAGAAAGAGTTCCTTCTATTAGTTCGGTATGGATAGTGAATGTATGCTTATCTCTCATGTTTATAGATTCTGCACTTACTAATTCGGATTAATTAACTTCAAGTGACTCAACTATTTTGAATGAGGCACCAAGAAAAGTCGAAGGTCACATACTTGTTAATCATATATGCATTAATAAGATACACGATATAATTATAATAACTAATATTTTGCAAAAGTACACATTTTCTATGACATAGCAAAAAAAAATGCTATGGCTCACCAAGATAGCGGTAGATGATTTGGACTTGGAGCGGGGTGAAGCGCTTCTGTGATGGAGAGTAGTTGGCATCGAGGAGCGACTGCCAAAGGTCGGGATTGTGGTGAAGTTCGCGGTTGAGAAGGCGAGCCGCCGAGGCTGGCGACACATCGGGGAAATAGGCTTGCGCGAGGTCGTATTTGAAGATATAGCTTGTCATAATGAACAGACTGATTTTCAGAAGATTAGTACCAAATTTACGTTAATTCTATATACAATTGATTTACAACTATTTGAAAGTAGGCATAAAGAACCCACAAAGAAGGGAGAAAGAAGGCACCCATATCCCGAAGGCTACCACATAGAACAGCAGCCCCTCGATACTCACCTTCGAGAACTTGCCCTCAAAGGTATCCGAGCTGCTCAGTCCGTATCTTTCGCGCACAGCGCCCTCTGCCATCCAGGCATCGGTCATTTGTTGCTTGATCTCTGCTATCGTTCGTGCCATTTCTTTATCGTTTTCCGCAGCTTCGTTACCACGATGGCTGCCGTTGTCAATACTATTCCGGCCAGGGTTCCCCAGAGGTAGGGCTTTATCGGGCTGCCGCCTGGGGGCGCTGCCACTGTCTGCTTATCCTCCTTCCGTGCTTCGCATTGCACCGTGCTTTCCAATACACGCGCCTTTTCATTCGTGGTAGTACGCCCCCGCAGGTGCTCCTTGCTTTTCTCCGTGGTGCGGCTGTGCTCTGTGCCGTCCGCATTAAGCACCACCGTGACAGTCTCTATCTCTCGCACGGTATCATGTACCCTCTCGGTTCCCAGTTCCACCATGATATCATGGCTCGCCTCCTTCTCTCTCAATTCGGTCGTCGTCTGCCTGCTGCTTCTGCAGCTCATCATAAACAGGGCACTCCCCAGCATGAGGGCATTCCTGTATCTTTCCAATCGCATTGTTCAGGTTTTTTACTTCTTTCTTCAGTCCCCTGACCTCGCGCCGCAGGGGGTCGGCTATGTTGGTCTTGAATTCATCCACGTACATCTTCGCCAAATCCATGTCCTTCTTCTCATTCTCGGCCTTGATCCCGCGCACCTCCTGGCGGTGCCGCTTCTTGTCAAAGAACCATCCCCCTCCTGCTGCCAGTGTCAGCAATCCCAGCAGCCAGTTCAGCCACTCCGTCATATCCCCACCTCCTTTCTCCACTTCTGCACGTCAAAGCTCGGGCACGCCTTCGCCGCAAACTCGTTGTGCCCATGAACCGTCGCACCCGGAAAGCGCTCCTTCAGGCTCTTTACCAACTTGACCAGTGCGGCTTCCTGCGCAGCGGTCCGGGTGTCCTTCGGTCTCATGTTCTGGTCGCATCCGCCCACATAGCAGATGCCTATGCTGTACGTGTTCTCTCCGGTGGTGTGTGCCCCTATGGCCTCCAGTGGTCGGCCCTCGTGCACACTCCCGTCCAGGTATATCACATAGTGGTAGCCTATGTCGCTCCACCCTTGTCTCTTGTGCCATCCTCTGATGGTCTCCACCGTCACCGCGCGCCCTTCGGGGGTTGCGCTGCAGTGGATGATGATTTTCTCTATATTCCTCATTGTTCCTAATGTTTGATTTCTATCTGTCCGTTATCGATCACCACGCCCTTGGTCTTGATCCCCACTCGGGCCAGGTTCTCTGTTATCTTTCGTTTCCAGTACCGCACGTCTTCATCCCCGGCCTCTTGCTGAGCTCGGTTGGCATCCGTGTATTCACGCATCTTGTCGATGCCTTTTTTGATAAATTCGAATGCTTGATTGGCCGCAACAAAAGCCCCGCCTATGGCCGTCAGCCTGCTTTTTACTCTATCTGCCGTCCCGCCCAGCTCCTCGGCCTGGCCAGTAATCTGGCACAATCTTTCCACCGCGTCTCCGATTACCTTTATCTCAAATTCAACTTTTTTATCAGCCATATCAATTTTTTTTCTTATCTTTGCACCTCGAAAAGTATCAAGATTATGTTGCTACTCACAATCATATCAATCGCTTTCGTAATCCTACTCTTCAGGTTCGCCATCATCCTGTTCGTCGCCGCCTGGAACAAGTGGGTGTCTAAACGTTAGGTATTCCTTTCTCTTGTCTAATCGGTGAATTTGTAGAACTCACCTTAAATGTTCGTTAATCAGTGGTCTGTGATCGGCGGCTGCCGCCCCCTCTTCACTATTCACTATTCACTATTCACTACTCTTTATATTCTGCGCCAAAAGTCTCTCGGTACAGATTCTTGAACGATTCCGGATCAGCAGCCTTAAATGCGCTCAGTCTGCCCTCGCGGTCCAGCTCCTTCCAGCTCTTGCCCGCAAACTCGCCCTTGCCCTTCTGGCACTCCAGCATCTGGCTCAGGCTCGTGCGCGTGTTCAGCTTCGCAAGTGCCGCCTTCGCATTCTCCGGTGCCACGCTCATCAATTCTTTCCACTGGGGGCGCTCCGTCTCGCTGATGCGTCCGTCGTTCACCGCCGCACTCAGCAATGCGTCTATCTCCGCACTGCGCACCGCCTGCAACTCGGCTCGCGCCTGGTCGCGCTCTTGCGTCAGCCCCTGGTTGCTCTCCGTCAGCTGCTGCACTTGCTGCTGCAGCTGGTTCATCTGGTTCTGTTCTTGTTCTGTCATAGTTGATCTATTTTGTGGGTTAATATCTTCTTTTTTACCGTTCCCTCCCTGCACCATCGTCAGGCTCATTCGCCCGCCAACCTTAAAGGTCGCTGCTGGCGCCCCTTCCATCAGGCGCATAGCGTTTCGGTTGGCACCGATCGCACAGATACTGCACTCCAGCAGCTCAGCCTTCGTGACAGTCGGCCCTATCTGCCCGGGCAGCTTCAGCTCTTCGCTGTCATCTACCCCCAGCACGTCGAATCCTATGCTGCAGCATCTCAGTATCCCTTCGTCAACCTTTCTCGCCACTTCTTGCGCAAAGGGGTCCCCTTCGTCGAACTTGGCGGTGGCCAGCAGCTGGCCATCCTTCTCGCGCACGTTCTCCCACGTACCTATTGGCAGCAGTCCGTACTCATGCGAGTACAGCATCACCGGGTTCTTCAGGAACTGTTCCCTTCCGATCCCCGACGTCAGCACTCGATAGCCGTACCCGTTCACACTCTCGTCGGTCAATACAAATTCATGTTTCTTCTTGCTCATTCGTGTCGCTCTTAAAATTTTTTGCAAAATTACTACACCTCCTCAAATATCAGCCCAAAAAGTCCTACCCTTCGCACTTCTGTATCTACCCTTCGCCTCCTCCATCCCTTTCTCAACATATCATCGTACCTTTGCAAAAAATTTATTGCTATGGACTCACAACAACAAAAAATTACCACTAAAAAAACGCGAAAGAACCAGCTCGACAAAGAACGCGAGCTCGCTCGCCTTTACTACTTCCAAGGCGACAGCCAGAAGGCTATCGCTCAGCGCATCGGCGTCTCCGCTCAGACCGTCAACCGTTGGGTCGCCTCTGGCGAGTGGGACTCTCTCCGCGCCGCCAAAACCCTTTCTCGTAAGGAACTCGTAGCCAAAATGCTCCAAAAAATCAACGAACGTCTCGACTCCGACGACTGGACCGCCGACGAAATCATCAAAGCCGCTTCCGCTATCGAAAAACTCGACAAAAAAACCAATGTCGTCACCACGATGGAAGTCTTCGCCACTTTCGGCAACTGGCTCGCCGCTCGCATGCAGATCGACACAGAGCTCACCCCCGAAACCATCCAAGTCATCACCAAGTACCAGGACATCTTCATCTCCGAACAGATGTCTTCCGCCAAAGTAAACTTCGTATAACCCCATGCCAAACATTTCCAAAGAAGCTCTTCAACGCTGGCAGGCCCATGTCGAATTCGTCAAATCCGCCACCACTGCCAACCTCTTCGCCTCCGAAACCAAGGCCCAGCAACTCCTCCGTATCAACAAAGCGCGCACCGACTACAACTATTTCGTCCAAACCTACTTCCCTCACTACTGCACCGACAAGGCCACCGGCCGCACCACTCCCTGCGCCTCCTTCCACATCAATGCCGCCAACTTCATCCTCCACAACCCTCAGCTCCTCGCCATCTTCATGTGGCCCCGCGGTCACGCCAAATCCACCCACATGGGCGTATTCATCCCCATGTGGCTTAAAATCCAGCCTAACCCCTCCATCCATTCTCTTGTCCTTGCCGGCAAGTCCGAGGACTCCGCCATCCGACTCCTTTCCGACCTTCAGGCCGAGCTCCAATACAACCAGCTCTACGAACACGACTTTGGCCGCCAATACAAAGCCGGCTCCTGGTCCGTTGGCGAATTCACCACCCAGTCCGGCACTTCCTTCCACGCCATCGGCCGTTCTCAGTCCCCTCGTGGTCTCCGCGACCGGCAGAACCGCCCCGACTACATCATCTGCGACGACCTCGACGATGATGAGCTCTCCCGCAATCCCGCTCGTGTCGATGCCGCCACAGAGTGGACCCGCGAAGCCCTCATGGGCACCTTCGGCGCCGAGGGCGGCCGCTTCATCATGGTCGGCAACCTCATCTCCAAATGCTCCATCCTCGCCAACATCATGCAGACCCCAGGCGTTCACGTCTCCCGCGTCAATGTCTATGACAGCCACGGCAATCCCGCTTGGCCCGAATATTGGACCAAAGAACGCATCGAGGCCAAACGTATCCTTGTCGGCTACCGCGCTTTCCAAAAAGAGTATATGAACAACCCCATCACCCTAGGCGCTGTCTTCAAGGCCGAGGATATCGTCTTCGGCAAAATGCTCCCGCGACTCTCTCAATATCTCCAGCTCATCTGCTATACCGACCCCTCCTGGAAAGCCACCAAACAGGCCGACTACAAGGCCACCATGCTCCTCGGCAAGACCAAGTCCGGCCATTACCACCTCCTCAAAGCCTTTGCCGACCAAACCTCCGTCTCCAACATGATCGAGTGGTTCTACTCCATCGAAAAGTTTGTCGACGGTCGTGTGCCTGTCTATTACTATATGGAGGCCAACATGCTTCAGGAACTCCTCCTCGAGGAAGTCCGCAAACAGGGCGAGGCTCGCGGCCACATCATCCCCATCAAAAAGGACTCCCGCAAAAAACCCGACAAATTCGCCCGCATCGAGGCCATGCAGCCACTTTTCGAACAGCACCTCGTCATCTTCAACCAGGACGAAAAAGACGCTCCTGGTATGCAGGTCCTCGTTGAGCAGCTCCTTGCCACCCAACGCGGCTCCCGCATGCACGACGACGCCCCTGACGCCCTCGAATCCGCCATCTGGATGATCGACCGCCGCTGGAGCCACAACGCCGACAACATCACCACCGTTTTACCAACCAAATCCGATAGGAGGTTCTAGCTATGTTTATCTCAAAAGAAGAAATCAAATCCCATCTCTACGACTACCAGATCGACCAGATAACCGACCATGACGACACCATCGTCACTTCCGCCATCGACACTGCCGTCGCCGAGGTCAAATCCTACCTCGCCAACCGCTACGACGTATCCGCCATCTTCTCCACCTCCGCATCAGACCGCTCCGCTCTCATCGTCGAGCACGTCAAGGTCTGCGCCGTATATCACCTACTCCTCCTATGCAACGTCGACGCCATCTACGATCGCTACGAGAAAGCCTACGACCGCTCCATCGACTTCCTCAAAAAAGTCGCCGACGGCCTCCTCTCGCCTGACCTTCCTTACCTTCAGACCCAGTCAGGTCGCCCTTCAGGCACCATTCAGCTCAAGTCTAACAAAAAATTCACCCATAGTTTCTAATCATGTCTAAAAAGAATATCAAGCCTTCCATGGCCCCCTCTCGCCAAAAATTCATTGCCGCCGTCATCAACAGCCGCACTCCCAGCGTCCACCGTAAGGATATCTCCGACTGGCAGCGTGCCAAACAGGCCGCGCTCCGCATCGATACCCCTCGATTCTCCCAACTCCAGGAACTCTTCGACTACATCATGGACGACGCTCACCTCTCTTCCCAGGTCCAGCTCCGCAAGTCCAAGGTCCTCCGCTCCGAGTTCGCACTCGTCAACCAGGCCGGCGACACCGACGTCCAGGCTACCGAAGACCTCAAAAACATGCCCGCCACACGTCGCCTCATCAATTCCGTTCTCGATGCTCAGCTCTTCGGCTACACCATCGCCGAACTCGACCCTCACCCCGGCAACCCCGACCCCCTCGCCGTCACCGTCATCGACCGACGTCACATCGACCCTCGCAATGGCTTCGTTCTCATCGACACCTCCGACTCCTCCGGCATCCCCTATCGTCAGCTGCGCGAATTCGGCACCTACATCCTCGAATTCCGCGGCGAAGGTCTCGGCCTCCTCGACAAGGCTGTCCCCCATGTCCTCTTCAAACGCTTCGCTCAGTCCTGCTGGTCCGAGTTCTGCGAAGTATGCGGCATGCCACCTCGCGTCATCAAGACCAACACCCAAGACCCCAACCTCCGCGACAAGTACCTCGAGATGCTCTCCAACTACGGCTCTGGCGCCAACGGTGTCATCGATATCGACGACGAAATGATCTTCGTCGCCACCAATGCCTCCAACGGCGAGGCTTACGAAAACCTCATCCGTCTTTGCTCCAACGAACTCTCACTCCTCATCAATGGCGCCGTCCTCGGTCAGGACACCCGCTACGGTTCCAACTCCAAGGAACAGACCTCATCAGACCTCAACGACGAAATCGTCGAAGCCGATATGGCTGCCGTCGAAGTCGCCATGAACACTGTCGTCCTCCCTGCTCTCGTAGCCCTCGCTCTCGTCCCTGACGGCCTCCGCTTCAAGTTCCAGGAACAGGAAGACTCTTCCCAGCTCTTCAACCAGACCATCCAAGCCGCTCAATATTTCGACATCGACCCCCAATGGGTCAAAGAAAAATTCGGCATCGAAGTCCTCGGCCCCAAATCATACGGCCCTGCCCCAGCCTCCCCTGACCAAAAGAAATCCCAACAAAACGCCTACAGCCCCGACTTCTACCCTTTCCTCTGAGGGCAGGTATATCCTGCCCGCCACCCGCCGCAACCTCCCCTCTCGACCGTCTCTATCAGATCAACACACCCGCCGACCTGCAGCTATGTTTAAACTCATTTTTATCCGCCGTTAAAGGCTCTTTCAAAACCCTATCAAAAAACGACGAGGACGCACTTATCGCCGCTGTCACCTCCGCCGGCAAACCCATCAGCCCCCAACTCTACCAACGCTACGCCGACAACCTCCGCCGTGCCGTTAATGCCGTCCCCATCGACGACACCCAACTCTCCGCTCAGTGGCTCGCCAACGTCAGCCGCTTCGCCGCCTACAAAGCCTACCACGCCACCCAGGAACTGCGCCGCCTCGCAGTGGAGGAACAAGGCGACATCGCACTCCTTCGTGCCACCCTACACAAATACAACCGCTACCAGGCCGCCGAGTACAACACCGCCGTCGCTCGAGCTCGCACCGGTAAACAGTGGCTTCAGTTCGACGATCCCGAAAACCGACGTCTCTTCCCCTCCATCAAGTGGCTCCCCTCTCGCTCCGCCAACCAACGCGAAGAACACGTCCCCTTCTACAACCGCATCTGGGCCAAAGACGACCCCTTCTGGTCCTACAACCAGCCCGGCACCCTCTGGAACTGCAAATGCGACTGGGAACAAACCGACGAGCAACCTACCGACGGCAACCCCTCCTCCCACATCGTCAAGCCCGGACTCGACCAAAACCCAGCCACTTCCGGCCAGATTTTCACCGATACCTCTCCCTACATCCAAAAAGCACCTTCCCAAACTGAAGGCTTCGCACTCAATATCACTAGAACCGAAAATCTCAAATGGGCATTACATAATCTCAAAGGTACTTCTGTGTCCAACCAATCCTTTCCTCACCCAATCCATTTCACAGGGTCTGGTCTGAAGGACTATATCAACCAACCTATCGACGACCCCATCCTTAAAAACGAATTTATCAGGCAAATCCCCAATCTTATAACCCATGCTCAATACCTTGGATATTCCGACTATAAAGCCTCTCAATCCGTTCGGCATTCTCACATATTTGAGATAACAATGGCCGGGAAAAGGCGTTGGCTCATTGTAAAAGAATATACCAACAACGATATCGCCTTTTACAGCATTTCAAGCAGTCCAGAAGTTTTAAACGGCCTAATAAAAGAGAAACACCCGACCGCTTGAGTGAGATATAGTCAAACGCGCTTCGGGTGTTTCCAATTGCAAAATTACAACTTTTTTTCAAACCAACAAAAAAAAAATTCTTTCATCGTGCAAATTCAAGACTTTAGCCACTACCTACAGCACCTCGAGGACAACCTCAAACGTCAGCTTCAGCATGACCTTCCCATCAAATTGGGCAACCTCGCCGTCCGTCTATTCAAAGACAATTTCCAAAAAGAATCCTTCTTCGGTCGCGCCTGGATCGAAGTCAAACGTCGCCTAAACCCTAAGACCCGTGGAGCTGCCGCCAACCGAAAGATCCTAACCGGCCCCACTGGCAACCTCGGTCGCTCTATCCAGGCCACTCCGCGCCACGGTTCCGTCACCATCCATTCCGACCTCCCCTATGCCTCCGCCCACAACGACGGCACCTCCAACGCCGGCCGTTCACACAACGTCCGCATCCCTCAGCGCCAGTTCATCGGCCCTAGTCCAGAACTCACCGACGCCATTCAAAAGAAAATCGAACAAGAAATTTCCAAAGCACTTAACCTATGAAACAAATATTTCTCGCCATCCAAGACCGTCTCTCCTCTCTCGTACCCTCCCTACAGTACATCGACAAGAACTGGGGTCAGCTCAACCTCCCCCAGCCTCCCGTCAAGTGGCCTTGCTGCCTCATCGACCTTGACACCATCGACTACTCAATGGCCACCAACGAAACTCGCCTCGCCGAGGCCTCCATCATCCTCACTATTGCCGACCACCACACCGTCCGCTCCTCCGCACAAGCCCCGGCCAAAGCCAACGCCTACGACATCCTCGATCTCATCGAGGACGTTATCTCCGCCCTCGACGGCTGGCGCGTCCCTGACACCACCCAGGCACTCATCCGCACCCGCCTCGCCAAAACCTATTCCGACCAGTCCTACGATGTCTATTCCCTCACTTTCTCCACCGCCTGGATCGAACAAATAGAAGAGGGCCAGACCACGCAAGCCTCGCCCTCCATATCTATAAATTTGGATATTCCAAACTAATTATTCCTGCCGTACATTAGGGTGCTCTGTCAAATACCTGTCTCTTAATTCTATACTGAATATAAAGCAGATATCATTCATTGTGATAGCATATTCCATCGGTTCCTTTCCTTTTTCTTCGATGATTATTGCCTTGCTCTGATACACCAAAACTTTTACATCATTAAAAATATTGTTGTCAACACATTTGTAAAGTACTTCTAACGCTGCATTTTCAACATCAAGAGCAGTTTGTGGCTCCTTCTCGTCTATCATGTCGAAAAGAATCTTTTGATTATTGTTCAAAAAATTGGCACCACCGAAATCTTTATACACCTTCAAACCCATTTCATTCAGCTTTCGAGGACTTGCTTTCCCTGAAAATAATTTCGCGGTTTTCGAGTCTTTTTCTATTAAATGGGTTCGTATGATAGTAATATCTTCCTGCATCTTCTTTAGTGCATCATTTATATTACCAATTTGTGCTTCACAATCATTTATTTTAGTTTCGTTTTCGCCATTATTTTTCTTTACTTCTTCTATATCCTTCTGAAAATTAAACCATTTTTCCGCAGCTTTCCACACTATTACAACCAAAGCTATAATAATGAGAATCATAGGATAATGATTGCTAATATATGTCCATATCGAACTCCACATTTTGCCAAGTTTTAAATTGAAATTTTGTGCAAAAATACACATTTATTTTCAATTGTCAAAATTTTTATTCATTTTCGTGTATTTTTCCACAACCTTTCTTCGTGTCAGTTCCCGCAATCACCATCCTCCTCAAACATCCTCAGCTGGCTCGCATCAGGCCGCTTTCCATGCGCCCTCTCCTCCGCCTCCAGCTGCCCCTCCAGATTAGGCATCGACATCACCGCCATGTACCTCGAGTAGCTAATGTGGAACTTCGGGTATATATACTTCCGCCACACTCCCTTGTACGTCGTCACGTCTGGGTCGTAGTGCATCTTCGTCTCCTCAACGATCGCGCGGTAGTGCCGCAGTATATCCACCCTATTATATGCCATTTCTCAGTCCTATTATAGTTCCCTTTCCGTTAGTTCCTGGCACCCCAGGTTCGCCTTCATCAGCGCCACATACCCCATGCACTGCCTCTCCATCTCTCCTATCAGCCTCAGCCCCACGCTCATCTCATACGGCCCCATCTCCCGCACCAGATCGTTCAGCGTCTCCCACAGTGCCAGGCTCTCAGCCTCCCCAAGCGTCAGGCTGTTCCCCTTACCCTTCAGCGTCGCAGCCTTCCCCGCCATCTTCAGCAGCAGCCCCCTCAGCGCATCCCTGTATTGCACCTCCACCAGCGTAACGCCCACAAGGGCATTGCAACAGTTTTGCACTATTGTTGCAACGCCCTTGTATTCCTCCCGGCTCAGTTTCAGTCTTATTTTCATTCCTCCTTCTTTTCTATATACATGTCGTTCAATGTCCGCCCCACCCTCACCCTGCCCTCAGCCTCCAAGGCCCCTATCGCCTCATCCAGGTCCTCCTTCAGCGCCATCTGCAGCTCCAGCCCCAGCGCATAGCTCGGCTCTCGCCCCTGGCTCCCCTTCCTGCCCGATATCCGTCCCACCGCCTCCAGCACCCAGCCCTTCAGCATCTCATCCCCGCTCATCGCGCCATCCTCCATATTACCATCACCACCATCAGCTGCAGCACCTGTCCAAGCACCCCGCCTATCACACCCGCCCACACATCCTTCCAGTCCCATGCGCTCCAGTCCCACTCCCTCAGCGGTCGCTTCGCGTTATCCCCGCTGTGGTGGCAGTCCTTAAACTCCATACCGCCTATACAGCCCAAACCCATCAGCAGAGTCCCTACCGCCGACACCGCCAGCACCCCTACCAGGTGCTTCATTCTGTTGCTCTCCTTCATCCACTCCATCATATTGTTCATCGTTTCTTTCCTTTCTTTTTGGTTAATTACTGAATTCATTCTCCCAGCGTCGCTGGTCTATGTACGTCTGCGGATACGGCATGTCCGTCCTGTGGCTCTCCGAGTGCCTCCGTTGGCGCCCTATCCCCTGCAGGGCCAGCATCCTGTCCTCTGCCGTCAGCGCGTTCCACTTCTTCTCCACCGTACCCTTGTTCCCCACCTTGTAGCCGTACTGGTTCCAGAACCGCGCAAAGCTCAGGTCCGTATCCGTCATATTCTTCACCACGCACCGCTCATCCTGCAGAGCCTTCATCTCCGGCGGTATCCCTGCCTCCATGTAGTGCACCACCCCAGGCAGTCGCTTCAGCACAGGGTTCACAAAGCCCCATGCGCTTCTCTCATTGAACGTCACACCCCTCAGCTGCGCTATCCAGCCATACTCCTCGCTCCGCCACGGCAGCTCATATTCCGCCACCGCCACACAGCCCGGCCAGCCTGGGTGCTCCACACTATATCTCGGCTTGTTCTTATGATCTTCCATCATTATCGTCCTTTCTTTTTCTAAAAAGCCTCCGCCCCGGCTCCGCGCCTACCCTTGGGCCTCGGCTTCCCAAACTAAAACAAATTTATCGCTCTCCGCGAGCACGCGGTTATACTTCTCCTATTCCCAGGCCAAGGTCCGTCCACTCCTTCTCCGGCTCCTTGATCGAGCAGCGGATAAACAGCTTGCTTCTCGTCGGGCGGTATGCCTCGCGGATGATACGCATACCCTCCTGGAAATCCTCGTCTCCGCTCTTCTCTGCCAACTGTCCCAGCTGGATCACGCGGCTCGCCTTCAGGTTCCCCTTCTGGTCGCGGGCCAGCAGGCGCAGCACTAGGCTTATCAGCTCCTTGCTCTGCTCATCCTTCGCCAGGCTCTCCAGATAGGCCTTCACCTTCGCAATGCCCTCCTCCACCTGGTCCAGGTAGCTGTCGCTCATGTTGTACCCGATGCGGATGCGCTGCGTGCCCTCGCTGTTCGTAAACATAAAGGTCTCCTGCTCCTTCTTGCCAGCCTCCTCGTTCACCTCTTTGCGCAGCTCCATCAGCGTCGAGAACGTCTCGATCACCTTCTTCTTCGACGACACCAGGCGGTCGTGGCACTCCTGCAGCTCCGCCACAGCCTCCGACATCACTTCGTCCGTCATCTCCTGCAGCTGCTTCCGCTGCTCTCTTTTGGCCTCCTGATGGGCCTTCTTTGCCTGCTCCTTCTGGAACGCCTCAAACTGGGCCTTCTCCTCCGGAGTCATTTCTACCATTGTTCTTTCCATGTCTTTTAAATATTAGTGTTAAACTTAATGTAAATTATCCATTTTCTCATCACCTTCGCCACCCAGTGCTCTATTCTCGCACCTCGGCTCTCCTTCCAGTTCGGCAGCATCGCCACAAAACTGCAGCCCTTCAGCGCCCACAGGCACCGCACCATGCAGCGCCACCACGGCCACCCCTCGGGACACAGCTCCACAGGGTTCACCACATCCTCTGCCCTAAAACCGTAGCCCAGCACCCGCAGCACCCCGGCCCTGAACAGCACCTTGTAATCCCTCTCGCCGCTAATCTTTCCGGCAATGTAGATCTTCTCATTTTTCACAATCATTTTTCTTTTAAATTTTCAACTTTAAATTTTCAACTTTCAATAATTTACAAGTATCTCCATACTCTCATCCACCAGCCGCTCCATGTCGCGCCGCAGCTTGTTAAAATTCGCCGTCAGCCCCCTCAGCCGCTCCACCCCTATCCGGTTGAAACTCTCAACCTCCACCCCCGCCGCCCGGCATATCACACCCTTCGCGTACAACACCCGCGCCCCGCCCGGCATATCCCTGAATCCACCTGCGCCCATCGCATCCAGATACTGGCATGCCGCCGCTATCGCCTGCTTCCGCATCTTATCCTTCGAGGACTTCTTCTCTGCCCCCTGCGCACCCTCGCGCACCTTTGTATCCTTAGTCTCTATCATAAACCTATAAACCGTTAAACTGTTAAACCATCAAACCCTCACTTCTGCATCCCCCAGTACCGCTCTGCCAGCTCCCTGTCCACATCTATCGGCGCTCCGCCCATATATCGCCCCACCGGAAACCCTCTGAAACCCTCCACCCTGATATACACATCCGCATCCCTCCATATCTTCTTCGCCACTCGACCCTCCGGCTGGTTCCCGTCCACATGGCTCACCCACACAAACAGCTTGTGCGGAAAACGCTCCGTCAGCGTCTTATACTCCTCCCAGCGCAACCCAAGAAACTGCACCGTGTCCACCACCACCGCGTCAGGGCTGCATCGCCGGCTCAGCCGCTCCGTCAGCTCCTCCACCCCTTCCTTGTTCAGCAGCACAAAACGCCTCGACGCCTCTCCCCCAAACGTCCGCTCCACACAATTCTGCATACTCAGGCTCAACCCCTCCTCCACACTGTCATACGCCACCCGGCAGAACCGCGTCAGATACCGCGCCAGCTTCATCGACAGGCTCGTCTTCCCATTCTTCGGAGCCCCATACACCATCCACGATCCTCCTAGCTCCGGCTTCCCTACAGCCTCCAGCCACTCCCCGTCAAACTCCAGCGTGTTGAACTTAGCGTCCAGCACATTCCTTACACTGTACGCACGCTTCATCTCACCCCCTTCCGCAACTCCTTGTAAATTCTTCTCAAGCTCGGCATCCCGTCATCACCCATGCACTTGCGCACCACCCTCGCAGCATCCGCCGCGCTAGCCTTATCGTCTCCAGCCACTGGCTGGTTAGCCTTCGCTATCATCGCCGCCGTCATACGCATCATCTCGCGCCCAGGCTCGCCTTCCTCCACCACCTTCCCATATCGCTTGCCAAAACGGCTGAAAATCTCCGTATATCCCACCTTCTTGCACTCAATGCTCCGCTGTATCTTCGCCTTCAGCCCGTCAGCACCCATCATATACCATCCGCACGCACCCTCCGTCGCGTTCCACAGCGCCTTCACCTCCAGCCATGCCTCATAATGCAGGTCCCCCGCCTCATCCAGCACTATCAACGGCTTCTCCAGCGTCTTCAGATAATAAATCATATTCGCCTCCACATCCCCCAGCTTCCCGCTGCTGTCCAGGCCGAATGCGCGCGCCAGCTGCCGTATCAGCAGCGTCTTACCCTTCGCCAGCGAACAGTCTATATACGCCACATTCCGGTGCGTCTTTGCATACACCTTCGCCGTCCACGTCTTGCCTATGTCGCTCAAATCGCACAGCAGCGCGCTCAGCGCCTCCTCCTGGCACACCTTCAGCTGCGCCTCGATAAACTCATACACCGGCGTCCGCGCCGTCACCCACTCCGGGGCTCCGCCCAGGTTCACCTCCAGCTGGCGCGCTATCGATATCCACGCCGTCTCGCTCAGCACCTGCTCCACATCCCCGTTCTTCACTCGGCTGTACTGCGCTCCGCTCACACCAAGCCACTTCGCAAACTTCGCGTCCGAGCCCCCAAACATAGGTCTCGCCTCCGCCATCGCGGCCACGATCTTCTCTTTCAGTTCCTTTGTAATCATTTTTAAATCAGTTTTAGTTCGTATTCGTTTTAGTTCATTTTCAATTCCTTTTCAGCCACTGTCCCCGGCGCTTCTCCGCCGGGCCCTACAGGCTCTCCAGCGCCTTCGCGCCCCAGTTCACATCCTCCCACTCATCACCCTCGTAGTTCTCAGGCTGCCCGGCCTCCACCGTCACCACCTCCGCAGCAGCCGCTGCCCACCGCTCCCGCTCTCCTGCGCCACCCTCCTGGGGCAGCGTCCCGCCCACCTTCGGCAGCTCCTCCCTCCGCTCCCTGATCATCCTGTCATACACCGCCACTCGCTTCATCTGCTCCTTCATCCCCGCCTCATCCGCGGCCCCGCGCTCTATCGCAAACTCATTATACCTGTACCGCTCCATATTCTCTGCCTCTCCTATATACCTGTCACCCTGCCACAAAAAAGCTCGCTCTATCCTCCCCTCGCCGTTCGGCAGCCAGTACGCCTCCACCCCCTTGCTGTTCGGCTTCAGCCGTTCCAAGCACCCAAAATCCTTCAGCCAAAAACGCTCCCCCTGCACCTGCAGCACATTATTATTCACAATGCTCGTCTTCGTCACATTACCTATCCACCTCAGCAGATACCACGGCTCCACACCCTTCAGCTCCCGGTTCACCATATACACCAGCACATCCCTCCGCGTCATACCAGGATACAGCTTCTGCTTCGGGTGCAGCTCATTATTGTGGCGCTCCACATCCTCCAAATCCTCCGCTATTATCTGCGCCTGCTCCGCCACAGCCACCGTATAGTTCCCCTCAGACTTGATGCGCATGCCCCTGTACGCCTCATGCTTCGCATACCAGCGCCCAACAGTGTGCCCCGCATCCTTGCTCGCTCCATACTTAAACTGCCGTATATTATGCTCCGCACGCTTCTCCGTCGCACTCGCGCAAAACCGCACCATCGGAAACACCTCGTTCAGCCACCCCACATTCTCCATCAAGTGGTGCTCCACCTCCAGTTCTCCCGGCGTCGGCAGCCCCAGAGCCTCCAGCTCGCAAAACATATTCCTGAAACACTCCATCACCAGCCCCATGTCCGCAGCACCCAGGTGGTAGCTCGGCCTGAACCAGTACCCGCTCAGCACATCCACCGCTATATACTTATACACCCACTTCCCCTCCTTCGTCTTCCGGCTCAGCGCCACATCGTCCATGCTCACCTTGCTCAGGCTCCACTGCCCAACCTTCCTCACATGCTTCGGCCTCAGCGTATTCTGATACAAAAAATTTCCGTTCCTGTCCGCATACACAGCCGCCGTGTTCAACGCCTTGCTTATATAGCTCCACACCGTTGCCTGGCTCAGCTCCAGCGCACGCCCCTTGTGCCGGAAATCATCCGGCCTGAACACCTCCCCGCTCTCCTCATCCCACAACTCACGCTCCCCGCTCACAAACTCCATATACAACTCCCACACCCGCTCCTTAAACGGCTTCCCGTTCGTCCGCCACAGCGCCACTATCAGCCGCTCAGTCCTCACACTCGCCTTCCGGCTGTTATCATTGCCTATCGCCTTGCTCACCACACTCGCATACCCCTCCCTGCAATAAGCCTTAAACACCCTTTCAAAACTCCTCACATTCCCTATCTCCGCACACGGCATCGCCTCCCGCTGCTCGCCATACCACCTCATCGCCTCGGCATACCACTCCCCCATCTTCACCTTCTTCCCCACGCGCGCACGCTCCGTCCGCTGCGCCTCCAGCCCTCGCTGCAGCGCCCCCAGCAGACTCGCCCTGTTCGTGTACTGCTCTATCAGCCGCCCATCCAGCGGACTCCCGTTCTCCTTCCGGTACCCCTCATACCATGCTCGCGCCTCACTATCCACTCGCGCCACCAGCAGCGGCTCCCCCTCCTCTCGATCCATCGGCCCAAACTTCGCCACTATCATCGCCAAACGCTCCGCACGCTTGATACTGCTCAAAACGATCATCGGCGACTTATAACTGCCCACAACAGTCAGCGACCCAGTCTCGCAGTCATATTGGAACTGACGCTGTGTAAGCCCAGCCTCCAGCCACTCAGCCTTAGTAATCACCTGCTTCCCGTCAACTCGCATATACATAGCCTACTCCTCCACCATTGCAGGTTCCACACCCATCCTCACACGCTCAGCCTCCATCACCACACCGCCCAGCTGCAGCGCGCGCTGACGTATCCGCTGCGCCTTGCAAGTATTACTCCTGCATCGCAACGCAGCTATCACCGTGGGCTTGCTCCCAAGCCCCTCCTCCACCAGGCGTTTCACCACCCCATACTCTACAACAATCCGTTTCATATCAAAACCTTTCTTTTTTTACTGTTACCGTTCCCTGCGCATCTCCGCAGGGCCTGTTACCGTCCCCGGAGCTTCTCCGTCGGGTCCGTGGGCCACCCTGGCCCATCGAGGAGTGCCGGGGCTCGCCCCCGGCGGCGGCCTCTCGCCGCTCACCCCTTCCATCCCAGGCTTTTCAATCCCTGCTACCTCGAGTCCGCATCATACGCATCCAGCAGCTCATAATTCAGCAGCTCCGTCAGCCCCATCACAAAACCCCTAAACGCACTCCTGCCCTGCAGCACACACACCGCCTCCCCGTCATCACCCACCAGCCGGTTAGTCACCACACCGTTATTCTCCATGTGCACCACCATCCCATCCCAACACTCCAAATCCACAGCCACCACCTCGGGCTCCTTCGCCCTCGCCCGCTTCAGCCCACCGGGCCGCAATTAACCTTGTCTGTTCATATTCATTTTCTATTATTTATTTATATTCACAAAAATTTTCGTATTTTTGCACCGAATTTTACTTTGTTAAATCGATTGCAAAGATACGAATAAATATTCGAATAAAACAAACAAATTCGCATAAAAATTACAATGAAATGAAAGAGAGAATTAAGCAGATAATTGATTACTATGGACTTAATGTATATTCATTCAGTATAAAAATTGGAGTTTCGGAAGGTACTATTAGAAGATTTCTATCGGATAAAAATGGATTATCCGTAGAAACTTTACAAAAAATATCGAATATTTATACGGAGATCAACCTCGATTGGCTCATTACTGGGCGTGGATCAATGCTTATCGATCGCTCACCCTCCAACTCCATCATCGGCGACAACAACACCCTCGCCGGGCACGACATCCACATCCCCATCCCCTCCCCCACCTCACCCGACCTCCTCGCCCAGCTGCACGAAAAAGACCGCACCATCGCCACCCTCGCCAACGCCAACGCCCAGCTCGTTCAGCAGCTGCTTGACCTAACATCACAAAAAACTCAAAAACAATAACATCCGCCACCCCGCACACAAAAACACCCCACCCCGCGCAACAAAACCCTACAAACCAGCCACTTACCCAAATCCAACCCCCTGCCACCCATGCAACAAAGGGTCTCAAACTCCCCATTTTCGCCCCATTCCGCCCCATATTCAGCCACCACACCCCACCCAACCCACAGCCGAAACACACTTTCATTGTTAAGAATTGTAACAAAAACATGTACATTTCGTTTTAAACCGTCCCTGCGCCACCCAATCGCCGCTCCCCTCCCCCACCGCCCCAAAAACAGCCCATAAAACACCCCTACGCGCCCCTTTCCCGCCCCTCCCTACAACCATCCCGCCACAAACCAAGAAAGGCGCAACAGCCCGTAAAAACAAGCCATTGCGCCAATCCTGCAACCCAATTAAACCAACCCTAAACCTAAATTAAACCCAGATTAAATCAAAATTAAAAAAGCGGGCCTCCAAACCCGCCAAAAATTAAACCAAAATTCAATCAAATTAAAGCAAAATGTACATTCCGTTTTTTTCTCCAATTTCATAACCAACTGAAAATCGGCAAAATATACATTCCCCTATGTACTTTTCGTTTTAAGCCCCATACCTAGGAACTTGCACAATTAAAAAAAATTCGTATCTTTGCATTCTCAATCGTTCATGAAGTTTGTGATCACTTCCAAGAATAATTGCGATGAAAGCCATTAAATATAAGATACTTATATGTCTAAAAAATACAGAATGGATACCGGGTTTTCCACCGACAAGTGTGCCCATTATTCAACAGCAGACAACATTCGCAAAGGTTTCGATACCTTAAAGGCTAAAACATTGTTGCTGGTGATGATTCTAGCTGCCATAAGCAGCTGGGCTCAGGTGCGCCCCACCCCCATGGTGGCCCATGGATACTCGTTTATCACAGGCGTTGACAGCACTTTATGGAGCACCACCTATCTATATCGTCAATACATCAACTACTTCCCCTCAGGGATCTTTTTCTACGGCGCCCATAATTTTTTCGACACCACTTTGCATAATTATATTCCCACTGCCGAAGGCGGGATGAGGTTGACACCCAATGGAGGGATATGGGGATGGCGCGATTTTTCATCAGAGCCGACCAAACTGTACCGCCAATATGGCAACGAAAACCGAATGGGTGTATGGTTTAGGGGCAGTATGGACTCCACTTCAAACTACTCGCGTGAGTGGCAGATAATATTTGAGTCACACGACAACTCTTTCGCTATCGTGTATGGGCCGAGGAATGACACTGTGGACAGAGCTGTACCCATTTATGTGCAGGGCAGTCCCAGCCAAACTATCCACATCGACCCCCGCAACCATACCATCAGCGACACCCTCATAGAGGACTCAACAGGAGCCAGCTGGCCCGGCGACTACCGCTACTATAAGTTTATGCCCGAATGCCAGCTGCCGCAACATTTCGTGACGGACAGCATCAGTGGCCCAAATTGGCTCCGCCACCTAAGTTGGGATACCGATTCGGGTTTTTGGTTTGGCATTGTCACTAGCGGCAACCCCAACGGGCAGTTTGACTCCAGCCAGATACGTTGGACCACTGACAACCATATGACTGTGGAGCCGTTCATTTTTTGCTACTTAGTGTCGCCCTGCTTCTATCGCGACTCAAGCAGCTATCTGCTTTTTCAAGACTGCCGAACCCCCGATTTTTTCGCACTTGACAGCCTCGGATTGACGGACTCCCTTTTGCATCTGAGCTGGGACAGCGACTCGGGGTTTTGGTATGGCATTGTCACTAGCGACAACCCCAACGGGCAGTTTGAAACCAGCCAAATACGTTGGACCACCGACAACCATATGGCGGTAGAATCTGCCCGGTACTTCTACCTGGTGTGGCCTTGCATGGGTCAGTTTCGGTATATAATGATGGAATATAACGGGTTTTGCCACCCATTTGAAAGCACTATAGACTACAGCATCTATTCACCTTCGGCCTTATGCCAAACCAAGCAATACCGGCAGTCATGGATTCAGCAAAGGGTGGATTGGGGATACCTATCGCGGGACTCGCGCCATACTATCCATTGCGACCCCGAAGAGACCGATCCCCGAACCGGGGGACAGCTGCACACTGTGCCCGAGGGTTATCCAGCCTCGGTAAGACTAGGCAACTGGAATTGCCAAGCCGAAATGGAAAGCATCACCTACACACTGCATATCGACACCAACAACTACGACCTGCTCTTACTCCGATATGCCCTGGTAGAAGAAGCTCCTGGCCACAGCGCCTCTATGAATCCCCAATTCACCTATTCTATCTGCGATACCAACGACCAACTGATAAGCAACTGCCTATACGGCAATTTTGTGTCGGGCGACCAAAGCCTCTGGAACCATTCCGATGGCAATGTGGTGTGGAAGGACTGGACGGCTATAGGCGTGGATCTGGCCAGCCTGCACGGTCAAACAATTAAAGTGAAACTAGAAAATTCTGACTGCAAACAGGGAGGGCATTACGGCTATGGCTATTTTGTTCTGGACGGTGGCACGAAACACCTCAACTACTCCTCTTGCGGATCTTCATACTCCAATACAATCTACGCCCCAAAAGGTTTTGCCTATCGATGGTACAGCGAGGATGATCCTTCCACCACCCTCTCCACCGTCGACTCGCTGGTGGTCTCCCAGGAGGGTCATTACTGCTGCCGCGTGCGATACTTACTGTCCGACACCTCTTGCGGATTCACCTTGCACACTAATGTCGGCCCACGCTACCCCAAGGCCGATTTTGACTATGAACATGCCGACAGCTGCGCTAGCATAGTCCAATTCTTCGACCGCAGCTCCGTGGCACACGATGCTGAGCTTACCATCCTCTCATCAGAACCTTGCGAGAACTGCATTTGGGACTTTGGCGACGGCCTCACTTCCAACCTTCGAAACCCTTCGCACCACTACAGCCAACCTGGGCTATACCGTGTGACACAGTACGCCCTACTGGCTCGGGGAACGTGCATCGACTCTGCTTGGCAGATGGTGGACATCGTCTTCCCTTCCACCGATTTATTCGACACAATATGCCAAGGCCAGCAATACTCTTTCCACAACGACACACTTACGCTCACCGGCGACTATCCCTGGTATGGCACATGCCACCAGGAGGTGATGCACCTGACCTCATTGACCTACCCCCCACATCTAGACGAGCCCCAAATCAGCTGCCCCGACAAAGGATTCAAGTTGGCGCTATGCGACACATTATATTATTTGTTTGACACCATCCTCGCACAGGACCCACCTATGCAAGACGCAATTTCGGGGTTGACCCAATGGCTCATCAGTCCCGCCGACTCGCTGAGACTTTCTGTGGCTGCGGGAGTTGAACATATGATGAGATGCCCCACCTTCGACACCTTCAACCTCTTCCCGATTAGCAATGTTGAGATCCAGCTTATTGTGCAGCCCGAATCCATCTTTGCCCAACAAAACCTATTGACAGCCACCGACCTGGGCAGTCCCGAATGGATTAGGGAATGGTATGTCAACGGCCTTTTACAAAGCGAGACTAGCAATCAGCTGCAATACCTCGTGCCACTGGAGAACGACAATGTCCATCTGATGCTGGTGGCCTACAACGATTTCTGCGCCGACACTGAATACGCCATCATTCCCATATTATCTGACACACCCTATTTCCCCAACATTTTCACCCCCGACGAACCCAGCAACAACCGTTTCCGCGGCTACGGCTCCAACATAAGGGATTACCAACTGGACATCTACACCAAATGGGGCGACCGATTCTTCCATTCCCACGATATCAACGAATCTTGGGATGGTACATTGAAGGGTGTCAAATGTCCACAATCGGCCTACGTGTATGTGTGCCACTACACTACGCCCCAAGGCGAGGCCAAGAGCATAGTGGGATCAGTGCTGCTGGTGAGATAGCAGCCAATACGCAGGTTCATTCTGCCGAACTCTCGTTCCAAATAGACCAGCTTAGCTGGGCTTGAAGGTGCAGCATGGGCAATCCGTTGGCCACCTGGGCGTTGCTCTGCGAGGCTTCTTTGAGGAATTGAGTCTGCTCGGGATTATAAACCAGGTCGTAGCACAAGTGCTTGTCGGTAAGCAAGTCGGGCCGTTGCCATGGAGTGGCCTCTATATGAGGGTACATGCCTACCGGGGTGGTATTGACAATAAGCAGGCACTCAGCCGTTTGACAATAGGCCTGCTCGTAGGATATCACATCTGATTCCTGCCCCGGATTCCGCGAGACGAAACGATGCTCAATACCCAGCCGCCCCAATTCATAACCCACCGCCTTACTGGCACCCCCCGTGCCCAACACCAAAGCACGCTCATGCCATGGCTGGAGGTGAGGGCGAAGGGTCTGGCCAAAACCCGGTGCATCGGTATTATACCCCACCAAACGGCCTTGACGAACGGCTACACTATTGACGGCTCCGATAGCGGCGGCAGCCTCATCCAGTTCGTCCAAGAAAGGGATAATCTGTTCCTTGTAGGGTATGGTCACACTGAAGCCTCTCAGCTCTTCAGACTCTACCCAATGGCGAAAATTATTGAGATTGGGCAATTCATACAGATTGAAACAGCAATCGTTCAAACCCTGCTGGGCAAACATTGCATCGAACCAACGCTTGGACCACGAGTGGCCCAACGGGCATCCTATCAAACCGAATTTTCTCATTATACAAGAATTCTTACTATTAATGGATAGCGAGTTCTATAGAATATGATAATGTAATAGAACTCTCCTAAAGCTGTGATTTGTTACCTGCCAGGGCGCAGCCGTCCCAAAAGTCGATCCACCTCGGGAGAAACATGGATGCGCAGCAGCGCAAACCACACGACAACAGCAAACAATACCGTGCGGACAACAGCCTGAAGCAGCACGGCCGGCAATCCGCTGCCAAAGAGGGGCGAGACCAAACACTCCCATACGACATTGAGGCCAAACAGCACCAAAGTGAGGGCCACCACGCTAAGCTGCTTGGGCGAAAAAAGCTTCACTCCCATTTTACGCCAAATCATTGCCAGCAGAGGAACAAAATACAAGATATAAGCAAACAAGGTGGCACAAGCAGTCCCCGTCAGCCCCCATCGAGGTATCAGCCACATATTAAGCAAAATAGCCGAAGCCGTAAGCAATAATATAAAGAGCAACGACCATGCATAGTATTTCGAGAAATTAAGAATATTGGTGGCTATACAAAAAGTAGAATTGAGGATATTGGCTATACCTAAAAAAAGTACCACTCCCATGCCCGATACATAAGACTGCCCGTTGGGTATGATGGCAAACATGGGCGACAGATTTATCCATATAAAGAACAGCAACAAGCACGCCACCAGCAATTGGTGCAACGAGACCTGCTGGCCCAGCCGATTCACCTCTCTCATATCGCCAGCCGCCACCGCTTGCGATATTATCGGACTGGAAATTGCACCCAACGAACGGTAGGGTATCTCTATCACATTGGCAATATAGCAGGCTATCGTGTAAATGCCGGCCAGCTTGAGTCCTTCTTTGGCCAAAAAAATGGAATTGAAGAGCTTGACATTGCCCGCCAGTACTGCAGCGGTGATGAAGAGTGTATAGACTACAACTTCCTTGAGTAGACTCTTGTCGACAAATTTCCATTCGGGTCTAAAACTTATCTTTCCCAAACTGATGAGATAAAAAAAGTTTATGATTGTTGCCACCGCATAGGATGAGCAGAACAATATGACAAACACATCGAGCGAAATCAACCGAAAGCCATAGAGCAGATAAGCCACCAGATTGAGCAACCGTATCACCACTTCGCGCACAAACTTTGGCACGGCAATGTGCAGCAGCACGCTGGCATTGGTTTCAAACACCGTCATATAGAGGGCAAAGAAGGTAAGCGGCAACAGCAGGTAGGCATAGTTGGCCAGCAACGGGGAACTGGCAGAATAATAGCCAACAACGCGATCTTTAAAAATGAGGAATAGCAATGAAAGCAGGGCGAAACCAACCAGCGGCAGCAGCAACGTCCAGCCAAAAAAGCCATGGTCGCGGCTCTGCGGGTCTCTGAATCTGGGATAGAATTTCAAGATAGAAGCATTGGTGCCCAATTGCGCCAACCCCGAAAAGAGCATGGCGGCATCCACAATAACGCGGGTGAGGCCTATTTCCTCCTGGGTAAGGAGGTCGGTGACCACAAAGAGCGTGGTAATCGCGCCTATCAACACGCCCAAATAATTGGCCAAAGCCCCTTTGATACTTTGTTTTGCTATTACACCCATAGCATAAATAACTGTTTATTATTAGAACTGTTTCTGCCTAATTGCAATCTATCAGCGAACACTGACGATTGAAGAAAAAAAGACGGAAAGATGATTCCCGAAACAGCAAAGAGCCAGATACGGGAATCATCTTTCCTAAACATGCCAAACTCTATTTCAGCCGGTCTGCCACCACCTGCCAATCAATGATGGACCATAGCGCGGCCAAATAATCAGGGCGGCGATTCTGATAATCAAGATAGTAAGCATGCTCCCACACATCGAAGGTAAGCAGGGGGCGCAATCCGTAGCGCAGGGGGGTGTCGGCATTGGCCATCTGGCGAATGCTCAGCACACCCTCGGCATCGGCGCAAAGCCAAGCCCAGCCGCTGCCGAAAAGGGTAGAAGCGGCAGCATTCATCTGCTTTTGCATCTCTTCGAACGATCCAAAGCTGCGCACAATAGCTTCGGCCAAAGCCCCTTGGGGAGCCGATGCGGCAGGCTTGGGAGCAAACTGCTCGAAATACAAAGTGTGGTTCAGCACCTGGCCGGCATTATTGCCTATGCCGCCCTGGGCTTTGGCAGCAATCTCTTCCAGGCTGGATTGGGCAAACTCGGTGCCAGCCACCAGATTGTTCAAATTGTTCACATAGGCCTGCAAGTGCTTTCCATAGTGATAATTAATGGTTTGCTCGCTGATTACAGGAGCCAGATCGCCAGCAGCATAACGCAGCTGGGGCATTTCAAATTTGTTTTCCATAGTACATGATATTTAGT
>JAGHRY010000071.1 GCA_018066145.1 Candidatus Colimorpha merdihippi | reverse complement strand
GCAGTAATCACTACCGATTCCACTTCCACTTGGTGGAGTTGCTGGTCGGTGATTCGGCAATGAAGTCGGCATCCAGGCATGTTTTCGACGAATGATTGGGCCTGTATGAAATTCATCGAAAGGCTGGCTGCTAGAAGAATAAAAAAGTGTTTTATTGTCATACTTTTTATTAATATCACATGCAAAATTACTAATTTTCTTTCAAATAAAAGAACAAATCTTACAAATAAAAGAAAAAATCTTATCTTTGCATCATGGAAGAATCGCAGTATACAACCTCTTCGAGCTTCATTTTCAGTGGAGAAATGAAATCAGACTGGACTTTTACTGACCATAAAGAATTGGCCAGTCGTAGGGTGAATATACTCTATTCTGCCACTCACAAAGGCTGCAGGTATCTATTAAAAGCACTAAAACCCGAATATCGAAATAAGGACGCATACGAGCTGCAGATGCTCAAAGAGTACCGCCTTGGAAAGAGTCTGCGCCACGAGCATGTGGTTCAAACTTATGGAATGGTCGACGACGCGGTTGCTGGCAAATGTATTGTAATGGAGTATATCGATGGCTGCAATCTTCGGGAATGGTTGACCACACATCCCTCACGTTCTAAGCGGCATGAAGTGTTTCTCTCAATCTTGGAAGGTATTGCTTACTGCCACGCGAAACAGGTGACCCATTGCGATATCAAGCCCAGCAACATCATGATTACCAACAAGGGTGAGAACGTGAAGCTGATTGATTTCGGTTTGTCGAATAATGACAACTATCTGATGCTGAAGCAAAGCGGCGGCACCAGAGGATACATGGCTCCCGAACAAATGGTTCGAGATGCTACTTTCGACAACCGTACCGATATCTATGCTTTGGGATGTTTGATGGGCGACTTGTTTCCGTATCGTTATCACCTGCTTCGCGCCCATTGCAAAAAAACGCAACCATCAAAAAGGGTGCAGACCGTCAATAGTTTGAGAAAAAGGTATCTGCTCTGGCATGGGATGCCCTGGGGTGTTTTATTCGCTTTGCTATTTTTATTGGGATTGGGAATAATCATTGATATGAGTTCCAAACCTGTGCCCGAACCGCCATCGCCAACGCCTGTAGTGGTGTATGACACCATTACTGTTGATCAACAAGGCGCTACGAATGCTATTATTAGCTCGCTCGAACCCACAATAGAAGCAAAAATAGAAATGCCTAACACAGCAGATGTACTGCAAGAAATATCGGAGAAATTCACCCAGCTGTATCGCAAAGAGATTGCTCAATGCATTGAAAACGAAACATATAATTATGATATCGATTCTGAACTCCGCAGGCGCTGCACGATGATAGTTAACAACTATTGCCAATCGGACAATCAGGAACAGCATGTGTATATCAGAGAAAAAGCTTCGACGATCCAGCAGCAGCTGAATGAACAATTCAGCAATCAGCTACATCAATGCCGTATTGCTATTTATTATCGTAATAGATAGCAAATTTGAAGGGTAATGATATGCTGTACTTCAAAAGGCTATTAATGATGAGGCGTTTACTATCCCAACCCCGTTTCGAAAGAAAATGACCGATAGGCTTACACCCGAGCAACGCAGGCGGTGCATGCAGGGCAATCGCGGAACAGGCACCTTGCCCGAAAAAATGCTGGCCAATGAATTGTGGCGCAGAGGCTATCGCTATCGTAAGAATGTTCGCAATGTTCCCGGCAAACCCGACATCTGTTTCCGGAAGCAGAAAGTGGCTGTTTTTGTGGATGGCGAATTCTGGCATGGGCGCGATTTGCAAACGGCCCAGCTGCGCATTCAAAGTCGCCGTGATTATTGGTGGCCAAAGATTGAGAACAACATTAGTCGCGATTCGAAAGTGAATGCCCGCCTGATGGAAATGGGCTGGAAAGTATTGAGGTTTTGGGAAACCGAAGTGCGCAAACATGAGGCAA
>JAGHRY010000288.1 GCA_018066145.1 Candidatus Colimorpha merdihippi | reverse complement strand
CTACATTAATTAATATATAAGATAAAAATTACATGGAGAATGTGGAACAGCGCGTTGCGCGAGCAATGCAACTCAGGGCCCAAGGCTGCGGATGCTGCCAGGCTGTAGTACTTACCTTTGCCGATTTGCTGCCTATCGATTCGCAGTCGGCTGCCAATCTTGCGCAACCCTTTGCCCGCGGCATGTCGGGTACCAAGCAAACTTGTGGCTGTGTTACAGGTATGGCCATCGTGTGCGGCCTGCTAGGCCAGACGATGATGTTCAAGGGGTTGGCCAACCAGTTTGCACAGGAGCAAGGCGAGCTTGGCTGTCCGCAATTGCTGGCGCTTCAGGGCGCCGGGCACTCGTGCGACGATTTGGTGGCAGCTGCAGTAAGGCAGCTGGCCGAAATTTTGTAAGGCCTAAATGCGCTTTTGCTTTACATGAATAATTTTCGCTTTTGAACAAAGTGGTTGTCGCTTACTAATACCTTAAACATGAAAAAACAATTATCCTTTATCTGTCTGCTGCTGATAGGAATGGCCTTTGCTGCGGCACAGACGCTCAAAACCCCGTGGGCCGAAAAAGTCGACCCCAATTCGCCTCACCCCGAATATCCGCGCCCCATACTCCAGCGCGTTCAGTGGCTCAGCCTCAACGGCCAGTGGGATTATGCCATTTTGAGTAAAGGCTGTGTTGAACCGGCCGATTGGGATGGCAAGATTACGGTTCCTTTTTGTGTTGAATCGCAGCTGTCGGGAGTGCAGAAACCCCTCACCGAGAAACAGGAGTTGTGGTACCATCGCGAGTTTACCATTCCCGCCGCATGGAAGGGGAAAAATGTGATGCTTAATTTTGGCGCCGTCGACTGGCAGGCCGATGTGTTTGTCAACGATATCCATATTGGCAACCATACTGGCGGCTATACCGCCTTTGCTTTCGATATCACCCCATACCTCAATGCCAAAGGGCCGCAGAAGCTGGTGGTGCGCGTGTATGACCCTACCAACAAAGGCCATCAGGCTGTAGGCAAGCAGACCCAGTCTCCCGGCGGCATCTGGTATACGGCAGTCAGCGGCATTTGGCAGAGCGTTTGGCTCGAGCCTGTAGCGTCGCTGCACCTCACCCATATTGCCACTGCTACCGACCTCAAACGCAGCACTATGGAGCTGACTCTCCAAAGTTCCGGCAACGATGGAATAGCCGAAGTGAAGATGATGGATAAGTCGGGCAAGGTGGTGGCCCAGGCCAAAGGCATGCCCAACGGCACGTTGCGCCTGCATGTCGAGGGTGCCCATTTCTGGAGTCCCGAAAATCCTTATTTATATAAGCTAAAGATTCGTATCAAAAAAGAGGGACGCCTATTGGACGAGGTGAACTCATATGCCGCTATGCGCACCATCAGCGCCGCCCGCGATTGGGATGAAGGATTCATGCGTATGCAGCTCAACGGCCGCAACTATTTCCATTACGGTCCCCTTGATCAGGGCTGGTTCCCCGATGGGCTCTATACCGCTCCTACCGACGAGGCAATGCTGTACGATTTGCAGGTTACCAAGCAATTGGGCTACAATATGGTGCGCAAGCATGTGAAGGTGGAGCCCGACCGCTGGTACTATATGTGCGACAGTTTGGGACTGCTGGTTTGGCAGGATATGCCCAATGGCGATGCCGGCGGACATTGGGAGCCATATACCTACAACGGGGGAGTGGATCGTGCCCGTACCGATGCCTCCATCCAGAACTATTACCACGAGTGGGGCGAGATTGTGCACCAATGCAGCCAGCATCCTTGCGTGGTGGTGTGGGTCCCCTTTAACGAAGGCTGGGGCCAGTTCCAAACCGACAAGGTGGTGGCATGGACCAAGGCCCAGGATCCCACCCGATTGGTCAACCCCGCCAGCGGCGGCAACCACCGAGCTTGCGGCGATATCTTCGACCATCATCACTATCCTCATCCCGCTATGTTTTTGAGCGATCCCGGCCGTGTGAATGTGCTTGGCGAGTATGGCGGAATTGGCTTGCCTTTGAAGGGCCATCTGTGGAATGAGGACAAGAACTGGGGCTATGTGAAGTTCCAGAACAAGGATGAGGTAACGGCTGAGTATGTGAAATATGCCGAGCAACTGAAGGATTATGTGCACAAAGGCTATAGCGCTGCCGTATACACCCAGACCACCGATGTGGAGGGCGAGGTGAATGGTTTCCTCACCTACGACCGCCGCGAGCTGAAAATGGATGCCGAGCGTGTGCGTCGTGCCAACCAAGAAGTTATAGCGTTAATAAATAACAAACAAGATATGGAAATTTTTACTCTTACCAATCGTCATGGGATGACGGCCCGCATTACCAATTATGGCGGCCGCATCATCTCGCTTCTTGTTCCCGACCGCAATGGCGAAATGCAGGATGTAGTCCTGGGTTTCGATAATGTTGAAGATTACCGCCGTGAGAATCATCAAACCGATTTCGGCGCCGCTATCGGCCGCTATGCTAACCGCTTGGGCGACGGCAAGATTGTGGTGGAAGGCAAAAGCTATCAGCTGCCCCAAAACAATGGTCGACATTGCTTGCATGGAGGTCCTACCGGCTGGCAGTATCAGCTTTTCAGCGTTGAAAGTGCAACCGACAACACACTCACTTTAGTGCTAGTTAGTCCCGATGGCGATAATAATTTCCCCGGCGAGGTGCGCGTGCGCATGACTTACACCCTCACCGACGATAACCGGCTGGATATCCACTATAGCGCCACTACTGATGCTCCAACGGTCATCAATATGACCAACCATAGCTATTTCAACCTCAATGGCGACGGCAATACAGATATCCTCAACCACCTGCTCACCATCGATGCCGACCGATATACCCCCATCGACGACACCTATCTGCCTAAGGGCATGATGGAGCCGGTGGCAGGCACTCCTTTCGATTTCCGTCAGCCTAAGGCAGTAGGCAAAGAGATTGCCTCAGACCATCAGCAGCTACTTAACGGCAGCGGCTACGACCACAACTGGGTGCTCAATACCAAAGGCAATATGGCCAAGCCTTGTGCAACTCTCGAGAGCCCTGCTACCGGCATCGTGATGGATGTATACACTAGCGAGCCTGGCATGCAGGTGTATACAGGCAATTTCCTCGATGGCAGCATCACCGGCAAAAATGGCAAGGTCTATGGTCAGCGTCATGCCATCTGCCTGGAAACACAGAAGTATCCCAATAGCCCCAATAATCAATGGGCAGAGTCCAACGCTTATCTCAACCCTGGTGAGACTTATGAAAGCCATACCATCTTTGCCTTTGGCGTAAAAAAATAGGATAATAGAGTTATAAGGATTATCGAAAATTGATTAGTCTCATACTTGCCATTATCCCTAAATAGCTTTATGGCATCTATTGGATAAAGGCGATCACGGGTGGGAGTGTGCTATTCTAATGCGCTATTGCCCTACAACAAATAAGAAAGGGTTGCGTTAACATCGCAACCCTTTCTTTGTCTTTTTTCTAGATGTCCATAGACTATTGGTGTGTGGTTGGCAATAGGCGTTTTTCCTGTTCGTTTAGCTGTTGCAGTGAGCACTTTAGCACATATATGCAGGTGGTTATACTGGAAATAGGGATGGTGAAGGCCAGAATAAGGCTGAGAACTAGAAGAAATGTGCCTGACAGTTCGAAGATGCTTAGAATTAGGAAATAGCAAGTGGGCAGGATGAGTGCAAATGTGATAATAGATAAGGCAATGAGGCTTTTTGCTATTCGATGGCTGGGATGATATTGGCGGTAGAAAAATCTGAAGGCTGCAACGTACATGATGGGGCCAAAGACGAATAAGATTCCGAGGTAGGTGAGGGTGACTGCTAGTTCGGCAAGAGTAAATTCCTTTGTGCTGAAGAATAGAAGCGCGATAGAAAAACCGCAAAAGACTTCGGCTAAAATGGCCCCGAACCAGCAGATGATGCTTAACAGTATGATAAGTATTCGTTTCATGATTATTCAAAACTTTGTGGTCGGTATAGTTATTGGCTTACAAATAATGGTATTTGTGAAATAATATATCATTATTTATGCCATGGTGTGGCTGATATATAATATACGTTGAGTACTATAATATTTACTTTAGAGAGTAATGAAATCCATTACCATTTTTAGGTGATCCTTGCTTTGTTGTGCCCTCATTCGGCGGCGGAACCTTCTCGAACCGAACAATGTGAGGATAAGAGCACCGATGAATAAAAAGAACACCTGCAAACCACATGAAAGCAATTTATAGAATTCACCTTAATAGATTCAACGGAAGTGTAAGAAAAAAGCGATTCCTGATATGGAATCGCTTTTATGGTTTGGTAGTAATCAGCGATTACATGTTCTCAGCGTAAGAGATGTATTTGTCAACTTCGCTCCATTCGGGGCTTTCGGGATAGTTGTCTTTAATCTGCTGGAAGAACTTGATGGCGGCATCTTTCTTTTCGAGTTTCAGCTGCATCATGCCGGCTTTCCAGAGTGCGGCAGGAGCTACTGCAAAGTTTTTAGTGGCTTTTTTGGCAGCTTTCTCGTAGTAGTTGCAAGCCTCAGAAGCGTTGTCCATCTCGGCATAGCAGTCGCCAATAAGCATGAGTGCTTCGGGAGCGGTGAAAACGTCTTTGCCTTTGTATGATTTAAGCAGGTCGATGGCGTCGGAGTAGTTGCCGAGGTTCAGCTGGCAGATGCCGGCATAGTATTTTGCCAGGTTGCCGCTCTTGGTGCATTTGTACTGGCTGATAACATCGGTGAAACCGAGGAAATCATCGGTGCCGTTGAGAGCCTTCTCATAGTCGCCCTGATTGAACCATTGCTCGGCTGCAAACATTTCTTCGGCAGCTCTTTTCTGGTGAGGTTGAGCATACAGTTTCACATATGCAAATGCGATAATGGCAACACCAACAACGACGCAAGCGCAGGTGATGAGCTTCTTTTTGTTCTTCTCAATGTACTGTTCGGTTTTGGTGATAATACCGCTAACCTCAAGGTTTTTCTCTTCGTTTTGCTCTTTCATTCTATTATG
>JAGHRY010000178.1 GCA_018066145.1 Candidatus Colimorpha merdihippi | reverse complement strand
TTATTAGAGCCCGCCTTGATAAGGTATGGCGTGAGCGCTGGGGATGCCATACGCAGACAGCAGTGCCTTTGGCCGAGGGCTTACAAATCGCCACCTATCGGAAGAAGCGATCGAGACTGGTGGTGACAGAAATAAAATTGGGTGCTTGAGACAAGTGGTAGTTGTTGCGGGCATAAGCCACCTTGAACCCCTTGACATCCAATCCGAAACCAAAGGAGAATCCGGAGAGATTGAAACTCTCGGCAGCGGTCATTTCCACCATCTGCCGGTAGCTATAGCCGACGGTGGCGTAGAACGATTGTTTGATACGCAGCTCGATACCCACGCCTACATGGCGAAAGAGGTTATCGACAATTCGGGAGAAATCCGACTGTTTCGTTACCGCACCGGTGAAGGGGTCGGTGGTGGTAGTAGGATTCAGCGGATCGTCGTATGCCAGATTCCATTTCTGGAGCTCGTTGAGCATGAAGTGCAAACGGAACGGGGCATCAGCAAGCTTGTAGGATGCTGCCAGCGACAACTCGTAGGGCAACCGCTCGGTGGTGCCGCTGAAAGTGATGATCTGGGCACCGATATTGCGGCCCATCAGGGTGGCGGCAAACGACTTATCGTTGGAAATATAGGTGGCAGCCAGGTCGATGGCGAAGGCGAAAGCCGAATACTCTTCGTATTGAGAGAAGATGGGCTTGAAATTAGCCCCTATCAGCACATTGTCGTCGATGGCGCGGCCCCAGCCGATTGAGAAGACATAGTCGCCAGCAGAAAAGTCGCCCATGGGGGTCTCGCTTTCGTCGTAGCCGGCAAACTTGCCATAGGAATCGAATTGCAGACCAAAGGTAAAAGCACCCAGATGCTTGAAATTGTGCGAATAGGCTACCGAACCGAACTTGACGCCAGTAAACAGGGTAGTGAGTGCGGCAGAAAGCTGGCTGCTGGTGCGACTGCTGATGAGGGAAGGATTGTCGAGTGTGAGAACGATATCGTCGTCATATACCGACATAAAATCAAAACCCAAACCGGCAATGCGGGCTGAAGAGGGCATATCGAGTACAGAATAACTAGATATGCCGGCCACTTGGGCACGCAATGCCGGTAGGGTGATGAGTATTAATATGAAGGCAAGAGCCTTGCGCATAAAGAATACGGGACTACTTGTTCTTCTGATTGCGGATGTGACGCATGAGGTGGCTGGGTTCGAGAGCCATACGGTCGGTTTCGAGGAGGGAAGCTACGCCCTCGTCGATGCGGCGCTGAGCCTCGCAAGCCTCGCAATGGCAATCCTCGTGGTATTCGCGGGGTTCGGTGTAGGTAGTGATAACACCCTCGAAGTTGCGGAGGATAACCTTATTGGGGCTCTGTGAGATAACGTAGTTGGGCATGACGGGGGTCTTACCGCCGCCGCCAGGAGCGTCAACCACGAAGGTGGGCACAGCGTAGCCGCTGGTGTGGCCACGGAGAGCTTCGATGATTTCGATACCCTTGCTGACAGGGGTACGGAAATGCTCGAGACCCATAGAGAGGTCGCACTGGTAGATGTAATAGGGGCGAACACGGTTCATGACGAGGGTGTGCATGAGTTTCTTCATCACATGCACGCAGTCGTTCACGCCACGCAGCAACACGGTTTGGTTGCCCAGGGGGATACCGGCATTAGCCAGCTTAGCCAGGGCTGCAGATGCCTCGGGGGTCATCTCGTTGGGGTGGTTGAAGTGGGTGTTCATCCACAGGGGATGGTATTTCTTGAGGGTCTCGCACAGATGGTCGGTGATACGCTGGGGGCAAACGACGGGAGTGCGGCTGCCGAGACGTACGATTTCGACATGGGGGATCTGGCGGAGACGGCCAAGGATATAATCGAGTTTCTCATCAGACACCATAAGAGCGTCGCCACCAGAGAGGAGAACGTCGCGCACCTCGGGGGTCTTCTCGATGTAATCCAGGCACTTTTCGATACGCTCGGCGGGAGACTCATCGTCTTTCTGGCCAGCGAAACGACGGCGGGTGCAATGGCGGCAGTACATGGAGCACATGTCAGTGATGAGGAAGAGCACGCGATCCGGGTAGCGGTGGGTAAGGCCGGGAGCGGGGGAGTCTTCGTCCTCGTGCAGAGGATCATCGAGGTCGGCAGGGGCGATATTACACTCGGCACCCTGGGGGATAGCCTGGCGACGGATAGGATCATAAGGATCGTTGGGGTCGATAAGGCTAAGGTAATATGGGGTAATGGCCATACGGAACTTGGCGAGGGCCTTCTTGATACCTTCTGCCTCCTCGGGGGCGAAAGTGAAATACTGGCTCAGCTGATCGTAAGTCTCGATACGGTTTTTCACCTGCCATTTCCAATCGTTCCACTGCTCGTCGGTGACGTTGGGGAACAACTCTTTTCTACGATTTACTTGCATAATAATAATTATTGATTACTCTGTTTATAAACCGATTTGCTGATTTGATGACTGTAAAGAATCAAAAAATCAGCAAACCGGCAAAACGATATTAAGCGTAGAGTTCTTCAAAAATCTTGCGCAGTTCGGGGCTCTCACGGAGTTCCTGGAGGGTGAATTCGGCGTGACCCTTGGTGTAGCCGTTACCCATGATCATGTTCACATCCATGCCGATACCCTCAGCACCGAGGCTGGCCTTGGTGAAGCTGGTAGCCATGGAGAAGAAGTAAACGGTACCATCGTCCTTGGTAACGAGGACAGCGGTCATCTCCTGGTCGGGAACGTTAACGCAGTTGATGGTGACGTCGGCCATCTTGCCATTGGTGAGCTTCTCTACGAGTTCGTAAACCTCAACGGGGGTCTTACCGGCAACGCTCTCAACAACATCGCAGAAACCGAGATCCTTGATACGCTGGGTGGACTTGGGGCTGTTGGCAAGGCCGATAACCTTACCGGTAACGCCAACGCGTTTTTTAGCCTCGTAAGCGCAGAGCATACCGCTCTTACCACCGGCACCCATGATAACTACGGTCTGGCCATACTGGCAGAGGCGTGCGGTCTGTGCGGGAGCACCAGCAACGTCGAGGGCGGAGAGGGCGAGCTTCTCGGGCATGTCGGTAGGAATCTTAGCGTAGATACCGCTCTCGAAGAGGATAGCTTTACCCTTGATGTCGACCTGGTCGATTTCGGGACGGATTTCCATGATCTCATCGATGCGGAGAGGAGTCAGAGAGAGGCTGACGAGGGTAGCGATGCGGTCGCCTTCCTTGAGGTCGATCTTGCCCTTCAGAGCGTCGCCAATCTTCTCAACCTTACCAAGGAGCATACCGCCAGAACCGGTGCGGCGGTTGCGATGTTTGCCCTGGAGCTCAACATTGAGGAGCATCTCTTTCTTAACCTCTTCCATGATCTGAGCCTCGGTAGCGCCTTCGCCTGCCTGAGCTTTAGCATAGTTGTGGATATCGGTAAAAGAAGCGGAGTCGATATTGAGGGTCTGAACGTCGATGAGGATCTCGTTATCGTAGAGAACATCCATGTTGTTGTCCAGTTTGTTTGCGGGCTGGGGAAGTACGCCCTTGGGCTCGATGACACGATGAGTGCCGAACTTGTTACCTTTTGGTTGCATAATGATTAGTTTATTTTAATGATTATTAATATTTTATATTTATTACCAACAT
>JAGHRY010000121.1 GCA_018066145.1 Candidatus Colimorpha merdihippi | reverse complement strand
ATTTTATCCTTCATATTTGTATTTTTTAAATTATTATACCTACAAATTATCTTTTAATTTTTTTTTGCAAAGATACGATATTTCGGCAAATTATTGAACTTTTTTTCTCGCCAAATGTTAAATATTTGCACAATTAAATAAATATTTGTAATTTCGCACGCTGATTGTTACCCCTATTCAATTACGCTATTTATTTAATTTTTATTGCACTATGTTCAAAATCGATCAACACCCAATCCTCGACATTCCACAAAGCGAGATTGTAGAATTCATTTATGACGGTCAACCAGTCCAAGGTCGCAAAGGCTACACCATTGCCGCCGCTCTCCACCAAGCAGGTTTCCCCGTCCACAGCCACAGCATTCAGGGTCGCAACCGCAGCCTCAACTGCGGCATCGGCAAGTGTGGAGCTTGCGAAATGATGGTCGACGGCCAGGTACGCCGTATTTGTATTACGCTTGTCGATGGTGTACATGAAGTGCACCACATAGAGTCTGCCGTCAACGAAATTCCCAACGTCGTTCCCCAAAAGCCTCGCGATGTGAAGGTTTACAAAACCCAGGTGGCCATTATTGGTGCCGGCCCCGCCGGCCTCGCCTGCCGCGAGCAGCTCAACGCTTTCGGTATCAACAATCTGGTGGTTGACAATAACGCCCGCATCGGCGGCCAGTTCAATATGCAAACCCACCAGTTTTTCTTTTTCGAAAAGGAAAAGCGTTTCGGCGGCATGCGCGGTTTCGATATCGCCCGCACCCTGGCTGGCGATAGCCACGAGGGCATTCTCCTCAACAGCACCGTTTGGGATCTGCTCGAGGGCCGCCGCGTAGCCATCAAGAATATCGAGTCGGGCGATATTTCCTATATCGATGCCGACCACCTGGTGGTAGCCACAGGCGCCGTTCCTTTCATGCCTACTTTCGAAAACGACGATGTTCCGGGCGTGTACACCGCCGCCGTGTTCCAAAAGATGATGAACCAGGAACACACCCTCCTCGGCAAGCGCGTCCTCACCGTAGGTGCTGGCAATATCGGCTATCTTACTTCTTACCAGGGCATGCAGGCTGGCGCCCATATTCGCGCCATCATCGAGGCCATGCCCCGCGAGGGCGGCTTCCCCGTCCAGGCCAACCGACTCCGCCGCCTCGGCATCCCCATCATGACGGGCTACACCCTCCTGCGCGCCATCCCCAATGCCGACCGTACAGGCATCACCGGCGCCGTAATAGCCAAGTGTGAAAATTTCAAACCCATCCCCGGCACCGAACGGGTTATCAACGATATCGATATCATCAATATCTGTACCGGCCTGATTCCCGACAACCAGCTGCTCACCAAGGGCCGCGAGGTGTTCGGCCAGAATACTTATGGCGTGGGCGATGCCATCCGCATTGGCGAGGGCACCAGCGCCGTTCTCCGTGGCCGCCAGGCTGCCTACGAAGTGGCCCAGGCCATCGGCATCAGGTATAATTACGACGATTACCTCGATATCTCGCGCCAGTATATCGATTCTCAGCAGCACCCCGTTCGCCTGCTCGAGAAACCCAATCTTCCCACCCCCGAACGCATGAAGCTGAAACCCTTCGTCCAAACCGACTGCCTCTATGGTTTCGCTTGCAATCCCTGCTCCTTCTCCTGCCCTCAAGGGGCCATCACCAAACCCACCACTTCCTCCACGCCTACGGTCGATTACGACAAGTGCATCGGCTGCATGCAATGTGTCACCTCCTGCCCCGGTCTGGCTATTTTCGGCTACGATATCGCCAAGGGCCTCTGTTTCCTTCCCATCGAATACGAGGTGGCCGAAGGTGCCAAGGTGTTCCTTATCGATAATAATGGCGCCAAGGTGGGCGAAGGTTCCATCGAGAAGATTATACGCAAACCCAATAAAACCAATCTCGCCCGCGTGAAGGTGGCCACCACTTACGAGGGCATCCAATACCCCGATATCAAAGGTTTTATCCTTTGCGAGAATTATCCCCAGCCGCTCCAGCTACATCCGCTGGACGAGTGTGCTTCCGAATCCGGCGAGGCTTATGTATGCCATTGCGAGGACATCAGTCTCGCCCGCGTGCTCGAGGTCCTTGGCGACCGCAAAACCATTTCTGTCGACGAGCTTAAGCACATCACCCGCCTGGGCATGGGTCCCTGCCGAGGCAAACGCTGCATTCCCCGCGCCCGCCAGATTCTTCGTTCCTATGGCATCGAGCTCGTAGGCGACGCCACGCCCCGCGCCCCGTTGTCCAACCAGGTTACTTTGGGCGACCTTTTCAACCCCCGCGCCCACGAGGTTTTCGTGTTCCCGAAGATGAACGATGTCCGGCGCGAGAGTGTCGAGGTGCTCATCGCTGGCGGCGGTATCGCCGGCAGCTCGCTCTTCCGCTATTTCGCCGAGGCTGGCAAGCATCCCGTAATGATTAACTATTCCCGCGGCGCCACCTGGCGCTGTATCGGCGGCGGCCGTCCTGCTTTCTCCAACCCCGATATCGCCGATATCGCCGTCCACAACCACGAGATTTTCAAGGAGCTGCAAAAGCAAACCAATATCAACTACCGCCTCACCCATTATGTAAATCTCGTTCACGACGACGCCACTTACCGCTCGCTCGATGCTTCCCGCGCTTGGAGCGATGCCTATATGATCGACCGCAAGGATTTCAAACGCGAAATTTCGCCGTTGTGGGACGACTCGCGCGACACCTACTCTCACGCTCTCATCACCCGCGACTGCTGGCAGGCCACTCCAGGCCGTGTGATTGACTATCTGCGTGCTATCGGCACCCAGTTCGGCGGCCGTTATTTCGAGGATTGCGAACTGCTCCACATCCAGAAGGTGGGCGGCCATTATGTTGCTCTCGTCCGCAACCACGAGGGTCAGTTTATCGAATACACCTGCGACCATTTCGTGAATGCCATGGGCTGGGGCGCCGAGAAGTTTATCGACCAGCTCAACCTCGACACCGGCCTCTACCCCGTCAAGCACCAGGCTTTCATTACCCGCCGCCTGCCTATGATGGGTCCCAACGGAGGTCCCCTCGATATGATTATCGACCGCCGTCACTACAAAGGCTTCTCGGCCGTATACGGCCAGCAATGGGGTCACACCGGACAGATTATCGGCTGTGCTTCGCCCGACTGCGACAGCTACGAATCCCGTCAGAATATCAAGTACAACTCGCGCGAATTTCTCGAGATTGTGGCCGAAGTCTTTGCCGAATGGATCCCCAACCTCCGCGAAGTGGGCTTCCTTGCCGTATGGGCCGGCCGCTATACCGAGCCGCGCTACATCATCGATCCCGAGGTGGGTCTCTGCACCGGCCTCCGCGGCCACGGCTTCATGCTTGGCCAATATCTTGCCAAACTGTATGTCGACAAGTACCTGGGCCGCGACGTTCCTTCCTACATGGACGACCTCAAGATTGGCGGCAAAGGCCTCTCCGAGAACGCCTTCAAGTAGCATCTGACATTCGCTCGCATACTCAACGGCAGGCACTTTATGGGTGCCTGCCGTTTATTCTTTGCTGCATTCCATCAGCAGTTCCTTTCTCAGTTCCCATCGATAATCATCCACTATCTCATTCCTACACATCAGCCGCTGCGGCGACACCTGATGTCTGTCGCTAGGGCTATGTCGCACATGCACAAAGCATGCGGCATCGCGGCCCAAAGGTGCACCCAGCGCCAGCATGCCCTGTCCATCAGCCTCTTCCATCACCCAAGGCACCCATCCGGCATGCTCATTCAGCAGTCTGTCATCATTCGTATCCAACACCACACTGGCACCATGATATTTTGCCATCGGAATCCCGTCGGGTGCAATCATCTGGCTCAGGTATACCAAATCCAGCATATCGCCCTGTGCAAATGAGGGGTTGTGGTCCAGAATATCTGCTGCCAGCGCTCCTACCGTCGTTGCGTCGTCAATCTCTCGGCCAAGCCGGATATCGGTAACCAGTCTGCCCGATGGGGTGAAATGGTGGTTGACCGCATCCAGCGTGCCTAAGCTTACCTGATGGCCTTCCACCACACAGGCGCCCATATCCACTTCATGCTTGGTGAGGTACGACACATTGAGGTGCTTATTGTGCCGCACATACCAGTTGCTGGCTTGCCCCAGATGGGGGCAGCCTTCGAAATGCTCCATCAGGCTGCCCTTAAGCCGGGAATACATAGCCATCGTGTTGCGCATCCGGTAGTGGTCGCGCATTTGTGCCTCGCTCAAGGGCTTGGTACGCTTGCCTATCTTCTGGCACACCACAGTTTTGTCGGTATAATGTTTGATAGTCACCTGTCCCACTGTTCCGATTACGGGGATACCTTTTTTCAATACTGCCATAATCTATTCCTCCATTACTGATAATTCAAGTTTGATTTTTTCATATACACGCTTCATTCCATTTGATGTGGCAACCGTCTTGCCCGAAAAACGCACTCGGTTGCCGCGCACAGCCTCATCTGCCGATTCTCCCCAAAGGAAGTGCACCAATATTGCGACACGGAATCCCATTACGGCGCAGCGTTTGTGGAACACCCAGCGCGTATGGCTGTTATGGCTCTTGGCCAAGGCCGTCTGTTCGGCACACCATTCTGCCAGCCTTTTGTTCACATACGAAAGGTCCATTTCGTATCTCGGCTGCACCTCCACGCCATAGTCGTTCTGTATGATTTGGAATAGTGGCGTATGGGCATTGCCGTCGAGATAGACGGCCTCCAGCTGACAGCCCACCACGCCCAAGGGCGCCAGGCACGACAGCGCTACTGCTTGACGGAATTCTTCTGGTGCTGCCTCTACCATAGTGCTGATTACGGGAGGCATTTCAGGTAATAATTTATTTTTCATATGATATATCTTTGCATGGATTCCACGGGCCTTACTCCGTGTGTTTTTGCGAATCCACGATAACTCTTCAGGTCGCTCGACCCTCAAAAATTACCATGCAAAAATACACACAGCCTCGGCTTTGTGGGATTTTTGTGGAGTGCGCAATAGTCCACAATCGCTATCATTCAGCGGCAAAAAAATTTACAAGCGGCTGGCCGTTACTTTTGCTAAATAGCCCCGAACCACTCCCCGAACCCGATCTGAAGGGGGCGAAGAGAGATTTGTGCGGAAATTCTCGTTGGCCTCGGGCTGCAATCTGGCTATATGGCTCTTCACGCCCAATGTCACAACTCCCATTTCATTCATTTGCGATAGGATATGGGCTATGCTGTTGGCATTGAACAATTTCCCGCCCAGCGGCTTGGCCACATAGTCCCATACCTGCGGAAAGTCGAGCAGCCACACCCATAGGTCTTCCCAATTGCGCTTCACCCGACGGTTTTTCAGCACACCCATCGGGCGCACAAATGCCAATATGGCCTCCAGCACCTCATCATGGTCGGCGCGCAGCACTTTACCCTGCATGCTGCCTTTCGGACTTATCACGCGTCCTATCAGGTCGGCAAAGGGTGTCGCCTCGGCCGGCCAAAGGGTCCGCGGCAATGCCAATCTGCCTTCCGGCATAAAAGCGCTGAATTCCATCACCATGGTACCACCCATCTGCACAGCCCCTAACAAATACCCGCCGCAGCACTGAAGGCATACCCGCTCGCCAGCATCGTCAATCCAATAGGTCATCTGCGGCCCCACAGCCGAACCTACTACCGATGCCACAGATTCCATATCCAACACCTTGTTGCAATAATGACAATAACTGAGCAACGCCGTAGGATAATACAGCATCAGCAGAGCCGACATTCCTCCCGAATCCGCCTCGCCGCCAGCAGGCTGACGCTGCAAAAACGAGCACACCTTAGTGCCTTCCTCTGTGTCAATCAAGGCATGCAAAATATGCCGTACCCGATAATCCCCCTCCGGCTCCTTCGTCACTACATCTTCCACCAAATATCGATTGTCCAATATCGACTGCCACACCCTGTGCCGCACAACCGGAAATATAGAATCCTCATCTATAAAATCCAGAATCGATTCTAGGTTTTCTACCTCATATTCCTGTTCCAGCTGCTCGTAATCCAACTCATATTCCAGCAACAGCTTACTCGTATTTAAATCACTATTAACCATATATTTAATCAAACATTAACAAGGTTTTAATACCGCTTACAAACATGCAAAGATACAACAAAATCTAGAATCTAGAATGGATTTTCGCAACATATATGCACTAAACATGCAGTTACACCCCAAAAAGTCATTCTAGATTCTAGATTACTCCTTTCTTCGCTCCTAGCCCCCTCATGCTACGGCCATCCTACGGGGTTGCTCCGTCCCCTATATCAAACCGACCCCGTAGGATGGCCGTAGAATCAACGGAATCAAAGCGAAAATGGGGCACCGCCACCTGAAGGGAAAATACTGAGTAAGAAAAGGATCCATATCCCCCATTTCAAAAATTTGTAGTATTTTTGCAAACGCTGCAAATCCAATCAACCCAGTCAACTCTGTTGCGCTTGTTGCTTGTATTCAGCAATCTATAGAAATCTATAGCCCCAATAGAAACAAATAGAAAACTATCGAAATCTATAAAAATCTATTGAAATCTATTGAAATCTATTGAAATCTATCGAAATCTATTATTAACTATAAAAAAAAGACCCCCATGGACAACACCACTCCTCCCCAAGGGTTGCCGAAAGTATTGCGGGCTGGCACTCGATGGCAGGATTTGAGGCTCTACCAAAAATCCGATGCGCTCTATCAGCTCACCTTCATCTTCTGCGATCGTTTCCTCCCGAAATATGGCGACCGCACCGTCGACCAAATGGTGCAGGCCGCTCGATCGTGCAAGCAGAATATCGTTGAAGGCTCTGAAGACGGCAAAACCTCGACCGAAATGGAGCTGAAGTTGCTCAATGTGGCCAGGGCCAGCAACAACGAACTCCGCGAGGACTACAAAGACTTCATCCATACTCACAACCTGCAGCTATGGCTGCCCGCGCATCCCCGCTTTGCCCAAATGCAGAAGTTCACCAAGATGCACAACACCCCCAACGACTTCCTGCCCCATGCCAGCCAATGGAACAGCGAAGAGTTTGCCAATATGGCACTAACGCTGTGCTATCAGGTAGATGCCATGCTAAACCGATACCTGAAAACCCTGGAGGCGCGTTTCGTAACCGAAGGCGGCATCAAAGAACGCATGTATGCCGCACGTACCGGCTACCGCGCCCACCAAGACCAAATCATGGAAAACCTAAAGCAAGAGAATGCCCAGCTGCGGCAGCAGCTAACCGAAGCCCAACAGGCCTACGAGCAGCTAAAGCAACGCGCCCTAAAATCCTACCACGCCCAGCAAGCCCAAATAGCCGCCCTAGAACAACAACTAGCCAACAATAAAAAAAACGAATAACCTCCCCCACCCTATCAACTTCTATCACCATCTATCAAAAACCACAAAGAAATGGAACAAGCCCCAATCCAACACAATGAGTCTGTAGAAATGCTTGCCGCCTTATTGCACCATACAGTAGCTGAAACCCGCTTGAGGGAGTTAGCATCGGTATTATTGCCCAATGCCGACAACCATTTGAGCAAGGCAGACCTGGTTGATAGAATTGTTGCAACACAAGCCTGGCCAGAAATCCTTGACAGCATACAAATCAACGATTTCCGCGTATGTTCGGAGTGTGGAGCTCTGATGCACGAAGGTTACTGCTGCGACATGGGCTATAAGTACTATTGCTCCGACAGTTGCCTCTGCCATGATTTCACCCCAGAAGAGTGGGCCCTCGAATGCCAGCAAGAACCCCAGTCCTATTGGACCGATTGGTTTGAATATTACGATCTGTACAAAGTTGCCGATTCGTCATTTTGAAGTTCACTACTTTGAAGACAGCTAAATTGTATTAATTGAGTTATGAAGAATGAATAGGATGGAATACTGAGTTAAAAGCTAATCAAGGGTAAATCGGAAATCGAATTATCATAATATTGATATATCGCTTCATCGTTAATTTCATTCTTCGAACAAATCGATTTTCCCAAGAAAAGTCATGATGAGATTCCTAGACATGAAATAAATATGTAATATACCAAAGTCAAACGCCTCGTTTCTAAACAATTGGGGAACCTTTTCTTTTCTGGAAATAATTCTAATACAGTTGAAAACTGATGGACTTAGAAGATTTCACTCCAATAAATCTAGTTTTCTATATTTGACAGAAACTA
>JAGHRY010000235.1 GCA_018066145.1 Candidatus Colimorpha merdihippi | reverse complement strand
TATGATGATTCAGCCAAACGAATAGACAGTTCTCGCTGTCAATACTGAGAGATTCGGCTGTTAGCGACAAGGCGATAACTTCAAGGTCCGAAAACTTGGGCACGACACCTCTTCTGGGAACATTTCCGAGTTCGTTGACGAGATTTTTCGAGAAACGCTTGCATATGTCAAAAATTTTTGCGTACTTTGCATAAAAGTTGTGCATATCGATAGTCTTTTGTAATAACTTGATTTTCACCACAAAAATACGAAAAATTATTGACACACACAACTTTTTTGAAAGAAATTATTAACAAATTAATTCATCCAACAGGTAAATACTGCGAATAACTATCTATTTCCTCGCGCTAAATCATTGTTGTGGAACAACACAGCAGAGGTGGAGTTCTTGGTCGGTGTCGTTGATGATAGTGTGGCCGTGGCCTTTGGGACAGTAGTGCACCTGGCCTTCGTGAATGGGGAGTTCCTGCCCGTCGAAGACAATCTTGCCGCTGCCTTGAAGCACCACAATAATCTCGCTATCGGTAACATGGCTGTGCTGGCCGACGCTGGAATGGGGAGTCATGCGGACGCGCATAACCTTATTCAGGTCGTCCTTGAAGATACGGAACGCCACATCGCCCTTGCCTCCCTTGAATTCGGTTTGGATATCTTCCGTCATGGTGTCGAAGTCGACAATGCCGATGGTAGAAATGTTGAGTTCGGGCATGGTGTCGGGGGCAACATCGGGGGTGCCGGTCTGTGCAGGCTTGCAACTAATTGCCAATCCTAAAGCTGCCGAAAGCAGAAGGGCTGAAAAAAATCGGTAGGTGTGTTTCATAGTAATGTACGTATTGAATTATTTAAAAATAAAAAAAATAACGGCCAACGACTGCTATTATTGCACAAAACACGAAAAATGATGGAGTATGGGATTGGCTTTAGGAGGCGATGCTGATGGAAGTATTCAAAAATTCGATTTGGCAGAGTGGGGAAATCGACGTACTTTTGCAGCGTGGTTCAGGATAGATTCTGACCCTAAAAAACAATTAACAAACCATTTAAATCAAACAATTATGAAAAGAATCAGTAAAACGCTTTTGTGCTGCCTACCGCTGCTTGGAGCATCTTGCACTTCGTCAGACGGCATAGTTACAACTACTGTGCCCGACCTGGATTTGGCTAAATTCGCGGGAAAATGGTACGAGGTGGCCCGCTTCGACCATCGTTTCGAACGCGACCTGGTGGGATGCACCGCCAACTATTCCATCAACGATGATGGTACCATTAAGGTGGTGAATGCAGGATACAAAGAGTCGATGGACGGCGACTACAAGGAGTCGGAAGGAAAGGCTCGACGCCCGGACGACAATGTGCCCGGCAGGCTGGAGGTGTCGTTTTTCCTTTGGTTTTACAGCGAATACAATGTGATGGAACTGGCCGACGATTACCGCTATGCTTTGGTGGGCAGCCGCACGGAGGACTACCTATGGATACTCAGCCGCACCCCCCAGCTTGACCCCATAGACAAGCAGTATCTGTTGGACCAGGCCAAGGCACGGGGATACGACACCAATAAGCTTATCTGGGTGCAGCAGAATGAGCCGAAATAGGACGAAAGAGTCCCATTTATGCTGCCGCTAGTCGCTAGCCTATCAGCACACAGACTGATGCGAGGAACGTTGTGTTTTTGAGCTGTTAGTAAAAAAATATTTGTTTATCAAGAATTAATTCGTATTTTTGTAGTTTGAAAAGTGGCATTGCACGAAGCTTGCCGCAATCATGTAATACAACTTGAAACAATTAAATAACAATACATTATTCAAACACTAACAACATGAAGAAAAACATTTTTCGTATGATGGCAATGGCCATCTTGGCAATGGGAATGACCCTAGCATCCTGCACAAAAGATGATCCCGCAACTCCCGGCAACAATAACAATGGCGGCAATAATGGCGGCAACAACGGCGGCGGCAATGGCGGTGGCACCACCTCCACTATCGTTGTGAACAACTTCAACAGCCCCATGGTAATCAACAGCGAGGGCAGCCTCAGCATCGAAGGCAACGAACTGATGATTGCTGCCTATAGCGGCACTGCCCTGCTGGAAGCCTATGGTGGAGTAGGCATCTTGAGCACTCCTGACGCTTCGGGCTACGATTACGACAAGGTGACCTACCTGAACGAAGGCGACCAGATTGGCGCATCGAGCCATTTCACCCAGGACGGCAGCGTGGACCTCTACAGCGAAGGAGGCTACACCACTTGGGCCAACAAGACCGGTTATGCAGGCATCACTTTCAAGAAAGCCGGCCAGACATACTACGGCTGGGTGAAGCTGAAAATGGATGCTGCCACCACCACCGTCACCATCTACGGCTATGCTTACGAAGGCACCGCTGGCAAAACCATCAAAGCTGGCGCTACCAAATAATTGCAACAGCAACTGCTGCACAAGATGCTCGCACCCGATTGGATGCGAGCATCTTCTTTTTTTGCTACCGTCAGGCCTTTACTCCATGCCACACGCGGATGTAAGCCTTTTTAGGCAAAAGTGCCACCAACAGGGATTGATGCCGCACGAATGGGTATTGAAAGAAGCGATATATAATATAAAAAACTATTAGTAATAAACGAATTAGGAAGTTTTTTTTTCCAAAAGGTGATTATGTCAGAAAAAAATATTATTTTTGCAAATTCAAAGAGTAAGAA
>JAGHRY010000143.1 GCA_018066145.1 Candidatus Colimorpha merdihippi | reverse complement strand
TGTACTGATACAAAAAAAACCGATATAGGATACTTTACAACATTGATTTTGTATGTATTAAATATAATGTCAATCCGGGAATCAGTTCTACAGTTTATGTTTTGAACTTTCTGCCTCTCTGTTGTTAAAATTTGTCGGGGAGGCTCTTAAGGTATTGATGGACGAATTCGAAGGAATGCTCACCCATTGAACGCAAGAAATCTGACCATTGTTGGGCGTGATTGTCGGTATTGCCTGGGGTATCGCTGATTACGCGAATGCTTAAGAACGGCACATTGAGCAGATGACAGGTGTGTGCTATGGCTGCAGACTCCATTTCGCAGGCAAGGGCATCGGTAAATTGTTCCTTGATGGCATTCTGCTTGGTTTTGTCGGTGATGAATTGGTCGCCGGTGCATATCAGCCCGGTCCGGACTTGTGGATTGTTCTTGGCCAAGTCCTTTATAGGAGCTAGTAGGTTCTGACATGCATCAAAGCGTGCCGGCAAACCCTGCACTTGTCCAGGCTGGTTTCCTTCGCCACACCATACGTCGTGATAGCATGTCTGGCTGCCAACAACTATGTCCATTACTTTCAAGCTCGCGTCAATACCGCCGGCTAGTCCGGTGGAGATGATGCAGTCTGGCTGGTGGTCATGAATAAGGCGCATAGTGCCAATTGCGGCGTTTACTTTTCCGATACCGCATTGAGAGAGGATGATTTCATTATTGCCGATACGGCCTTCGGGATGGCCGTCAAGAAGATCGAGCATTCTGTGGTACTCGATGTCCATAGCTATGATGATTGCAATTTTCATGGAGTCAGAATTAATTGATATCTACAATATTAATATGTTGATGTTTGAATGCTATTTGTTTTATTAATAATTGATTAGATGTCGTTTCTTTTTTTATTTTGCTATGCAAAGGTACATTTTTTTTTACAATTATCTAGTTTGTCAATAATTTTTTCGTTAAATATTCGTTAAGTGATTTTGTTATATATTATCGAAATGAAACGTAGATTCCTTATATTATTATCGACCATCTTTGCGTTAGCAGCCATTAGTCTTGTGCTTATTCAGGTCTCCCAAACGCGTAAATCTGCCAGTTTGAACGAGAGTTTGTTTACAATTAGTGTAAACAATGCTATCGACGATGTTTTTGCGCAGCTCGACCAGATGAAGGTTGAGGAGTATATGTCGCAAAAAGAGCGTTATCAGCTGATGCAGTATCGGCGAATCGACGAAATGAATGAAAAGATGCAGGAAATCATCCGTAATAATAGCGATTTGTTTTACGATGAAGATCGGGTCCTTTTTGGTATCTCCACTCAAGATAGTGCCTATGCAAAACCGCATGCCCGGCTGCTGCCGTCGGAAGAAGCCGCTTTATCGCAATACAACACATTGTTAAATGCGCGAAATCGCTTTTTGTCCATGAGTGGCTATTCTAGCGATAAATACAAAAAAATCGTGGCAGGTAACAGCATCGATCCCACCAAGTTGAATTATCCTTTATTGGATTCGCTAATCCGAGAGGAATTGATAATCAATGGGGCCGAAAAGGTGGAGCCCTTTATCGGTGTTTGGGAATCTGACAAAGATACCATGATGTATTGCAGCCAGGGGGCTGATTCTGTCAAATTGAAAAATACCCCCTTCAAGTATATCTTCAAAACTCACGGTATGATGGGGGTTGAAAACTTATACGTTGTACTTACGTTCAAAACATCCTCGATTATCTTGGGTGATAATGCAAAGATATACACTTTGCTGAGCATGTGTATGATTCTGCTTATTACATTTCTTTTTATCTTTTCCATTCGTACGATTTGGTCGCAGCGTAAATTGGATGAAATGAAGACCGATTTCATTAACAATATGACTCACGAAATCAAAACCCCTATTGCCACCATCGGTCTGACTTGTGAAATGCTGAAAGATCCCTCAATCAGCAGTGACGCCAATTCGTTGCATAATTTTGTGAATATTATCAGCGATGAGAATCGGCGCATGCGTGTGCTCGTTGAAACACTTTTGCAAAGTGCTAAAATGTCGGGCAAAAAATTCCAGATTTCGCCTAAAGAGATTGATCTGAATGGCGTGGTGGATTCGGCATTGCAAAGTTTTCAATTGTCTATCAGCAACCGCCGAGGCCAGTTGGAAACCGATATTCAGCCTATCGACGGCACGCTATTTGCCGATGAGCTCCACATCTCCAACATGATGCACAACTTGATAGACAATGCTATTAAATATTCTACTGGCGAGTTGTATCTTAAGGTGTCCACTTATCAAAAGGATGGATTTGCCGTAGTTGAGGTTGCCGACCATGGTATCGGTATTGCCAAAGAGGACCAAAAGCATATTTTTGAAAAATTCTATCGCGTCTCTACCGGCAACGTTCACGATGTGAAGGGTTTCGGCATCGGTTTGAATTATGTGTCTCAGGTGGTTGCTCTCCATAAAGGAAAAATTAGTGTGGATAGTGAACTCGGAATAGGTAGCACCTTCCGTATAGAATTGCCGTTGATGTAAGGTTCTGTTATTATTCTTGATAGCGAAAACAAGAAGAACGTTTTTTTTGATTATTCCAATTACGGTTCTTATTTTTTTTGATTATAGAACCCTTTGGCGGAATTAATCCAACTAGAAAATCTAGAATCAATTCTAGATTTTCTAGCCATTCTAGCCATTGATGTGCACAAAATCAGTCTCGGTGTACTTTAGGTGGATTTTGTACCAAATATCAGGATTACAACTAATTTGACCTAACATGGGGCGGTGCTGAAGCTTCTCGAAAATGCCCAAATCTAGAATCTAGAACGACGTTTTGTGTAATGCATCAAAAAATCCATTCTAGATTCTAGATATGGTTGTTGATTTTTTGATTGAGCTTATGGGTTTAGTAGTTGGTGAAGTGGATGCTGCGGAACTCCATACTTCAAAAGCCCAATAACTTCAAATCAACAGTACGTCTTTTGCCCTAACAATGCTCATTTTACGGGGATTCTACGGGGTCTGTCCAATTCGATAGATCGAAGCTACGCCGTAGGATCCCCGTAGGATGACTGACCCTTGGGCGGAGGAAGTGTTTTTTTGTTTTCGAGTATCAATTCCGCCAATGGGTTATAAGAATAAGGGGATGCTTATTGTAAAATATCCTTTATTTTTTCGAATACCATTTCTGGTGTGATGGCATGCAAGCAGGGATAGTTGCCTTTGGAGCAAGGCTTGTTCCCATATTTCGAACAAGGCCGGCAGTTAAAAGTATTATCTTGTATTGCCCAGTTGGGGTTCTGTCGCCATCCGTAAAACCCTCGGCTGGGATGCGTTGCCCCCCAAATGCTCACTACCGGCACCCCCAAGCACGATGCGAAATGCATGTTGGCAGAATCCATGCTAACCATTAGGTCCAATTGGGAAATGATGTCCAGCTCTTTTTCAAAAGGATGTTTGCCTGCTAGAGATTCGACATGAGCGAATTCCGATTCCCATTTTTCCAAGGTGGCAGCCTCGCTTTTGCTTCCGAAAAGTAGGATTCGATATTTGTTGGATTGGTCGAGTGTGGCAATCAGTTTTTCCATTAGCGAGGTCGGCCATATTTTCCCTTGATGCTGTGCGAATGGGGCTATTCCGATAACGCGCATATTTGCTGCATTTTCCTTGGGCTGCCAATATTGTGTAGCACAAGTGGAGAGGGCTGTAGGCGAGGATAGGCCGCAGCGATCAAACACTCTGTTGTATCGTTTCCACGAGGGGATAGGTGTGTGGGTATGTTTCTTGATAGCGTGTACAGGAGTCCCGTTCAGTCTGAAAAGCCAACATGCCCTAATCACCCGATTAACGTGGTGCATGTCGGCCACTATGTCAGGATGCAGGCTTTTCAGTTGTTTGAACAGCTGCCATGAAGACTGCTTCTTGATAGTGGGTACAAACTGCAAGTTGGGTATGCCGTCAAAAAGGGCTTTCAATAGCGGTGGTGCTGCTAGTAGGAACAGTACATCTGGATTTGATTCGGCTCTCATGCGTATGATGGGCTGTAGTATAGCCACATCGCCAAGAGCCGATAACCGAATGACCAATATGCGTTTGCTGTATGCCAAATCGTTATTTTTTGTTGTACAGCATCGGGTTGAGCGATGGGTCGTTATACATCTTCATCTGGCGGTAGAGTTTCATTACTTTGGAACCTTGCGACAGCTCTTCCAGCAGGTAGTCAATGGCTTGCGACAAGTCTCTGCGTTGGGTTAGCAAGGTATCGTATTTGCTCTTGCATTTGTTGTAATGCTCAGGGGAGGCATCTGATCGGTTTACCTCGATGCCGAAGTGGTATATCTTTAGCGCAAGGATCGAGAGTCTGTCTATGGCCCAAGCCGGAGTTTCGGTATTAATGCGGGCATCCGATGCTGGTTCAACTTGTGCAAATTGCTGAAGGAAGAAGTCATCGATACGCTCCACCAGGTCGGTTCGGTTTTGATTCGATTTATCGATTCTGCGCTTCAGCTGGAGGGCATATATGGGGTCGACATCATCAGGTCTAATCAGGTCTTCCAAATGCCATTGAACGGTGTCGATATGACTTTTCTCCCACAGTAAGTGTTCGAAAGAACCTTCTCTAAAGGGGTTGTATGATGGAGCATCGATAGAGTCAGTTTTATGATATTCAATAATCTGACGCTCAAAAATGTCAAAATAGTCGTTTGCTTTCATATTGCAAATATACATCTTTTTTCTCACATAATGAGTACAAAAAAATCATTTTTGCTGTTCCCTTGCTCGATATTCGAAAAATACAATATGGGGCAATAATCTCAGTATAGCTTCGTTATTTTATATTATGAAAGGTTATAGCAATGTTTCCGCGCAGATGGTTTCTTGGGTGAAAACCGACAAATCCCGGTTGGAGTCCGTTCGAGGTATCGAGAAACTCTTCTATCCCTCTTCGATGAACGAATTGAAGATGTTGCTTCTGGATTTGATAAAACGCCATGAACGCTACGATACCATTGGCTATGCTTCCAACACGTTGTTCCGTCCAAGCTATCATGTGCGTAATCTCATTTGCACAAAATATGTTAATGAATGGTACGAGACAGATAATGCTATCGTTTGTGACTGTGGCGTGCCGATTGGACCCCTCTCGCGCGAAATGGTCAAAAAGGGCTACGCTGGGTTCGAGGGTTTGTGCGATCTCCCTGGCACAGTGGCTGCCGGAGTTTATGGCAATGCCGGTTGCCGCGGATGTTCGGTTCTTTCGTTAGTACAATCTTTCTCGATTATGGATGAAGCAGGAAGCATTCTGGAGTTCTCCCCCGAAGATTTGAAGCCCGATTATCGTACTACCAATTTGAAACGAGGATTGCTTAAAGGTGTCATACTTCAAATCGTCCTAAATAAGATTCCGGGCAATGCTGTCGAACTGGCCGACAAAGCCGAATGCCATCACCAGTATCGGATGAAACGACAGCCTGACGGGGCTAATAATTTGGGCACTACTTTCTTGGGTGCTCAGCTTACCACCAAAGGCAAGCGGGTGTTTTGGCTACAGAAAAGAATATCTAAAACATTCCATTGCTCACAGCGAAAGGCATATAAAATTGTACTCAAGTTGATTGGGAAAAAACAGTTCGTTCCCTATCTTTGGTCATGGGATCGATATATGTTCCTTTCTCCCGAGGCGCACGACCTATTTGACGTCTATCATCAGTTTTTGAATACGTTGTATAGTGACCTTCAGTTGGAAATCGAAGTCAGACAGTAATGAATATCGGCATATTAACATATCATAAGGCCAATAACTATGGCGCAGTTTTGCAGGCTGTAGCTTTACGAATAGTATTGCAGCAGCTGGGCCATAACGTTTCGTATCTCGATTACTATCCGGCATATCATCGAAGAATCTATAGGTTATTCTCTTGGCAGCATTTTCAAGAGATAAGCTATCACGAGAAGAAAAAGTATATTAAGCGCATTGTACGAACCTACAAACCCCACATGCGTCGAAAAGCGTCGTTCGATGCCTTTCGATGTCAGCATGTAATACCCTTTTGCCAACCAGTTTGCTCCCATTTTGATGCTATCGTATATGGTAGCGACCAAATTTGGCGCAAACAAATCGCTTTGAAGGACTATAATCCTATTTATTTTGGTGCAGGCCGAACTAACGCCGATATACATCTTTCTTATGCTGCCAGTATAGATGTGCTGCCTCGGAACGAATCCGATGCCCGTACTTTCAGCACCCTGATATCGCATCTTAACCATATCGCTGTACGTGAGCAGGAGTTGCTTCGTTTCGTCCAAAAAGAATGTGGCCATGAAGCTTGTCTTGTTTTAGACCCCGTACTCCTTCTTTCGGCCCATGAATGGGATCGAGTTGTCGACTTAACTTCCGTCAAAGTTCCTATGGAACCTTATTTACTGTATTACCATTTATACCGGGGCAAATCCAATTCTTTTGATCGACATGCTGTCGACGACTTTGCTGCTCGTTACAATCTTAAGGTTGTCGAAATTTTAGGCTTCCCTCAGAATACCGACGAAATATTTCGTTTCTCGTGTTGTGGCCCCGATACCATGATGGCCCTAATTAAACATGCTTCCATGGTAATCACCTCGTCCTACCACGGTTGTTTGTTCTCTATTCTATATCACAAGCCTTTTTTTGTTGCGCTGCCCAAGGGTGCCGATCGAATGAATTCTGTATTGGACTTGTTGGGCTTGCAATCGTGTTGTGTCGAACTTGGCACCCAACTTCTGCCGCATATGCCTACTGCAGATTTCGATGTTATCGAATCCAACCTTGGTCAATTGCGGGCCGAGTCCCTCCGCTATTTAACAGCGGCTCTATGTAAGTGATTCTTTTTGACAATCTTTTGGGATTGAGTATTTTAGGTTTATTCTGAAGAATTGATGTTTTTCGATATTCAATGTTAATTTTCTGAATATCATTTTTTTTATATCTAATAGGTCAGTAAAACCCTATATATTGGGTAAATTTTACTCCAGATACTCCTTTTTTTTAGTTTTTTGTCACCTTTTTCCTGTCTCACGAAAGGATTTTCCTACTTTTTTTAGTCTTTATTTCCTTTTTGTATTTAATTGGATTTCAATGCTGTATCTGATAAATACCATTCTGCTATATCTGATACTCGTGTAAGAAATACACACAATTATTTGTTATTTCGAAAAAAAGTGAGTACTTTTGCAGTTGTAAAACTTACACAAGATAATAATCATTAGTATCAATCTTTCATAGTAAAATTTATGAAGAAGAAGGTACACAACTTAATTATTGTCGATGCTTCGGGCTCGATGAGCAGTATTTACGAACAGGCTTTGTCTGGTATCAACGAAACACTTAATACGATTATGCTTACAGCGGCAAAACATTCTGATATCGACCAGTATGTGAGTCTGCTCTCTTTTGCTTCAGGCGGTGAACGACTCCAGTATGTTTTCAAAAACCAACATATCTCAAAGGCGAGGGTGGTTACTTCGAACGACTATAGACTTCGAGGTGCAACTGCTTTGTATGATGCTATTGGTATCTCTGTTAGCCGATTGGCGCCTTATGTCAAAAGCGGCGACCGAGTGTTGGTGACCATCATCACCGATGGTTATGAGAACGATTCTCGCGAATGGTCCGGAAGGCAACTGCTTGAGTTAATTGGAAACTTGAAAAAGCAAGATTGGCTATTTACTTACATTGGTGCCAATCAGGATGTAGAAGTCGAGGCTTCTAAAGTGGGTATTACCGCTACAATGCATTTTGAAGCTACCCATGAAGGAACCGATACCATGTTCAGTCTTGAGCGAGAAGCACGTATGCGTTGGAATGAGTGTGTAAGTCGTAATGAAGTGTTTGTCGAGAGCCGCTACTTCGATGAAGGAAATCCCAGCAATCTTAGTCCGGAGAAGATTACACCGGATAAGGTCTATCATCTGAATCCCAACGAGGTGTTTGTTTTTGGCAGCAATGTCAAAGGCGTTCATTCTGGTAATGCCGCTCTGGTGGCTGTACGCAAATTCGGTGCTTCCTTAGGTGTGGCCGAAGGACTTCAGGGGCGGAGTTATGCCATCCCCACAGTAGGGTTGAGCTTTGAAGATATGAAAAAAGGAATTGATCGGTTTTTCGAATATGCAAAAAAACATCCCCACTTGAAGTTCTGGGTTACTAGAATCGGGTGCGGCACAGCCGGCTATTCCGATAGCGTGATGGCCCCTTTGTTCCTTCAGGCCAAGTCTCTTCCCAATGTGGCTCTGCCTAAAGAATGGTGGTTCTGTTAGTTGTTGGTGGGAAAAAACTGATGCCGTTGTTTGTATTATTGAATGAATGTTTGTATTTTTGCAGCTGAATAAAAAATTGAATGATGAATACAGAGCAATCATTTTCATACAGATACCCCCATCCGGCTGTGGCTACGGATTGTGTGATATTTGGTTTTGATGGTGCCAATCTCAAGGTTCTTTTAATCCAACGCGGCATCGAACCGTTCAAAGGCAGTTGGGCTTTCCCTGGCGGCTTCCTTCGGCCCGACGAAACTGCAGAAGCATGTGCGCTTCGTGAATTGAAAGAGGAAACCAATCTGTCGGCAGCGTATGTGGAGCAGTTCTATACCTTCACCGATCCTTCTCGCGACCCTCGTGAAAGGGTCATCACCATCGCTCATTTTGCTTTGTGCAAAATACAAGATGTGCAGGGTGGCGATGATGCCAATAAGGCTCAGTGGTTTTCTATGGATAATATCCCACATCTGGCTTTTGACCACGATTATATTCTTCGGGTGGCGCTGAGTAAGTTGCGCGAACAGATCCATTTCCGCCCCATCGGTTTCGAATTGCTGCCTAAGAAGTTCACCATGAAAGAACTGCAGCTATTATATGAGGCAATATTGGATGTGCGGTTTGATCGAGCCAATTTTGCAAAAAAAATGCTCCATTTCAACCTTCTTACTAAATTAGATGAGTCTGTTTGGCCCACTGCTAAGCGCGAAGCACATCTATATTCTTTCAATGAGGACAGCTACAACGAATTAAAGAAAAAAGGTTTCAAACTTGAATTTTAAAAAACGTCAGGCGAGTTCCGCTATTTACCTTCGATATAGAAGTTGAATAATTACAATAAAACCCCAGCCGCTATGGCTGGGGTTTTATAATTATGGAAACAATTATAT
>JAGHRY010000154.1 GCA_018066145.1 Candidatus Colimorpha merdihippi | reverse complement strand
TTTAAAGTTAAAAATGTTTAATTAAAATATTAATAATCAAATTGTTGAACTAAAAAGTTCCGAAGTAGTGTTATGATAGAAACTGACAAAAAATTGTACGTGTCTCCTTTGATTAGTGTTATGGAGGTAAAATTAGAATTGGGGTTCGCGGGTTCCGGTACCAACTCATCAGATTATCAGACTCAACGCCTGTCGGTTGGGATGAATGATTATTTCCCGCACCACTTGTTAGATCGCGAGGAAGATAATGGTGGTATTGCTAATTATAATTCAGTTCATTTGGATTGGTAGTATCGGTTTCTGTTAGATGTTAATATTATGGGTAGAACTTTTTTTTGCAAGATTGCTTGTATTGTTATTGTAAGTTTGTCCTTATTCTCGTGCAACAAAGATGGCGTGAGGTTGGGTGTGAGGATGCATGGTTTTGGTGGTGGCAAAGTCTATATGGACAGCTATAGTCCCAAGTGGCATGTGGGTGATATGATTAGGGTAAATGAAAGTGAGGCTGATTTGCGCCATAGCACCGAGGGCGACTATTTGGAAGTGGCTGTGGCTGATGCCTACAGGGCTGTTTATCCGGCAGAGAATGTGTTCGTTTCTCAAAATGGCAGTTGGGGTATGAAGATACCCCACCAGCAACCCTATAAGACCGACGCCGATGGCAAGCAGATAGTGGAGGCTCCGCTGGGCGCATATCTCGATAGTCGCACGGGTACTTTGCAGTTTGTGCCTATGGGCGCGTTGTTGAAGATTAATATTACCAATAATACGAGGCGTTCCCCACTACGTTTGGAGGAGCTGGTGCTAAAGTCCAACAACAGGGCTCTGTGGGGCAATGCCCAGATTGATTTTTCTGCCGATAGCAGCCGTTATACGATTACCGACCCATTTGAGGAGGGCAAGAACGACAATTTGGAGCTGTCGTACTATGGCCCAGAGCATCCTTACAACTTAGGTCTGGAGATACCAAGCGGTGATACAATCAGCCTATATATGTATATCCCCGCGGTAAGAGAAACTCGATTCACGGTTATTGTATATGCCTACGACAACGACCACCGTTACTCTTATTTTAAGTCGCAAAATCATTCTGGCAGCATGCCTGTGCGTGGTTTGGCAAATGTTGATGTGGAGCTGAACGAGGACAACGAGGTTATACTTCCTTCCGACCCCGATGGACGTCTGCCCGGTGTGTTCCGCGTGGGGGACAATAAGTATGTTCGTTTTTCAAAGGGCAACTTACAGTTTCTAATCAACAACGAGACACATGCTGTGGCATCAGGCCCGGCTCAGCGAGGATACTGGCGTTTTGCCAAGGAGCAGTATATCTTTTATGGCGGACTCAACGTTGATGTGCACGAGGGTTTCGACAACTGGTTTGACATGTATGCTTGGGGCACTAGTGGCTATCACGACAATAATGATTTGTCCGATATACATAATGCGCCTTGGAGCAATTGCTATACCGATCATGGCGGATCAGTAAATACCTTCAGATATGGGCCTTCCACCAATAAGACCGACAAGAATTTGGAGGGCACTTCGGCCAATTACGACTGGGGTGTATTCAATGCAATCTCCGACGGCGGCAATACTCCAGGCCAGTGGCGTACACTTTCTAGGGTCGAGTGGACCAATTTGATGACCTATAGTACTAGGGCATTGGCCACTATCAACATATCTTCCACCCAGTCGGTTAGGGGTTTGATTATCTTGCCTCAGGGAGAGGCAGTTCCGGGGTTTGCCTCTAGTGATATTGTCGCACCAGCTTATAGCAATGATGCAAATTGGGTGATTGATCGCAATCAGGAGAACAACCCCATTGTTGCCCGCGATGATTTTTGGAGTCAGCATACATATACCCTCGCCGAGTGGCAGGCAATGGAGAAGGAGCATAATGCAGTGTTTCTCCCGGCTGTGGGCTATCGTTCGCCCAACGGTCTTGTCTCTACGGGTGGTTTCTACTGGACAACTACTCATGGCGATAAACAGTCGTCATACGTGTTCCGCTTTGGCTCGGGCACCAAAAATCTGCACTCACTTTATCGTTGCCGTGGCCGTGGCGTACGCCTAGTTCAAGATGTGTCTGGTCCATCAGCCAAGTAGTCAAAGACTAAAGGTGAGTTTATAAATTCCACATTAAAAAGTGATGAAATCAATTGTCATTTTTCTGTGATTTCAATGCCCCTTTCGGCATCTTTTCTTCGAGACCTCGAAACGTTCATCAGTCCCTACGGATGTTCAGTCCGTCCCTGGGGATATTCCGCCCACTATGCGTTGTGTCGGATTTGCAATCCGCACTAATCATACAGCAATATCGCGTGAGACTGAATTATTAATCTGCGGATTGAAAATCCTAATAATAGGAAGCATCGTATTACAAATCCGATGCGACGGAAAACGAATTCTTGCCGTGGGTGGTTTAGAGTTGCTTGCAGTGTGCAAGACGTGTAGATGTTATTCCGTATTCGAAATATGATTAGTTGATTGCAAACACTGATAGTTTTCTACAACTAGATGTAAATCTGCCGTATAAGGTTTGTTCTAGATATACATTATCAATATTATTATTGAGGAAATAACCAATAGTATTTCGACAGTAAAGACTATATTACCTATTATTTTCTTCTGTTTGCCCATATCATCATATTTTTTCACTATCGTTACCATCATGACGTTATAAATGCTGTAAACCTTCTAAACATTTGACAATGCGATCAACAATTTGAATATGTTCACAAATAGGGCACAAAATCATTCTCCATTCAGATATTCCCGAATGACCATATCCAGTAAAAACAATCACTAAATTATCTGTTTCTTCTGTAACATCTGTGTACATATGAGGTGGTGACGATACATAAGGACTAAAACCGCTAACAAGAACGTTCAGAGAATCTGTATATGCATCTGACAGGCGAACACATCTATTATCCTTGCGAACATCTGTGGAATATGACATTTCCCATCTAGAGGAATCAACAATAACTCTTTTATAGAACGTCTTTTCTCCGCGAATCTCTAGCTGGTCATGAGAGAAAGTATACATGTAATATGTATCACTCAAATAATTATTATAACCAATCACAATACTATCATACTGCTGCATGTTAAATTGTGCATGAACTCCATTAACAAACGTTATAAAACAAAAGAGAAATAGTATTTTAACGCCCTGCATATTTAGTAAAGGTGGGTTCTATAAAGGTAGGCTCTAAAAATTCAATTATCTGTTTGTTGGTGTTCGGCGGAGAACTGTGGTCGGCGACCGAAGTGGAGCCAGCCTAGTTTAGCCGCTTCGCACCTAAATTCAAAATGCAAAGATACAATTTTTTTCTTATTTAGATACTATTGTTTACATTTTTTTCTTGTTTTTTTTGGGGGGGTGATTATCAATATGTTATATACTAAGTATTTTTTTTGAATCCATGACTATTAGTTGATTCCCAAGCGTGTTATTTGTTCTAATCGGAAGAAATTATAGATCATATTTTTGAGAAAGATTGCTGACTTCGCTCTCACAAATCCGATAGTCCTTGTCGTGAGC
>JAGHRY010000056.1 GCA_018066145.1 Candidatus Colimorpha merdihippi | reverse complement strand
GACATGAACTGGCTGTGATTGACGAGCTATTATTACATTGTAAAGAAAGAGTACAGAAGGCTACTCGAATGATGAACAATGGGAAATAGCAGTAAAGGTAAGCCAAAGCATAAGTGCGAAAATCAAGCATGGTCATTACTTATTTAATTATCATCAAAAATTATTCTTCATCGGAAGAAAGGGTTTGGGCAAAGAATGTGAAATTGACTTTGCCATAGTTGCGATGCTGCCAGAAATGGGGATGGTCTTCGAACTGATACTCACGGGGATGCTCAAGAATGAAGATGCCATCGTCGGTAAGCAGCTGCTGGTCGAACACCAAATCGGGCAGAGTGGCCAGATTGTCGATGGCGTATGGGGGATCGGCAAAAACGATGTCGAATTTCTTGTAAGCACGCTTCAGGAGATCAAAAACATCGGAGCGGACCACATGGATATTGTCAACACCAAATTGTTTGGCTGACGCCTTGATGAAATCGGTACACTGAGCATTGATATCGATAGAGGTAACCTCTTTGGCACCACGCGAGATAAACTCCATGGAAACGGCACCTGTGCCGGCAAAAAGGTCGAGGACTGTGCACTCGTCGTAGTCGACATAATTATTGAGGATGTTGAAAAGACTCTCGCGTGCAAGGTCGGTGGTGGGGCGTACGGGAAGTGTAGTAGGAGGATTGAGGCGGCGACCTCGTAACGAACCGGCAATTATTCTCATGCTATTGCTTGTTTTTTAAGGTGGATGCTATTCATTTCGGGGATTGGATGCTGGGCAAAGAGCCAAGGGAGGCATCATATCACAGAAATGGGTAATCATTATTATCTTTTTATTGTTTCATTAATTATAAAAGGCAACGGCCAACAAACTTAGTTCAACCATTATTGGTAGCCTATGATAGCAGCAATGCATATCGGTAGGTGGGCAATGTTTGGAATTGGGGATTGACGAAAGTGACTGGGCGGCCTGTGTAGAGCGATACGCTTGGGAAATAATGTTGAAGGATGGCAAAGATTTCGCGTCCGACATCGCCAGAGATGGCCAATTCCATATCGGGAGTTTCGAGATGGAGCCGTTTCATCACATCGATGGCATGAAAGAGTCGCGACTGATCGTTGAGAGCTTCAAAAGTGGTGCTGAGGAGCAGTTGGCCCGAGTAGAAAGCTGCAAAATCGGCTTTAGACCCGCGGACATGCATCATGACAATGGGATGAAGGCGGCTACGCTGGAGCATGGTGCCTGCAGCTAAAGCAGAATGCTGACAATGGACATCGATGCCGGGGATGGCCAATTTGAAGGCTGTAACCACCGAAGTGGGTGCCGTAAAAACAATATAAGACTCAAGCGCAGGCACAAGAAGATGATAAGCACCAAGTGCGGAATCGGGATTGGACACCATACGCAGATACTGCCTATTGCGGACAGCATCGTGCAGGTGGCGAGGAATCCACACAAAATGATCGGACGGCACAATTAACTCAGCCTGGCGGAGACCAAAAATGGAAATACCCTGGCTTGCAAAGAAATCTTTGAGGGCCTGGGTTTGCTCACCAAGAGGCAGGGTGAGGTTGAAATCAACGTCGCCGAAGGTGAGCAATACCTGGTCGAGCGTGGTAACAGAAAAAGAAAATCCATTTGACCGGAGGCAAATGGATAATCTTAATTCGTTATTGGCCACTGCTTTATCCGATGTGATAAGAGTTGTGACTTGATTTAACATTGTTTATTCGAAGTTACCATCAGTGATGGCCTGGGTCATATCACCTACTTTCCAACCGGAGAAGCGATGGTTCTGCTCGAGTTCAGCAAGTTTATTGATAACGAGCTGATGGTCGAGGTCGGCAAGGAGGTTCTTCATCTGAACGAGGCACTCGAAAACGGGCATCTTATAGCCGCTCTTTTCGATGTAACCAGCCTGAAGTTCGAATTCGTTCTTAGAACCTGCGGGATAAGGAACATAACGGAGCTTGAGAATCTCTTCGTTGGTAAGTTTGAGTTTATTGTTGGCACGAAGATTTTCTATGGGGTTGACATACTCGGTAACGAGGATCTTGTAACCATTCTTGATTTGATCGGCTTCGGAAAGGTTATCAACCTCGAAAGATTCGTCTTTAGCCTTGGCGGCAGCAATAGCATCAGCGTTGACTTTCTTGTTGACAACACGGAGGCTATCTTCGTTCATAAGACGGTTGAAGAGGGTGTCGAAACTGCCGGTATAGCAACCGTAGGTGTTTTTGTAAGCCTCTTCGAGGGTACGGATAGCTTTGAGTTTTTCGGCGCAAGCATCGCGACGTTTGGTGTACTCGTTGTCAAACTTAACGGGCTTCATCATGCTGCTGTACAGCCAAATTGCCAGGCCTACAATTACTAAGCCTAAGATAATCTGGTGGGAAGCAGCTAGAGAT
>JAGHRY010000001.1 GCA_018066145.1 Candidatus Colimorpha merdihippi | reverse complement strand
ATATATAATACTAATATATTATTTGAAAAAATTAGTTTTCTTTACGATCGCGACCAAAAGCAGCGGCAATCCACTGACGATTCATGCGAGCGATATTCTGACGTTTGATTTGTTTAGGACACTCAGCTTCGCAAGCATAAGTATTGGTACAAGCGCCAAAACCGAGTTCATCCATCTTGCAAACCATCTTCTTCACGCGGTCTGCTGCCTCAACCTGTCCTTGGGGAAGGAGTGCGAGGTGGCTAACTTTAGCGCTTACGAAAAGCATAGCACTAGCATTCTTACATGCTGCGACACATGCACCGCAACCGATACAAGCAGCAGCATCCATAGCTTGGTCAGCCTTATGTTTGGGGATGAGGATAGCATTTGCATCAGGAACACCACCGGTAGTGGTACTGACATAACCGCCAGCCTGGATAATTTTGTCGAAAGCAGTACGGTCAACAACGAGGTCACGAATAACAGGGAAAGCCTTAGCACGCCAAGGTTCAATCCAGATATCATCACCATCATTAAACTTGCGCATATGAAGCTGGCAAGTGGTGATACCATCGTCATTACCATGAGGGCGACCATTGATATACAGGCCGCACATACCGCATATACCCTCACGACAATCATTATCGAAGCATACGGGGTGAGTAATGTGATCGTTGAGCAACTGCTCGTTCAAAATGTCGAGCATTTCCAAGAAAGAACACTCGGCAGAAATATTTTCAACTTTGTAAGTCTCGAAATGGCCCTTTGCGCGGGCATTTTCTTGACGCCAGATATGTAGTGTGAAATTCATGGCTTATTTATAATTACGTTTAGCGATGGTGATATATTCGTATTTGAGGTCTTCCTTGCTCATTACCTCCTCCACGTCGTGGCCCTGGTACTCCCAGGCACCAACATACATGAAGTTTTGGTCGTCGCGCTGGGTTTCGCCGTCCTCAGTCTGATGCTCGGTACGGAAATGACCGCCGCAACTTTCTTCGCGATGCATTGCGTCGGTTACCATCAGACGAGCCAGTTCGAAATAGTCGGCCAAACGATAGCACTTCTCGAGTTCGGGGTTGAACTCCTCAGCTTTACCAGGTACCGAAACTTCTTTATAGAAGCGAGCTTCAAGAGCAGCAATCTCTTTTTTAGCAGTATTGAGGCTCTCGACATTGCGAGCCATACCAACGTACTCCCACATAATGTGGCCAAGAGCTTTGTGGAAATAGTCAACGGTATGTTTTTCGGAAGCATTCTGGCCGATATTCATGAGGCTGGCGATGCGATCGCGAACATCCTGCTCTGCTTTATCGAATTCAGGAGTGTCTTTGGAAATCTTGCCAACATAAATCTGGTCGGAGAGGTAATTCTGCATGGTGTAAGGAAGCACAAAGTAACCGTCAGCCAAACCCTGCATAAGAGCAGATGCTCCCAAACGGTTGGCACCGTGATCACTGAAGTTAGCCTCACCAGCGGCGAACAAACCGGGAATAGTGGTTTGCAGCTCATAGTCAACCCAAATACCACCCATCGTGTAATGGATAGCGGGGTATATCATCATAGGAGTTTCGTAGGGATTATCTGCGGTGATCTTCTCATACATCTGGAAGAGGTTACCATAACGAGCCTCAACCACATCACGGCCCAGACGCTGAATTGCATCAGCAAAATCCAAATATACGGCCAAACCTGTACCAACGCCATAACCCGCATCGCAACGTTCTTTGGCAGCACGGCTAGCCACATCACGAGGAACAAGGTTACCGAAAGCAGGATAACGACGTTCCAGATAGTAGTCGCGATCCTCTTCAGGAATATCAGTGGGCTTAAGTTTCTTGGCACGGATAGCTTCGGCATCCTCTTTCTTCTTGGGTACCCAGATACGGCCATCGTTACGCAACGACTCACTCATCAAAGTAAGCTTGGACTGATAGTCGCCGTGAACAGGGATACAAGTGGGGTGAATCTGAACATAGCAAGGATTTGCAAACAGAGCACCTTTCTTATGGCAAGCCCAAGCAGCAGAGCCATTGCTACCCATAGCATTGGTGCTCAGGTAATAGATATTACCGTAACCACCTGTTGCAAGAACAACAGCATGAGCGGCATAACGCTCAAGTTCGCCGGTAACAAGATTACGTGCAATAATACCACGAGCGCGACCGTCAACAACAACGAGGTCCATCATCTCATGACGTTCATGCAGTTTTACACTACCGCGAGCAATTTCACGGCTGAGAGCGCTATAAGCACCCAACAAAAGTTGCTGACCGGTTTGACCGCGGGCATAGAAGGTTCGGCTTACCTGAGCACCACCGAAAGAACGGTTATCCAAAGTTCCACCATAATCGCGAGCAAAAGGAACACCTTGAGCAACGCACTGGTCGATGATATTATTACTAACTTCGGCAAGACGATACACATTAGCTTCGCGAGCACGATAGTCGCCACCCTTAATAGTATCGTAGAACAAACGGTACACCGAGTCACCATCGTTCTGGTAGTTTTTAGCTGCATTGATACCACCCTGAGCTGCGCTGGAGTGTGCACGACGGGGGGAGTCCTGGATGCAGAAAATATCAACGTCGAAGCCCATAGCGCCAAGGCTAGCTGCAGCAGATGCGCCAGCAAGGCCGGTACCTACAACGATAATATTGATTTTGCGCTTGTTGGCCGGATTCACCAGCTTCTGGTGGGCTTTATAATTGGTCCATTTTTCAGAGAGAGGACCTTCGGGTATTTTAGAATCTAAATTCATGTTACAAAGTTTAATTTTTAACTAGATACTCTTCAAATTGGAGTTGCTAGAAAATCAAGTATTAAAGGCCAATGAAAACTAATACTACAACAGCAGTAAAAATCAAGCAAACCGTCCATGCGTAAATCTGGGCAGCAATCTCGATAGCTTTGTTATACTTGTAATTGTTCAATCCGAGAGTCTGGAAAACGCTGGCAAAAGCGTGACGCATGTGGAACCAAACAACAACAAAGAAGATAAGATAAATGATAACCATCAGAGGATTCTTAAACTTCTCGCGAGCCATATAATAGAAATCAGGCTCGGCAGTGTTGCGTCCAAATACTGCATTGATGTCGTTGCGCTCTTCAACAGAGAGTTTCTGGATATACTTGCGATCCTCACTCAAGCGATTCTCCTTCTGAGCATTCATCATAATGGTAGCGATAGGAGCAGCGTCGCGCATCTTCTGGAGCTGAGCATTGATCTCTTCCAGCTGAGCAGGGTCAATCTGATCTTTATACTGAGCCATCTGCTGTTCGTTGGCAGCAATAAAATCTTCAGGAGTCATACCATACTGAGAGCAAGTCTGGAGAAGCTGGCTAACCTCTTGATTCTCGATTAGTTCCTCAGTCTTAACCATGTACTGGCCTTTAACAAAACCAATCTTTACAAAATAGAAATCGCAGAAGTGGACGATGATGAGGACAAGCATAAGGATACCGGTCCAAATCATAATCTTCGAACCCTTGTGGGTTTTGGTTTTGCTGGGCTGATGATAACGATCATTACCACGAGCAATGCGGTTAGTAAACCACAGCCAAACAGTCAAAAGAATGTGGAGCAGGAGGCTACCGATGAGAACAATCTCAAAACATTTAACAATCCAGTTGGTGCCCATGAAATGGCAGAAAGCGCTATACCAAGCACCGCCATCATGACGAAGAATGCACAAATTGGCACAAGCATGGAAAAGCAAGAAAATCATCAGAAAGCCACCCAGGAGGGCTACAAAGATTTTCTTAGAGATGGAATGGATTTTGGGTAAATTCATTATTTAAATTTTTATGTTGATTAATCATTATTAATAGGTGGCAGGAGAGATCTCCTGCCACCAAAAACGGCATTATTTTTTACCGCCGCCACCGAAATCATCGTAATCGATCATTTCAGCAGGAACACCGAGGCTGTCAAGCATCTTCACAACTGCGGCACTCATAGGTCCGGGACCGCACATGTAGTACTCGATATCCTCGGGAGCGGGATGATCCTTCAGGTATGTATCATACATTACATTGTGGACGAATCCAGCAGTGTAAGGAACACCAGCAGCATCAGCAGCAGGATCGGGACGGTCCAAAGCCAAATGGAAATGGAAGTTGGGGAAATCCTTCTCGATCTGATGGAAATCGTCAAGATAGAACACCTCGTTGAGTGCGCGAGCGCCATAGAAATAATGCATCTGGCGATCGGTGCATTTGAGGGTCTTAGCCATGTGCATAATCTGAGCACGCAGAGGAGCCATACCGGCGCCACCGCCAACCCATATCATCTCAGGCTTGTTAGGCATATCTTCGGGATGCTCTTTGATATGGAAATCACCGTAAGGACCAGACATGATAACCTTATCGCCTGGTTTCAGCGAGAAGATATAGCTGGATGCAATACCGGGATTGACATTCATAAAGTTGTTGCCGCCGGGAACATGCTGCTCTCTAGGTTTGAACGGAGGAGTAGCAATACGAACTGTCAGCATAAACACATCACCCTCAGCCGGATAGTTAGCCATAGAATAAGCACGGATGGTAGGTTCGGGGTTCACGCAACGGAGGTCGAACATCTTAAACTGCTCCCATGCAGGCAGATACTCAGGAGTGATAAGATCCTTGTCGAAATCGCTATATTTGATATCGAATTTGGGAATCTCAATCTGAGCATACGAACCAGGAGCAAAATCCATGTGAGCGCCAGCAGGAAGCTGAACTTTGAATTCCTTGATGAAGGTAGCCACATTGCGGTTGGAAACCACGGTGCACTCGTACTTCTTAATGCTAAGAATCGAAGAAGGAACAGCAATTTTCATATCTTCCTTCACTTTCACCTGACAACCCAAACGCCAATGGTCCTGGATTTGTTTTCTGGTGAAGAAACCAACTTCGGTAGGAAGAATGGAACCGCCTCCCTCAAGCACGCGACATTTGCACTGACCGCAAGAGCCCTTGCCACCGCAAGCGGAGGGAAGGAAAATCTTCTGCTCGGAAAGGGTTGAAATAAGCGAGTTGCCAGTGGGCACCTCAAGCTTTTTGTCGTCATTGATGGTGATGGTCACATTGCCAGTGGGCATCAGCTTGGCACGAAGCAACAGCAGCAAGGCCACCAGGATTAGGATGACCACCAAGAAGACAACTAATGAAGTAACTATAGTCTGTGTCATTTCTAATCGTTGTTTAAAGTTTGATACCCATAAAGCTCATGAATGCAAGACCCATAAGACCAGTAATGATGAAAGTGATGCCAACGCCCTTCAGAGCTGGGGGGATGTGGGAGTAACGCAATTTCTCGCGAATGGCAGCAATACCCACGATGGCAATAAACCAACCGATACCACTACCTAAAGAGAAACTGAAAACCTCACCGATATTGGCATAATCGCGCTGCTGCATAAAGAGCGAACCACCCATAACGGCGCAGTTCACAGCAATCAAGGGGAGGAAAATACCCAGCGAATTATACAGCGAAGGTGAGAATTTCTCAACAACCATTTCCACAATCTGCACAATAGCTGCAATAACAGCGATGAACATAATCAGCGAAAGGAAGGAGAGGTCCACATCGGCCATGCTCGGACTAATCCACTGCAGCGCACCAGGCTGAAGGACATACTTATTGAGCAAATAGTTGACGGGAACAGTAATCAGCAGCACAAAAGTTACTGCAATACCTAAACCGGCAGACGTTTTCACAGTCTTCGAAACAGCAAGATAAGAGCACATGCCGAGGAAGAATGCGAAAATCATATTGTCGACAAAAATCGACTTGATAAATATATTTATATATTCCATATTATTTTCTATTATCTTTTAACGGTATGTGTATTAATCTTCCAAAAGGTCTTTATCCTTGGTACGCTGAATCCAGATGATAACGCCAACAAGGATCAGCGCCATGGGAGCCATGATAACGAGACCATTATTCTCATAACCGATCTTGTAGAGACCCAGTTTTTCCATCACAGGATATCCAAAGAGGGTGCCGCTACCAAACAATTCGCGAACAAAACCAAGGATTACCAGGATAATGCCGTAGCCCAAACCATTACCGATACCGTCCATAAGCGACTCCATCGGCTTGCGGCTCATAGCAAATGCTTCCAAACGGCCCATCACAATACAGTTGGTAATAATCAAACCAACGTACACCGAGAGCTGCTTGCTAACATCATAAACAAAAGCCATCAACACCTGGTTGACCAAAATAACCAAAGCCGACACCACCACCAACTGCACGATGATACGGATGCGTGGAGGGATGGTGTTTCTGAGGCAAGAAATAATAAGGTTGGCCAGCGCCACAACCACGGTAACCGAAATGGCCATCACCAAGGCGGGCTTCAGCTGTGCCGTTACTGCCAAGCAAGAGCAGATACCCAAAACCTGAACGGTAATAGGATTGTTCTTCAGCAGCGGAGTAGTGAAGATTTTTGACATTTTACTCATTGGAAACCTCCTCTTCTATTGCGTTTTCTACCATAGCCTCCTCGGCTGCAGGGGCAGTGCGGGTGGCATCGATAAATTTCTGATAGCGCATCAAGTTGGTAGCCAGCATCTCATTCACGCCGTTCGAAGTCATGGTGCCGCCGGTGATGGCGTCAACCTCATGCATGCCGTTGGCATCAGCATTCTTCTTCACAGCGATGGAAATCACCTGGCCATTCTCATCGAGAATCTGCTTGCCCACAAAAGGAGCCTGGAATTTCTGGGTGGTAATCTCAGCACCCAAACCAGGAGTCTCGCTCTCATGGCTGAAAGTAACACCGATAATGGTGTTGAAATCCTCGTCCAATGCAATATTGCTGAAGATAGCACCCCAAAGACCATTACCCTGAGTAGGGATAACATAGCCTTTACGGCCATCTTTAGTGAACAGATAAACAGGGAAAGCACCCTTTTGGCCGGCCTTCTCGAGGTTCTGCTGCTCCTTCAACTTAATGTCGAAAGCGCGAACATCGCCCTCTTCCAATTTACCATCCTTTACATTGTAAACCGAAACCACCGAGCCGTCAGTAGCCACAGTGAGCTCGCTATCGAAATATTGGTTATACAAATCGGCAGCCTCGTCTCTAGAGCAATTGACATTGATGGCAGCCAGCAGCGTCTGCATCTTTTCATTGCGGACATTAGCATTTTGGCGATCCTTCAATCCCATAGCCACAACCGACAAGATGACAGCCACTACAGCCACCAAAGCTGCGGAATAGATAAAGATATATTTATTACTGAAATTCTTCATGCCTTCACCTCCTTTCTAGCAGCCTCAGCACGACGCTGACGCATCTTGATATTGCGTGAAATGATGCAATGGTCGATCAGCGGAGCGAAGCAGTTCATCAGCAGAATGCTCAACATCATACCTTCGGGGTATGCCGGATTGATCACACGCAGCAGAACAGCGAAAGCACCAATCAGGAAACCATAGATCCATTTACCACAGTTGGTCTGAGCGGAAGTAACGGGGTCGGTAGCCATAAACACAGCGCCGAATGCGAAACCGCCCATCAGCCAATGATAGTAGAAAGGCAGCTGCATATAGCTGTTAGCACCAATAGCATTGAACAGCAAGCCCATCAAACCACCGCCTACAAAGACAGAAAGCATGGTGCGCCAGCTAGCAATGCCACTAACCAGCAGGATGATTGCGCCCAAAGCGATAGCAATCACACTGGTTTCGCAAGTACAGCCGGGGATGGTACCAATCAGCATATCCAGAGCCGAAGCCTGGGGAGCAAGACCCGTAGCCAGCTGACCCATGGGGGTGGCACCGGTCAAAGCGTCAGAACCCCACATATCGGCAGCAATCCAAACGGCATCACCGCTCATGTGAGTAGGATAACTGAAAAACAGGAATGCGCGGGCAACCAAAGCCGGATTCAGGAAATTCATACCGGTGCCGCCGAAACACTCTTTGCCAATAATTACGGCAAAAGCAACAGCCAAAGCCAGTTGCCACAGAGGAGTAGTTACCGGAACAATCATCGGAATGATGATACCGCTGACGAGGAAACCCTCATACACTTCGTGGCCGCGAATCTGGGCATAAGTAAACTCAATGCCGAGACCCACCACGTAGCTCACCACAATCATGGGAAGCATACGAACGAGGCCGAACCAGAAGCAGTACCACCAGCTGAAGGCCTCGCCACCCTGAGCCACGAGGGTATTAGATGTTTGATAACCAATATTCCACATGCCGAACAGCAAAGCGGGGAGCAAAGCAATCACCACGGTGATCATTGCACGCTTCATGTCTACGGCGTCACGAACATGGCTACCTTTGCGAGTAACCTTGTTGGGTGTAAAAGCGAAAGTCTCAAAACCACCAAAAGTAGCCGAGAGCCAGGGAAACTTTCCCCCCTCGCTAAAGGTAGGTTTGATCTTATCGATGTAATTTCTTAACCATTGCATTTGCATCACATAGCCTCCTTTCTCAAAACCTCCAGAGCCTGACGGATAACAGGCTGGATATCGGTCTTGGAAGTATCGATAAATTCACACAGAGCGAAATCTTCGGGTTCCACCTCGTAGATACCCAAATTCTCCTGTTTCTCCATATCGCCAATCATGCAAGCCTTAATCAGCTCCATGGGGTAAATGTCGAAGGGGAACACGCGCTCGAAGTTTCCAGCAAACACGAAAGGACGAACCTCGCCGTGGGTATTGGTATCAAACTTAGGAGCGATGCACTTGGGCATTTTCTCGAAGATGCCGTGCATGCAGCGGGGAATGAATCCGCTCATAAAAGTACGAGAGAAACTATACTTGTTCAAACCGGGCATCAGCCATCCCATGAAGTCGTAATAGTCGCCTTCGGGGAGGATGCTCAGCAAGCTGTCGTAGCCGCCTACAAAACCATCGGCATCGATCTGGGTGCCCGAAAGAACATTGCCGCTAATCAGACGGCTGCCCTTCAGCGAAGCGCAAGCGTCCTGGCTGGGGTAACCGTTGTTGAGGGCCTGTGCGTCGACAATAGTCTTCACGCAAGCACCAGCCATAATGCGGTAGTAGTGAGCATTCTTGATCATCGGACCAGCCACAGCGATAGTCTTCTCGGGCTTATATTCGCCAGTCTTTGCCAGATGGCCCAAAGTGGCGATATCCTGAGGATTAATGGTCCAAACCACCTCGCCTTTATTGATGGGGCAGATTTTGGCAATCTGAGTTCCCACATTACCGGCGGGATGAGGTCCGTTAACCACATGGATTTCCATATTGGCAATCTGCGATTTCACCTGTTCTGCTTTGGCCATCAGTTTCTGGCCAGCGCGGAAGCAAAGGTGCAGTTTGCCGTCGGTCAAGGTAGCAAGAGCTTCGAGGCCCTTGGCGAAATCGTCCTCGCGGCCAGCCAAAGCATGGTCATAACAAGGAGCCAAAGGAGCGCTGTCGAAGCAGCTTACCACGATAGCCTTAGGATTATCGTCGGGGTTGGCAACGGTGCCGAATGGACGCTGGCGCAACATAGTCCATAAGCCACACTGGAGCATCTGCTCTTTCAGGTTGGCGGGCATAGGGGCGGGAGCCTTGTCTACGCTTTCATCCTTCTCCACCACCACAGCCAGCAGGAGGCGTTTTTCGCCTCTTACAACAGCCTTAACGCGACCAGCCACGGGAGCACAGAAACGTATGCGCTCGTCTTTCTTATCGCAGAAGAGCACATCGCCTGCAGCCACCACGTCGCCCTCAGCCACCTTCATGCGGGGCACGAGTCCCACATAGTCGGTAGGCTTCACAGCATAGGTAGCGATGCTGCGTACATCCGTAGTGCGGAGTTCAGCAGCGCCATCTATCGGCAAGTCAAGGCCTTTTTTAATATTAATTATATTTGCCATAGAGGTTGTTAGTTGTTAGTTTATGTTACCAAATCCAAGTTCCAACTGGCAGAATCCTCGCGAAAGAGGGCACTGCCAGGTTGGAACCTGGATGGAATTTATTGAATTTTATGAATTCTGAATTGTCAATTATAAGTGGGCCAAGAGCCGGTGAGCCGCATGAGCCCACTTACAAATCACAATTCCTAACTCCAAATTTCGATTAGTGGTTCAGAGGAACGCCTTCAACGAAGACGGGCTCGAGCATGTTTTCGGGCTGCATGATCTTCTCATACTGCTCAACGGTGAGGTAGCCGTGCTCAAGAACGAGTTCCTTAACGCCGCGACCGGTCTCGAGAGCCTCTTTAGCAACCTTGGTGCTCTGTTTGTAACCGATGTAGGGGTTGAGCATGGTAACGATACCGATGGAGTTCTCAACGAGCTCTTTGCAGCGAGCCTCGTTAGCAACGATACCGTCGATGCAGCGGGTGCGGAGGGTGTCAACACCGTTCATCAGCAGGTGAACGCTCTCGAAGCAAGCGTAGGTCATAACGGGCTCCATAACGTTGAGTTCGAGCTGTGCATTGTCGCAACCCATAGCAACGCAAGTGTCGTTACCGATAACCTTATAGTTGATCTGGTTCATAACCTCGGGGATAACGGGGTTAACCTTACCGGGCATGATGGAGGAACCGGGCTGCATCTCGGGGAGGTGGAGCTCAGCGAGACCGCAACGAGGACCAGAACCCATGAGACGGAGGTCGTTGCAGATCTTGTTCAGACGGAGGCTGAAACGCTTCATAGCGCCGCTGTACTGCACGAGGCAAGCGGTGGAGCTAGTAGCCTCGATGAGGTTGCCAGCCAGCTTCACATTCCAACCGGTAACTTTGCGCAGAGCCTCGTCACAGAGCTTGCTGTAGCCGGGGAAAGCGCAGATACCAGTACCGATAGCGGTAGCGCCCATGTTGTGAGTCAGGAACTCCTGAGCAGCGTGGTCGAGGTTCTCCATCTCAAGACGGATAGCAGCTGCGAAACCGCTGAAAGTCTGACCGAGGGTCATAGGAACTGCATCCTGGAGCTGGGTACGACCCATCTTGATGATGCTCTTGAATTCTTCAGCTTTCTTCTCGAGGCTCTTAGCGAGGAGTTCGAGGTGACCCATGAACTCGAGGTGCTCGAGATAAAGGCCCATGTGGATTGCGCAAGGATAAGCGTCGTTGGTAGACTGGCTGCCGTTAACGGTATCATTGGGCATGCAGCCCTTGAGATACTCACCCTTCTGGAAGCCCATGTGCTCCAGAGCGATGTTAGCGATAACCTCGTTGGCATTCATGTTGGTAGAAGTACCTGCACCACCCTGTACCATATCAACGGGGAACTGGTCGATGTACTTGCCAGCAAGAATCTCGTCGCAAGCGAACTGGATAGCTTCGCTCTGCTCCTTGGTAATCATGTTGACCTGACCGTTAGCGATAGCGGCAGCCTTCTTGGTGATAGCAAGACCTTTTACAAAATTGGGGTAATCACTGAGTTTGCGGCCAGAGATAACAAAGTTCTCAATAGCGCGCTGAGTCTGTACACCATAATAGGCCTCTGCAGGGACCTGTTTCTCACCGAGAAGATCGCTCTCGATACGGAATTTCTGTTCTGCCATAGTTGAAATTACTTTATAAAATTTGTTAATAATTATTTTTTATATTCTGTCTATCAAAACCAATTTCGCGCATTTTGTTG
>JAGHRY010000053.1 GCA_018066145.1 Candidatus Colimorpha merdihippi | reverse complement strand
ACACTTGAATTAGGCATTAAATAATATATAGAATAAAAGAACAACAGTCCATGAAGCTGTCAGAAATAATAAAAGGTATTAATATCCTTCAACCGGTAACCATCGACCCTGAGGTTACATCCATCTGTTTCGACTCGCGCAAAGCCGAAGCAGGCAGTTGCTTTGTTGCCCAAGAAGGAACCAAGGTTAACGGGCACAACTTTATTGACGCCACCATCGAGTCGGGGGCCGTTGCTATTGTGTGCCAGCGAATGCCCAACAAGATTAAAGACGGCGTTGCTTATGTGCTTGTTGAAAATAGCGATTATGCCTTAGGCATCATAGCCAACAACTTCTACGGGCACCCTTCAAGCCAATTAATACTGGTAGGTATTACCGGCACCAACGGCAAAACTACCACGGTGACATTACTACACCGCATGTTCCGCGAACACGGCTACCACACTGGCCTGATTTCTACTATTGTAAACAAAATCGACGAAACCGAAATACCCGCCACCCATACTACACCGGATGCCTTGGCGTTAAACAGTTTGCTTCGCCAAATGGTAGATGCCGGCTGCCAATATGCCTTTATGGAAGTGAGCAGCCATTCGATAGTACAAAATCGTATTGCCGGACTCACCTTTGCCGGCGGCATCTTCAGCAACATCACACACGACCATCTGGACTTTCACAAAACGATGGCAAACTACATCGCTGCCAAGAAGATGTTCTTCGACAATCTGCCCGCAAAGGCATTTGCTTTAACCAATCTCGATGATAGGAATGGCATGGTGATGGTTCAAAATTGCAAAGCAAATATCCAAACATACAGTTTGGTAAAGATGGCAGACTTCCGATGCAAGATTATCGAAGACACCTTCCAAGGATTGCAACTGGAAATCAACGGACAGGAGGTGTGGACACGACTCGTAGGCCGATTCAATGCCTATAACCTTACAGCCATCTATGCTGCCGCTGTACTCTGCGGAATCGACTCAGCAGAATCTCTACGCCTGCTGAGCACACTTGGAGCTGCCGAAGGTCGCTTTCAATACGTATCCGGCAAAGGCATTACCGCCATTGTTGACTACGCACACACGCCAGATGCGTTGGAGAACGTAATCTCTACCATCAACGACATCCGCCAGCCCAGCCAAATGCTATATACTGTAGCCGGTTGTGGAGGCGACCGCGACACAAGCAAACGCCCCGAAATGGCCAAGATTGCATGCAACATGAGCGACCGGTTGATACTCACCTCGGACAACCCACGTACCGAAGACCCTGAAAAAATCCTCGACGATATGGAAGCAGGCCTTACCGATGAACAGAAATGCCAGGTAGTACGCATCACCGATCGTAGACAGGCCATACGCACCGCTGTTTTGATGGCACGTTCAGGAGACATCATTCTGGTGGCAGGAAAGGGACACGAAAAATATCAAGACATCAATGGAGTAAAACACCACTTCGATGATGTTGAAGAGTTGGAGGCACTCCTTAAATAGGCACGCTTAAAATAGTAATGAATAATAATTAGTTGAATAAAACAATATAATATGCTATATTACCTTTTCGACTGGCTGGACAAAACATTCGATTTCCCTGGTGCAGGTGTATTTCAGTACATCTCGTTCCGAGCATCGATGGCTGCTATCACGTCATTGCTGATTATGTTGGTATTAGGGAAACCATTTATGCGCTATATTCGCCGAAAATCTATTGGCGAGACGGTGCGTAGCTTGGGACTGACAGGCCAAAAAGAGAAAGAAGGCACTCCCACAATGGGCGGCCTGCTGATTTTGGCAGCCATCATCATCCCCACGCTCCTATTTGCCAAGTTGGACAACATCTATGTTGTCACCATGCTAGTATCCACCATCTGGCTCGGAATAATCGGATTTATCGACGACTATATCAAAGTATTCAAAAAAGACAAAGAAGGCCTCCCGGGGAAGTTTAAAGTTATGGGCCAGGTACTGCTGGGCTTAGGCGTAGGACTTCTGCTATCGTTTCATCCAGAAATTGCATCAACCAAAACAACCATTCCTTTTGTCAAAGGAAATATGTTTGACTATGCTTGGCTGATCAGTTGGATGGGCAGTTGGACTGCCAATTGGGTATGGGTTGTATACGTACTCGTGGCCATTTTCGTGGTTACGGCTGTATCAAATGCTGCCAACCTCACCGATGGCATCGATGGCCTGGCAACAAGCACCGCAGCCATCATTGGCGGCTCATTGGCGATATTGGCCTGGCTTTCTGGCAATATTATCATGGCCAATTACCTCAACATCGTATACCTTTCAAACATTGGCGAACTTACCATATTCATCACCGCTTTCGTAGGAGCCACCCTAGGCTTTCTGTGGTTCAACACCTATCCAGCAGAAATGTTTATGGGCGATACCGGCTCGCTGGCACTGGGCGGAATAATAGCAGTTTTTGCATTACTGATTCGTAAAGAACTGCTGATACCCGTCCTATGCGGAATTTATCTAGTCGAAGATTTTTCTGTAATCTGGCAAACCCGGGGGTGCAAGCGTTATCGTCGCAAGCATAAACTCCCAATAGGGCAACCAGTCCCAATTGAGAAAAGGCCATTCTTGATGACTCCCATACACCATCACTACCAAAAGAAAGGTATGGCCGAACCGAAGATCGTGCAACGATTCATCATTATCGGCATTCTGTTGGCCATAATCAGCATCGTCACACTCAAACTCAGATAAGCACACGTTCTGTTATATACATCTTAATAAGCACACATTAACACGGAAAACAGCACCCCGTCAAACAACATCTAAGCAAAACAAGAAATACACCTTTAGAAACATGAGCATAGAACTATTAGCAAAACAAGGCCGCGACCGCGTACATGGCGGCTTGGCATCCATCGATTCTGCAAAGTTACGTCAATTGCGAGACCAAAGCATTCGCAGTTGCTTTACCCGTCTGGAAGAAACCTCCAACCGAATGGAACATGTAGCCCGAATATACAGCAAAGTATTCATCAACGACGCAGCTGCAAGGAGCATCAACGCCACATACTACACCCTCCAAAACACAGAAGGCAACATCGTATGGATTGCCTTTGGCGATGACAAAACTGCCGACTACACAAGGCTTCGCGCCTTGGTGATGCTAAAGGTAAGCATGCTCATCTGCGTCGGCAGCGACAACAGTCACATCATCAACCAACTGGAAGGATGCGTTCCTGCCATCAAAGAATTCGATACCATCTCGGCTGCAGTGCACCACGCATGCTACTATGCTGCCGAAAATTCCAAAGTGATTTTTTCACCGGCCACATCTCAAGGACCATCTTCCGAGGAGGCCAGCAGAATATACAGACACGAGGTAAACGAACTGTAAATAATTAATGAAGAAGAGATTACATATATTTCGAGGAGACACTGCGCTTTGGGTAGTATTCCTTTTGCTATGCTGCATTTCTTTGATTGAAGTGTTCAGCACGATAGGGCTGTCTGCCATCACAGACATGCACTCCTCACCTATCCGCATCTTCTTTACAAGGCATGTACTATTTGTTACAGCCGCCATTTTAATTGTAGCAGCATTTACCAGAGTCAACTATCGCATAATTTCTAAAGCCTTCAATATATTTTTTTGGCTTTCGTTACTGCCGCTGATTTGGGTAACCATTAACGGCACTCGCTGGATTTCTATTTTTGGATTTAGCATCCAGCCCTCTGAGCTCACCAAAATACTGTTAATGGTGACATTGGCACGAAACATTGTTCGCAGCAAAGATCAGTATGACGACCCTAAGACTTTTTGGTGGCTGCTAATACCGGCAATTATTGTAAGCGCTTTCATTGTTCCCGAAAACTTATCCACAAGCATTATCGTCATCATTTCCAGCTTTCTCATGCTTGGCTTTGGAGGTGTAAACAAACGACTATGGCGAAAATGCTTCCTGGGTGGCACTGTGTTCTTCGTCATCTTATTCGCATTCCTCTATTTCATGGGTGACAATGTCGACTTCGCCAGATCTTCTACCTGGGGACACCGCTTGCAGGCATGGATCAACCCGAACCCCGACGAGCTCACTCAAGAGAACATGGCCCGTATGGCCATTGCTCGAGGTGGTTTTTGGGGTACCGGTTTCGGCACCACCATCCACGGCAGACTGATGACGCAGGCACACAACGATTTCATCTTCGCCATCATCATCGAAGAACACGGACTCATTTGGGCCATTGGTATTTTCATACTCTATGCTCTTTTTTATTTTCGCTGCATGCGAATTGTGATGAAATGCAAAGGCCAATTTGGCAGATTATGCGTAGCAGGCATCAGCACACTTATTTATTTGCAAGCCATCATCAATATGTTTGTTGCCGTAGGGGTCATGCCCGTTACCGGACAAACACTTCCTTTCATCAGCTACGGCGGCTCATCATTTCTTTTCCTTGCAATCGGCTTGGGAATAATCCAGTCGGTAGCATTCGACAACAAAAAAACTGAATACCTCAATAAGAAAAATGCCGATAGCATACTCAATGAATCGGCCAATCCAACGGCAGCGAAAAGTGCTACCGACAGCTCAACCCCAATCAAAGCTCAAGAAATATAAACAATAATAACCCATGAAAGCAATCATCAGTGGAGGTGGCAGCGGCGGCCACATCTTTCCCGCCGTAGCAATAGCAAATGCTATCAAGACACGCTATAGCGATGCCCAGATTCTATTTGTAGGCGCCGAAGGTCGTATGGAAATGGAAAAGGTACCCGCTTCAGGGTACGAAATCAAGGGTCTGCCCATTGCTGGTTTGCAACGACAGCTTTCGCTGCAAAACATAATCAAGAATCTCCAACTTCCCTACCGCGTACTGAAGAGCAGGCACATGGTAAAGGGCATTATCCAAAGTTTCAACCCCGATATCGTGGTTGGTGTTGGAGGCTTTGCTAGTGAACCCACTTTAAAAGTAGCTGCCCAATTGGGTTACACCACTCTCCTTCAAGAGCAAAACTCCTACGCCGGCCTTACAAACAAAACGCTTGCAAAATCGGCGTCAACAATATGTGTTGCATACGAAGGCATGGAGCGCTTCTTTCCGAAAAATAAGATTGTGTATACTGGCAATCCCGTGCGTGCCGACATCGAGAAGATGACGGCTACGCACGAGGATGGCTGCAATCATTTCGAAGTGGATCCTACCAGACCCATCCTCCTTTCTGTCGGCGGAAGTCTCGGGGCTCGCAGTATCAACCGCATGGTTCTGGACAATCTCGATTTTTTCAAGAAGAACAACATACAAATCATTTGGCAGACGGGACGTTGGATGTTCCAAGAAGCCGAAGAAGCCGTTCGTAAAGCAGGTATAGACGAATGGGTTAAAGTTCACCAGTTTATCAGCCGCATGGACCTCGCCTATGCTGCCGCAGACGTGGTGATTTCTCGCGCTGGCGCCATTGCCATCTCCGAACTCTGCCTTGTTGGCAAACCCGTGATTCTGATACCCTCACCCAATGTTGCCGAAGACCATCAGACAAAAAACGCCATGGCTTTAGTTAACAAAGGTGCCGCCTTAATGGTTCGCGATGACGAATGCAACGCCACAGGACTCACGCTAGCCAACGAGCTGCTCAACAACCCCGTACGCTGTTCACAAATGAGCTCCGCCATCAAGGCGATGGCTTCGCCTTGTGCAGCCGAAAAAATTGTAGACGAAATCGACAAACTTCTTAAGAAATAATACGGCATGAATTACTATTTCCTTGGCATAGGGGGCATCGGGATGAGCGCTATTGCGCGGTTTTTCAAACAGCGCGGAGATAAGGTATGTGGCTACGACCGTACCAAATCACCGTTGACTTGCGATCTGGAATCCGAAGGTATTGACATACACTACACCGACAATCCATTGCTCATTCCGGACAATATAGATATGGTTGTATATACCCCTGCTATACCCCAGGAAAATGCCGAATTCCAATTTTTGGCATCTACGGGAATCCCCATGAAAAAACGTTCGCAGGTATTAGGAGAACTCACTCGTGGCAAGAAATGCATTGCCGTAGCCGGTACCCATGGAAAGACTTCCACATCAAGCCTTATTGCGCATATCCTCAGCAACACCCCTATAGGCTGCAGCGCATTCCTAGGAGGCATTGCTAAGAATTTCAATTCCAATATGGTGGTCAACACCAACAGCGAATATGTTGTAGTCGAAGCCGACGAATACGACAGATCCTTTCTTCAGCTACACCCCTATTGTTCGGTTATCACAGCTACCGACGCCGACCATCTGGACATTTATGGCACACACGAAAAAGTATTAGAAGCCTTTCGTCAATTTGCTTCGCAAACCGATGCTGATGGTACACTGATACTCAAAGCCGGCCTTCCCTTATGGGCAGAAGAAGCCGCCATACACACCGGAGCGTTCCATATTCAAGGCATCGAGGCCAACGTAAAAGGATACACAGCACAGGGCAATGAAGCCGACTACTACCCATGGAACATTCGCAACTACAAAGGCAATATAATTTTCGACCTACGTACCCCGGAGGGTGTAATTTACGACCTCGAACTACCCAACAGCAGCCTTTACAATGTCGAAAATGCTGTGGCTGCCGCAGCAGTTGTACTTTCTATCGGAGCCAGCGAACAACAACTGCGCCACGGCTTTGCCACCTATCAAGGCGTGCTGCGCCGCTTCGATTACCATATCAAGCGGGATGACTTGGTGATGATTGACGACTACGCCCACCATCCTCAGGAAATTGCAGCCTGCCTAGAGAGCGTCCGATTCCTCTATCCCGGTAAACGCATCGTAGGCATTTTCCAACCTCACCTATACTCGCGCACCCGCGATTTTGCGGATGAGTTTGCTGAAATACTTTCCACTCTTGATGAACTCATTCTCATGCCCATCTATCCAGCTAGAGAAAAACCAATTCCCGGCATCACCTCCGCAATGCTGATGCATCGAATCAAGAGTATGTCTAAATACCTTTGTACTCCCGAGCAGGTGCTGGAACTGGTTCCTTCACTATTTCCTGATGTTGTAGTCACTATGGGCGCTGGCGACATCGACCGGATTGTACCAAAACTAGAACAAGTGCTCGATTCCGACCACTCAATCAAACAATAGCCAATGAAGAAAAAAAACAAAATAATATCAATTATCATGGTTGCTTTGCTGACTGGTCTTGTAGTCGCCGCCAACGTATGGCAGCGCAGGCAGCCGGTACGCGACATCCGTGTCGATATTGAATACTATGGTTCCGACACGCTGGTAACGGAGAAACATGTAGCAAGCCTCATTCGCAAACAAATGCCCGAACTTGCAACCACTCAAATACGCAATGTCGACCTAAACAGCGTTCAACTCAAGGCAAGCAAGTCGCCATTCCTACGCAATTGCCAAGCCGGGACTTCTATCGGCGGCGCAATTGTCGTGTATGCCGAGCAGCGCCGGCCCATTGTTCGCATTTGTTCTAACAACAAAGAATACTATCTTGATGAAGACGGGTATGCCATCCCCACTAGTCCTATCGGTTCCTGCGACGTAATAGTTGCATCTGGTACTATTCCTGAAAAAGGGTCCAAATTGAAAGAGGTGTGGGTTCTGGCAAAATACCTCGATCAGCATCCCGATATAGCCCCATTGTTCGATCAAATCTACAGAAACTCCACTGGCAACCTATACCTTACTCCGATACTAGGCAACCATATTGTCGAAGTAGGCACCTCCGACAACCTCGACGAAAAATTCCACAACCTGCTAGCGCTATACACCCGAGGACTACCCAAAGCAGGATGGGAAACATATTCTCAAGTGAGCGTCAAATTCAAAGGACAAGTGGTTTGCACACGCCGCGAGTCTTTCTTAAAACCCAGATTAATAATCAATAAAAACAAATGCATCATGAGCAATTACATAGTAGGTCTCGACATCGGAACAACCAAAATCGCATGCTTTGTAGGTGAGCGTGCACCTAATGACAAAATTCGCATTATTGGATTTGGCAAGACCGAATCGGTAGGCGTAGAACGCGGCATTGTAAAGAATATCAAAGACACAGCAAAATCCATCCAAAAGGCTGTGGCCGACGCTTCCGAAATGGCGAAATACGATATTACTGAAGTGTATGTTGGTATTGCCGGCCACCATATCAAAAGTCGTACCAACCATGGTTCCATAATGATTCCCGAAGAGCACCGCCAGATCGAGAGATCCGACGTCGAACGACTCATCGAAAATCAATACCGACTAATGCTTGAGCCGGGAGAGGAAATCATCCACGTTTTCCCTCAAACATTCATTGTCGACAACGACATGCTGGATGTAGAAATTAATCCGGTAGGGGTTGCAGGCAAATGTCTCGAAGCCAATTTCCACATTGTCACCGGCAATGCAGCAAACATCCGCAATATCCGCGACGCCGTTGTTCTCGCCGGACTTACCATCAAAGGCGTTGTACTTGAGCCAATCGCATCCGCATACGCTGTTCTCGACGAACGCGACAAAAACGCTGGTGTTGCGCTGGTCGACATCGGAGGTGGCACTACCGATATCGCCATCTTCCAAGATGGTATCATTCGCCACACGTCAGTTCTTCCTTTGGCAGGCAACATTATTACACAAGATATCCACGACAACTGCAAGATACTAAAACACCAAGCTGAAAGCCTCAAGACTAAATTTGGTTCCTGCCTGCCCAACTGCGTCAATGAAGACATCATTATCTCCATTCCTGGCATACGAAATCAGGAGCCCCGCGAAATCAGCGTAAAGACCCTTGCCGGTATCATCAAAGGCCGCATGCAACTCATTCTCGAACAAGTCCAATACGAAATTCAGACTTCCAATTTCGAACAGCACCTCATCGCCGGAGTAGTTCTCACGGGTGGCGGTGCCCGCATGAAGAATATCAAAGAACTGTCAGAAATTGTAATCGGCATCGATTCCCGCATCGGTACACCCGACGAGCACCTCGACCAGCAAGGTAGCGTTACCTTCGAAGACCTTTCTCACCCCATGTACGCCACCGGTATCGGATTGGTAATCTATGGCATTTTGGAAAAGGAGGAAAATGAGCGATCCGAGAAAGAGAAAAAGGAAGCATCTATGGATTCTATCGAAGAGATTGCTCCCGCAGAAACCCCTTCTAACGAAGTAAAAAACGAGGAAGAGGATGCTCCAAAAGACAAAAAGACCAATCGCAAAAACCGCCGTGTCAAAGTCGAAAAAGAGCAAAAAAAGAGCAACAACGACACCAAAGGGTCATGGTATAACAACTTGAAAACTTGGCTTACCGACCAGCTGTCCGACGGCCTGGACGAATAAATGTTCATAACATGTTGATAAACAATTCGGAATTTTGACAGATAATTGCGAATAAAGTTGTAATTTTACATCTTCAAAATGTTACACCGTAACATTTGTAAATATATAGAT
>JAGHRY010000179.1 GCA_018066145.1 Candidatus Colimorpha merdihippi | reverse complement strand
ATTAATAACGGAGAATCTGCAAAATAATTGTTTAAAATTCACATAATATAATACCTGTCTACGATTTAGTCACCTATAGCCTGTGTAAATGCTGGCTCTGGTCTAAGTTTTCGGACAGCCTCCCCCTCCAGCCGCCCCAAAAGCCAAAAGAGTCCTAAATAATGTTAAATTTCGCGTTTTTTTAGCCCATTTGTCACATAATCCAAAAATTTTCTCGTCTTATATAGCAGAAAAAAATCGAAACCGACTTATCGCACATAATTATGATGAACCAAAATATTGCCACAAAAAAAAACGTTATAATGATGGTAAAATAATAAGTTGAGATGATTTGGCTTAGATTGTCGAACTATTTTTACATTGTGAAGAAGGAGTGTAGCGGGCTACTCGACTGATGAGCAATGGAAAAAGAGCCGACTAGGTGAACCAAAGCATATTCTAAACGACACAACATGGTTACAACTTATTTTTTTATCATCACATAAAATAAATGATCATGAAATAGACCGAAAAAAAATACCCGATGCCCGTGCAGCAACAAGAAATAGAATTCAGCAACCTGCTGGAACGCCACAACCAAACCATAAACAGTATCTGCATCAGATACTGTGGGGGTGATGCATTCTATTTCGACGAACTCCGCCAGGAGTGCGCCATGGCGATATGGACAGAGTTCAGCCGCTACGGCTGCAACCGCCTCCGCAGCAGCCGCGCCGAAGCCACATGGATACAGCAGATCTCATACCACGCCGTCGTCAACTATCAACGCAAGCCCTATCACCCCAAAAACCAGTCCGCCTGCGACACCGACAGCCTGGTCCACCTCACCGACAGCCAGTCCCTCGACGACTGGCACCTCCTCGACGACCTCACCGCCCAACTCAACAACCGCGAGCGCATCCTCCTCGACCACTACCTCCTCGGCGACTCCTACGCCACCATCGCCCACTCCGAAGGCATCACCGAAGCCAACGCCCGCCAACGCATGTCACGACTCATTAAAAAATTGAAAATGCTAATCCACAAATAATTATCCACCTGCCTCTTTCTTTCCTCATGGTCATTCCGCGGGGGGGGGTAAAATATTGATTATCAATGAGTAGTAAAAAGAAAAAACAAACGCTCGACCAGCACGAGGCCTTTGGCCTCAACCATCCAGTCCCAGACCTCGACATCGATCGGCTGCGCGCTGCCTACAGGCATATCGAAGAGGCCGCCTCGCGCATACCGCCATTGTCTCCCGAACAGGTCCACGCTCTCATCTCCAGTGGCCGACTCTCGCAGTTCCAGATCCGCCGTCAGGCCGACCGCGGCCTCCTCGCCCTATGCCTCCTGGCTCTCGCCTTGGCGGCAAGTCTCCTGTGGCGCACCTCACCTGCCGGCATCACGCCGCTCAATGTCACCCTCCTCATCCTCGCCGTCGCCGATGCCTGGGTGGCCCTCCGTGCCGCCCGCAGCCTGTGGCTCATGCGGCAGACCCTCCGCCTTCGCCACCGTCCCTATCGGATGCTTCGCTACTCCGACCGCCTGAATCGCCTCTCCCACCGCCGCCGCTGGTGGATCGACCTCGTCCTGCGCAATAGCACTAACGCCGATCCCCACCACATCAGCCGCCGTCAAGAACGTCTGGCCATCCGCGTCCCATCCTATGTCGCAGCGGCATGTGTGCTCCTGATTCTCGCCATCCACACCAACGCGGCTTTTGCCGCCACCCGCACCTATTCCATCGTCACCACAACCTCCAATCAGACCGCAGCAGCACTTTGCCACTCGGTCAATAAAATAATTGAGCAGCTATGAAACGTTCATCCAAATCTTCGCAACCCTCGTTTCCCGCACCTCAAGGCGATGGCAACCTTTCCTCCGACCGGCCCAGCGCGAAAACGTTCAACAAAAAACGCTTCTGGACCGTCATAGCCATCGTCGCCGTCATCGAAGTGTTGGCCATAGCCCTTGTGCAGCAGTGGCGATACATCTTCCCCTCCCACGAGGTCAGCGAGATATACACCCGCTATGAAAATACGGATGGCATCGACGCCTCCTTCATCAAGGACTTCCGCGTCAACGACTCCGTCTTCATCGATGTCACACTCCTCGAAGCCAAGGACTCCGCCGGATGGGAGATGCTGAAACGCGATTTTTTGGTGCCGGAATTAAACGCAGAATGGCAAACATACATTGATAATGGAGAAGACCTGATTTTTTCTATTCGGCTCACCCAAGACAATTATCCAATCAACATATCCTCGGATACGATAGTATTTGACATGCTTGCCATTTCCTACTATTCGCAAGCACTAACCATATTCCACGCCAAGAATGACCAAGAGATACTAGCAGCACTTCATCAAGACTATCAGGAATCAATTAATTAACAATAATAATTATCATGCGTAAAACATTTACCACCATCGCACTCGTAGCAGTGCTCGCATCCATGGCCGTCAGCTGCCAGAAAGAAAACCTCCTCGACCAACCCACCATCGCCTCCGAATCTTGCGCCATCTACACGGTGCAATACACCGTTGACGACGTGTCGCACACCGTCTCGCTCATTGGCGAAGACACTTGGCACGATTTCTTGGATTATATGTTTGCCTTGGCCGAAGAAGGCCATGTGGTCAGCTTCCGCAACGTGGAGACGGCCTCAAACGCCATGTCAGCCAAAGAGACCGTCACTTATACCCTTTGTGCCGGCGCTTCGGAGGAATGATAAGCTATCACAGCCGGAATTATGGTGGCAAGCACAATTGCTTTCGTCTCCTGCAACAAGGAAAATCCTACAAATGAAACACAAATGGCGTTACCGCCACAGCAAAAATCAATAAAACCAACGGATGAAATAATAATAGCCGAATGGTCAGATGAAGGAATATCTTATTTGTTCAACAAAAATCAGGTGTTATCCGGCATTCAATCACAGTTCAAGGATTCATTAAATATGAACTGCATTATGGAGGACATTCGGATAACCATTAAAAATGCAGATAAAGAAGACGTTCCTGTAATATCTATTTCATACTTTGACCTTGATAATGAAGTTGCCGTTACAATGTTTGGAATATTAACACAACACAGTGATGAATCCTCCTCCGTAATGCTTGCATTAGGATGTGGAGAAATTAGCGCAAAATGCACTGGTGTCAACTGTAAAGAAATATGCGACGGAGATGTCGGAAAAACTACTGCAGGAGAACTTGTGGTATTTGGATGCAAAGGGTGTGAACATGCACAGGATCCCAAACAAAAACATAGTTGCGGCTATGATGTTACCCAAGGTATAGTGTCAAGACTTGTGTTCGACAGTTTTAAGTCTAGCCTTCTATAAAATGTTATGCAAGTGAGTAGTTGCTCATTAGAGCAACTACTCATTAATAAGTTAAATATGAAAAAGTGTTTGATAGTATTTTTCTTGTTGTTATTTTTTGATATACAACACTGCGGAGCCCAGATTGATAACGGACTATGGGCCAATACAGTTGTATCAACGATAAGGAATTCAATCGGAATAAGCTACACTCTTACTGTTGATGGTATAAGTTATGGGGAGCCATTCACTCAAGATACCGTGTGTCATATAATATCTACAGCAAATGAGATGTGGCAAACTAATGGATATGATGGGCTGGTTAATTTGTGGATAACCAAAGATACGTTTGCTCTCTTTAATCGCAGGTCGGATGATATTGTGTATGGTTCTGTATGGAAAGACAGCACTCATACTGAGCACTCCTCAGAATACAACATGTTGATTTTCCCGAACAAAGTTGCTTGGGGCATGATACCAATACACCTACCGCTATACTTTGCTCAATGGAACTATTTGTCTGGTAAGACGACTCAGGAATATTATCAAGACTCAGTATGGAATGGTTCACAATATTGGGTCTTCCTTGTAGTGGATCATAATGTCGGGAAAATGGATGGAGACCGTTTTGTCCCGAATGATGATTCAATTTTTTATTTTGTAAACAAGATGACAAATCTTGTCGAACGTGTGGATGTCCGCTCCTACAATAAACTGCGCGAAGAATATGGATGTCAATATGAACGGTATTTGTTTCATAATGTAAAGATACTCGATTCCTTTCCAGTTCTTGGGGACGAATGGAATATAGACAGCCCCATCTACTCCAATACCCCAAAGTATAACATTTACCAACATATTCCTTCCTCGCTAGCCATTTTACGTCCCGAAGAGCGGTATAAAATCACAGACCGACAATTATTGGACTACCCTTTATTAGATATTCATGGTGACACTGTGCACATTGGACAAATGCAAGGTTGGCTTTTAATAGATTTTTTCCAATATGGATGTCCTCCGTGTGCGAAGTTCCACAAGGCGCTACAAGATGAGAGTAAAGATGATGGAAAGTGCATTCTGGAAAAAAATGGGGTGCGGATAGTTTGTATACACCCCAAAACAGGTCTTTCCGATGCTTTCAAATATTATGTTGAGAAGTTTGAACTACAAGACAGGGCTTATTGTGCACGAGAATTGGCTCCTTTGGTGGAAAACTTATGGTCTTATCCCAAGTATTATCTCATCTCACCAGATAAGAAAATTGTCCTTGAGGATAAAAATGATGCAGTAGAAATAATAAAAAATATAAATGAATATGAAATGTCTCGCTAACTTAATAATCCTTATTATGGTAACCTCTTTGCCTGTATATGGACAATATAAATCCTGCGCAAAGATCCAATTTCAAGAAGAAGTACATGATTTTGATACAATTATTATCGACGCTAATAGCTATAGTTGCATTTTTTATTTCACAAATACAGGCAGCGCACCATTATTCATAAACGACGTTCTTTCTTCTTGTGGTTGTACAGTTGCTGAGTGGTCTACGAATCCAATCATGCCAGAAAAAAAAGGCTCAATAACAGTAAAATACAATGCTGCACAACTCGGCAGTTTTGTAAAAACCATTTTGGTTAAATCAAATGCAAACAACAACCCTAAGGTTGCTCTGCAAATCAAAGGTTATGTGAAAGAAATGGCACAACACAATTATGGGATGCCAATGCAGTGAGAGTGTGATTGTTTTTTGAAGCTCGCAACTCACTCTTCCCTGCCGTCCCGCTCCCAGGGCATAGAGCAGTCGCTCTACACGTTTTATCAACATTGCGCCAAACGAGAACATAGGGAGCTTGTTCGCTATGCCGAGTCGAAGCAATGCCACTAAAGGTAACGTATATCGACCGACTTTATTGTGTGGCAGTGTAGCATGTTGCGCAAAATCCACACAGCACCATAGCAACCGCAACAACTCTCGCGAAAGTAGAGTATGATAAAAATATAAAAAAATGAAGAAACATATCTTGGCAATGACGGGCATCGTCATGATTGCAGCAGTAATAATCCTTTATGGCTGCAAAAAAGAAGGAAGTGAAATCGCAAACGAAAATGTCGAGACCGAAGTGTCCCAAACGAAGGCAAAAGAAAAACAGGAGCAACCGATACAAGCTCACTTCACTTACCGGCCAAATATCCAATACGGTTCCTGCATTGCAAAAGTGGGCTATCTTTGTGGATTTGACCTCACTACTCTTACTGGTGATGAGGCATGCTGGCTTATGATGTATATGGGTGACCCTTACGCTTTCATTCTCCCCAAATCATATCTTTTGGCAAACAATGCCAAAGAACTAATAGATAGTGCAAGAACAGGTACGATGACGTTTCATTCTGACTTCAAGTTTCTGTCTGATGAACTGGTAAAACTTGCCGGTACAGACTTGATACCAGCTGGTAGATACCCCACTGTTATGACTACTCATAAAGGAGATAGTGCGGTGTGCATCTATCTTGACACCGTTTTGTGACGAATAAATGAAGGGTGGGGTGAGGAACCCCACCCTTCCATTTTATGAATCTTAAAGAGTATATGATATGAATAAGTTTCTTCAACTTCTTATTGGTCTAGTCCTTATTTGCTTACCAGCCGTTGCTTCGGCGCAGTATTTTGAGGTAGGAGGCATCGGCTACAATGTCCTCTCGGCCACGGAGCATACTGTCGAGGTGGTCCCCCTGTCTTCGTGCGCTTCCTATCGTGGCAACTTCAACATTCCCGCCACAGTGACATCTGGCGGCACTACCTACCATGTCGTTTCCTTAGGAGAAAGAGCATTTTACCGTGCTACACTTTCAAGTGTCTCCATTCCATCGTCGGTCTCACAAATTAAGAGCCGGTGTTTCCTATTCGCCACAGGGCTAACGTCAATCACCATCCCAGCCTCGGTGACAGAAATAGGGGAACTGGTATTTGCCGCATACGGGATGACCTCCATCAATGTGGCTGCCGACAACCCTAATTTCGTGTCGGTCGGCGGTATTCTGTTCAACAGGGATACCACAACGGTTGTAGAATGCCCGATGGGGAAAAACGGAACTATTACCTTGCCGCAGAGCACAAGGCATATCGCCGCCGATGCTTTCGCCTATTGCCAAGCGATCACTGGCGTGACAATCCCCGATGGGTTGCTCTTCATAGGAGAGTCTGCTTTCATCTATAACAACCATCTGAACAATTTGGTCATCCCCGCGTCGGTGTCGCACATTGGGGCAAATCTTTTCTCGGGCTGCTCTGCCCTCAACAGCCTCTCAATAGCGGAAGGCAATACCCACTATTATATGGATGGCAAGACTATTTACTCCATCGCTGGCGACACTCTTGTGTCGTGTCACAAAAGCGCCGATTCCGTGTTCCTACCCAATACTCTGCGAGTGATAAGCGGCTTTAACAACAACACAGACATCAGATATGTCCACGTTCCCGAAGGAGTAACCACAATCTGCGACAATGCCTTTGGCTATAGCTCGCTGCGGAGTATCGACCTGCCGACCCAGATGCTTTCCATTGACGAATGGGCTTTCTGCGGCTGCACGTCGCTGACCCGCGTCGGCATGCCAGAATCCCTCAATACAATGGGCGAAGGCATCTTCGAAGATTGCTCAAATTTAGCCTCAATTGATATTCCAAACGGTTTGCGTATCATTCCTCAAGAGGCATTCTATGGCTGTGAAAGTCTGGCGCAAATTACTTGGGGCGACTCGGTAGCCATCATTGATTCGTTTGCCTTTGGTGGATGCGCATTCACAAGACTGCAGCTGCCGCCGACACTGCGTGTGGTTCGCTGCGGCGGTTTCAACGGCTATTACGACGGCACTCTCCGCCATGTGGCTTTCTCCGCCCCTATCGACACCCTTGGAGCGGAAACATTCTATGGCCAACCTATAGGAACAATGGTATTTAAGAATAACGTGCCGCCCGTCGCCACAACATACGATGGAATGTATGGACCGCTGGACAATGCAGATATAGACACTATCGTCGTCCCCTGTGGGAGCCTCAACGCTTGGCTGGCCGACAGCTACTGGGGTCAGTTCGCCGACAAGCTCGTTGAGGATTGCAATTTAGGTGTTGACGAAGTGGAAGTTGCTCGGCTTGTGGCTTATCCCAACCCAACCACGGGCAAAGTCACCCTCCAAGGCCTCACCGAAGCGCCCCTGACTATTGAAATCTACGACATGGCCGGCCACGTCGCAGCCACCTTCCGCAACACCTCCACCCTCGACATCTCCAACCTCCCCCCAGCCCCCTACATCTTCAAAATCCACCTCCCCAATGGCTCAACCCACCACCTCAAACTCATCAAGCAGTAACCCAAAAGTGAGATAATTAGGGACTGCCTCCCATGCAGCCCCTGCCCACTCCTCACAGTTTGTACAAAAAACATTTAATTTATATATCAGTCATCACTAGTGTCTCTTAATTATTGTTAAATTATTTTTTAATACATTCATGCACAGTTTTTTCGGTCAAATAA
>JAGHRY010000110.1 GCA_018066145.1 Candidatus Colimorpha merdihippi | reverse complement strand
TCTTAATTCTTAATACTAATAAGATGGCTTTTAAACAAGAATCACAGATAAGGAATGATTTTAATTCGATAACCGTCAGTCTGGCATCTCCCGAGTCGATTAAAAAACGCTCGTTTGGTGAGGTGACCAAGCCTGAGACTATCAACTATCGTACTTACAAGCCCGAGCGCGACGGTCTCTTCTGCGAGAAGATTTTCGGTCCTACGCGTGACTGGGAGTGCCATTGCGGTAAGTATAAACGTATCAGATATAAAGGTATCGTTTGCGATCGTTGTGGTGTTGAGGTTACCGAAAAGAAGGTACGCCGCGAGCGCATGGGCCATATCGAGCTCACCGTTCCCGTTGCCCATATTTGGTTTTTCCGTTCTTTACCCAACAAAATCGGTACACTGCTCAACGTTCCTAGTAAGAAGCTTGAACAGGTTATCTATTTTGAGAAATATATCGTTATGCAGCCCGGTAAGGCTGTGTTGAACGAGGTGCCCGTTAAAAAACTTGACCTTCTTACCGAGGAGGATTACTATGCTATCATGGACAAACTTCCTGCTGGCAACGATCAGCTGGAGGATAGTGATCCCGATAAGTTCATCGTTGGTATGGGCTCCGAGGCTCTGTATAAGCTGCTTTGCGAGCTGGATCTGGATAAGATCAGCTACGAATTGCGCGATAAGGCTTCTAAGGAGACTTCCAATCAGCGTAAGGCCGAGGCTTTGAAACGTTTGAATGTGGTTGAGTCTTTCCGCGAGAGTATCAAGCGTATGCAGGACCGCGGTATGGACAACCGTCCCGAGTGGATGATTATGACCATCATCCCCGTGATTCCTCCTGATTTACGTCCTTTGGTGCCGCTGGATGGCGGTCGTTTCGCCACTTCCGATATCAATGAGCTCTATCGTCGCGTTATTATTCGTAATAATCGTCTGAAGAGACTTTTTGAAATCAAGGCTCCCGAGGTGATTATGCGCAATGAGAAGCGCATGCTTCAAGAGGCTGTTGACTCGTTGTTCGACAATAGCCGCAAGGTTTCCAGTGTCAAGTCTGATAGCAATCGCTCGCTGAAATCCCTTTCTGATTCGCTGAAGGGTAAGCAGGGTCGTTTCCGTCAGAACTTGCTGGGTAAACGTGTTGACTATTCCGGTCGTTCGGTTATCGTTGTAGGTCCTGAACTGAAGATGCACGAGTGCGGTCTTCCTAAGGACATGGCAAGCGAGTTGTTCAAACCATTTATTATTCGCAAACTTCTCGAGCGTGGTTTGGTTAAGACTGTTAAGTCGGCTAAACGCGTTGTCGACCGCAAGGATCCCGTGGTATGGGAAATCCTTGAGAATATTTTGAAGGGTCATCCCATCATGCTGAACCGTGCACCTACCTTGCACCGTTTGGGTATCCAGGCTTTCCAGCCCAAGCTGGTCGAAGGTAAGGCTATCCGCCTGCATCCTCTGGTTTGTACCGGTTTTAACGCCGACTTTGATGGTGACCAGATGGCTGTTCACGTGCCCATGGGCAATGCTGCTATCTTGGAGGCTCAGCTGCTGATGCTCTCGACCCACAATATCTTGAATCCTGCAAACGGTGCGCCTATTTCTGTGCCTTCGCAGGATATGGTCTTGGGTCTGTATTATATGACCAAGCCCCGCCGCACTACCGATAGTGAGGTAGTGAAGGGTGAAGGTTCACGTTTCTATTCTGCAGAGGAAGTTATTATCGCTTACAATGAAAAGAGAGTGTCGCTGAATGCTTGTATCAGTGTGAAGATCGATGCCGAGGGTCGCGACGAATTTGATTTCATCAAGACCGACAAGACTTTCATGGAAGTGATTAAGGATAAGGATGGCAACCTCCTTACCGATATCGACTGCAGCACTCCTGGCGAAATTGCTGAGCGCAGTCGCACAGAGTATGAAATCAAACGCGATGCTCAAGGCTATCCTATTGTGGACGAGAAGGGTCATTTTATCAAAACCGACCGCATCCGTACTACTGTGGGCCGCGTAATCTTCAATGAGGTTGTTCCTACCGAATATGGTTATGTGAACCAGGTATTGGGTAAGAAGTCGCTTCGCGACATCATCGGTGACTTGTTTACCGCTTGCGGCAATGCCGTTACTGCCAAATTCTTGGATGATATTAAGAGCATGGGTTACCGTCAGGCATTCCTCGGCGGCCTTTCCTTCAACCTTGGCGATGTGATTATCCCGCCCGAGAAGGAAGAACTCATCAATAAGGCTAATGACGAAGTCGAGGAGGTGATGGGCCAGTATGCAATGGGTCTTATTACCAACAACGAGCGTTATAACCACGTTATCGATATTTGGACTAACACCAATAATAAACTTACTGAGACCTTGATGAAACAACTCAAGGCCGACAACCAGGGCTTCAATCCTATCTTCATGATGTATGATTCGGGTGCCCGTGGTAGTAAGGAGCAGATTCGTCAGCTTTCCGGTATGCGCGGTCTTATGGCTAAGCCTCAGAAGGCAGGTGCTGCTGGTAACGAGATTATTGAGAATCCTATTATTTCTAACTTTAAAGAAGGTCTTTCGGTGTTGGAGTACTTCATCTCTACCCACGGTGCTCGTAAGGGTTTGGCTGATACCGCACTTAAGACTGCTGATGCTGGTTACCTGACACGTCGTTTGGTCGACGTAGCTCACGACGTCATCATCAATACCGTTGACTGCGGTACCCTCCGCGGTTTGCCCACCACCGCCCTCAAGAAGGGTGAGGATGTGGTAGTTTCCTTGGGTGAGAAGATTTTAGGTCGTACCTCTGTACACGATATTTATCATCCTCAGACTGGCGAGTTGATTGTTCGTGCAGGCGAAGAATTGACCGAGGCTATTTGTAAGGTTATTGAGGATTCTCCCATCGAGGAGGTGGAGATTCGTTCCGTTCTCACTTGCGAAGCCAAGCATGGTGTTTGCGCCAAATGTTATGGCCGCAACCTGGCTACCGGCAAGATGGTTCAGAAAGGCGAATCTGTAGGTGTTATTGCTGCTCAAGCTATCGGTGAGCCTGGTACTCAGCTTACTCTGCGTACCTTCCACGTTGGTGGTGTAGCAGGTTCTAACGTAGGTACCAATAACAGTTTGGTAGCTAAATACGAAGGTCGTCTAGAAATCGACGAATTGCGTTCTATCCCCTATACCGAGAGCGATGGTACTTCCTATCACGTAGTCATGGGCCGTTCGGCTGAGTTGCGCATCGTTGATGAGCATACCGAGGTTACCCTCTTCTCGGCATTGCTGCCTTATGGTTCCAAGCTGTATAAGATGGCTGGTGAACACCTTGCAAAGAATGACTTCATCGCAGAATGGGATCCTTACAATGCCGTTATCATTTCCGATGTGGCTGGTCGTGTAAGCTTCGAAAATGTGATAGAAAATGTCACCTTCCGTGTTGAAAGCGACTCCCAGACCGGATTGCAGGATAAGGTTGTTATCGAATCCCGCCAGCGTACCAAGAACCCCACTTTGAATATTGTCGATAGCGAAGGCAATAACCTTAAGGTATATGACCTTCCTGTGGGAGCGCATATCGGTGTTGAACAGGGTCAGGAACTCAAGGCTGGTGATATCATGGTTAAGATTCCGCGTAGTTTCGGTAAGGCAGGTGATATCACGGGTGGTCTTCCCCGCGTTACTGAGCTCTTCGAGGCTCGTAACCCCTCCGATCCCGCTATCGTGGCCGAAATCGACGGTATCGTTACCATCGACAAGAAGCTCAAGCGCAACAATCGTCAGATTACCATTACGAGTAAAACCGGCGAACAGCGCTCCTACCTCATTCCTACCTCCAAGCAGATTCTTGCACAGGATAGCGACTATGTAAAGGCTGGTACTCCTCTTTCCGATGGTGCCATCACTCCTGCCGATATCTTGGCTATTAAGGGACCCATGAAGGTTCAGGAATATATTGTAAATGAAGTTCAGGAGGTGTACCGTCTCCAGGGTGTAAAAATCAACGATAAGCATTTCGAGGTCATCGTTCGTCAGATGATGCGCAAAGTGCAGATTGAGGATCCCGGCGACACTCGCTACCTCGAAGGCGAATTGGTCAATAAGATCGACTTCCATGAAACCAATGACGAAATCTTCGGTATGAAGGTTGTAGAGGATAAGGGCGATAGTGAGAATCTTGAGAATGGTCAGATTATTACTGCCCGCGCCTTGCGCGACGAGAATTCCATCCTTCGTCGTCAGGACAAGCAGCTTGTTGTCGCTCGCGATGCTAAGCCTGCTACCTCTCGTCAGATTCTTCAAGGTATTACCCGAGCTTCCTTGCAGACCAAGAGCTTCATCTCGGCAGCTTCCTTCCAGGAAACCACCAAAGTGCTTACCGAGGCAGCAATTAATGCTAAGCAGGATTACCTTGAGGGTATGAAGGAAAATGTTATCGTTGGCCATCTGATTCCCGCTGGTACTGGCCTGCGCGAGTACGAAAGCATTATCGTGGGTAATAAGGAAGATATCGAAAACGCTAACAAATAATTTGTAGAAAAAATGGCAAACAATCGCAATAACGCTCAAGACCTTAAGCTGAATATCGCCCCCGATGTGGCTACCGGCACCTATAGCAATCTTGCTATCATCTCTCATAGCCCATCTGAAATGATATTGGATTTTGCGCAAATGCTTCCCGGAACCCCAGAAGCAAATGTCCGCACCCGCGTCATCATGAATCCCATTCATGCAAAACGGTTGCTGAGTGCTTTGGCTGATAATATCCAAAAGTATGAACATAATTTTGGAACTATCACCGAGCCGACTATGCCGAGCAATACCGATACCGTTCCTTATGACATTCTTGGTAAAGCTTAAGAATAAAATAATAATACAAAACGCCGCGACCTTTGGGCCGCGGCGTTTATGTTATATGGGGGGGCAACTAATTATGGACGGAGTACAGTAATATTGCCAAACGTATCAATCTTCACAATCCTACTTCCTCTATTATTGTTGTGATGGAATGATTTGTCATCAGGCAGAGCCAAATCTACACGCATTTTAATATCATCAGAAATGTCCTCGTACTTCTCTGGTGATGGTTTGCCTGAAAGATTGGCCGATGTGCTTACAATAGGGTGTCCTAAGGCATCAAGGAGATTTTTGCAGAAGTCGAAATTGGGAATACGTATGCCGATAGTATTGTCTGATGCAGGCAGATTATCGGCTATGGGTATTGATAGCATAGATATAGGGAGTATAACAGTTGTTGGTTGGGAACTGTTAAGAAGTGTCCAAACATTATGTGGGAGATCAGGCGAAAGCATCTTCTCATTAGCTAGTACAAGCATTGACTTTGTATGATCGCGTTCCTTTATTTTGTAGATACGTTCAACAACATCTGATCGAGTGGCATCGCAGCCGATTCCCCATATTGTATCAGTAGGGTAGAGTAGGGTTTTTCCTAGTCGTAATGCTTCCAAAGCGCTATCTATTAGTGTACTTTCCATATAGTAGTTAGTAAAAAAACGTTGCAAAGATACAATAAATTCGGAAAAATTCGTATCTTTGCATAATAAAAATA
>JAGHRY010000079.1 GCA_018066145.1 Candidatus Colimorpha merdihippi | reverse complement strand
ATATTAATATGGATGTAATTAAGACTGATATCGAGGGTGTGGTAATAATTGAGCCTAAGATCTTCGGCGATGCTAGGGGCTATTTCTTTGAAAGTTTTAACGCTCGTGAGTTTGCCGAAAAAACAGGCTATGATGTCAGGTTTGTACAAGACAATGAATCAATGTCGCATTATGGAGTACTCCGTGGTCTTCATTTCCAGATTCCGCCATACACACAAAGCAAATTGGTTCGTGTGGTTAAAGGCAGTGTTCTGGATGTGGCTGTTGATATACGCAAAGGCTCTCCTACTTATGGTCGCCATGTGGCAGTAGAATTGTCCGAGTCAAACCATCGTCAACTTTTTATTGGCAAGGGATTTGCCCACGGTTTTTCAGTTCTGAGTGAGCAGGTAATATTCCAGTATAAATGCGACGAGTTCTACTCCCCTCAGAATGAAGGTGCCATAGCATGGAATGATCCGGATATTGCGATTAACTGGCTTTTACCTTCTGACAAGATTCTTTTGTCAGAGAAAGATCAGCACCATCCATTCCTTCGCGACTATCAGTCTCCGTTTAACATATAGTATCTTAGTGTCATGAATGTTCTTGTTACAGGTGCAAACGGACAGTTGGGAACTCACATGAGGTTGAAAACGGTTGGCTCCAACCATCACTATTTTTTCACCGATATTGAGGAATTGGATATTACCGATGTTGCTGCAATACGATCGTTCGTAAAGCAAAACGGAATAAGTGCCATCGTTAACTGCGCTGCATATACGAATGTTGATAAGGCCGAGTCTGATGAAGTTGCAGCAGACATGATAAATCATATAGCAGTTGGCTATATGGCGGATATTATGGCCGAAGTTGGCGGGTTGCTGGTGCACGTGTCTACCGATTATGTTTTTGGTGGCAATCTTTACAACACGCCATTGCCTGAAGATGCACAAACAAATCCAACTGGAGCTTATGGCCGCACGAAATTAGCGGGAGAGCATGCGATTATTCATTCGGGCTGCAGGTATATTATACTCCGGACTGCTTGGCTTTATAGCGAGTATGGAAAGAATTTCTGCAAAACTATGCTCAACCTTACAGCTACCAAGCCTGCTCTTACCGTGGTATTTGATCAAGTGGGCACACCTACTTATGCTGGTGACTTGGCCAATGCCATCGCGTTTATTCTTGAGAATGGTTTGGATAAAGGCAATGAAGGAGTCTACCATTATGGCAATGAGGGTGTTTGCAGCTGGTATGATTTTACACAGGCAATAGCTCGCCAGGCTGGCAATACCCAGTGTAGTATCAGTCCTTGTCATAGTAGCGAATATCCGAGCCCCGTTGTCCGTCCCAGTTATTCTGTGCTGGATAAAAGTAAGTTTAAACACACTTTTGGCATGTCAATCCCATATTGGGTTGATAGTTTGAAGGTTTGTTTGGAAGGTTTAACAAAGTAATTTTATCAGTTATGGCTGATCCTTTTGTACACGAAAGTAGTTATATCGACGACGATGTCGTCATTGGAAATGATACGAAAATTTGGCATTTCTGCCATGTTCAGCGTGGCGCCCAAATAGGCGAACGTTGTTCGTTTGGTCAAAATGTCAATATCGGAAATAATGTTAAAATCGGTAATGGCGTTCGTATTCAGAATAATGTATCGGTTTATGAAGGCGTTGAAATTGAAGACAATGTTTTTTGCGGACCGAGTTGCGTATTTACCAATGTTACCACTCCGCGTGCGCATTTCCCGTGCCATGGTGTATATGCTAAAACTTTGATCAAAGAGGGCGCTTCCTTGGGCGCTAACAGTACTGTGGTATGCGGTCATACTGTTGGCCGTTCAGCTTTGATAGCAGCTGGAGCTGTGGTTACTAAGAATGTTCCCGATTATGCATTGATGGCTGGTGTGCCGGCAAAACGTATTGGTTGGGTTTGCGAATGCGGCAAACGCCTCGATGAGTCTTTGAGGTGTTCATGCGGAAGGCATTATCATGAGAATGAGAATGGTACTTTGCAACAAGACTAAGTCATCAACATCGCTGAAGATAGATTCTATGAATTGTTATAAAAAAACTCTTGCTCTTATAGCCGTTCTTGTGGCTTCGATTGGCTCCTTATTTGCCAAACCCGAACCCAATTGGATGAGAGAAATGCCCTTGCCAGGCAATAATACATATATATATGTAAAGGAAGCTGGTCAAAGCGAAAATCCAACCAAAGCCTTCCATCTTGCATTAGTTCATGTTTTCCAGAATACAGCATCCCGTTTGGGGCTTCCATTTGACTCTCAACAATCGCTTGATGCCATGCAGAATGGAACTAGCTATGTTGCTATCAGTACGCAATACAGTATTCCGATAAATGTTGTCGACAAGTATGAGGTGAAGATGAAGAATGGTAAATACATTGTGTATGTGCTCTGCCAAGTGGTTGCCAGCAAGAATCTTTCGCCGATTTGGGATCGTGGTAAAAAGGAAGATGCTGCGTTCAATCGTAGATGTATGGCTAAATCCATCCTTCCAGGCATGGGCCAGATAAGCAAGGGCTATACAACCGAAGGCATACTCACTTTAAGTGGTGAGGTTGCATTGGTCGGAAGTGCTGTAGGTTGCTATTTCTTGGCTCAATCGCAGAAACAGTATCTTACTCCTGAGTATTTTGGCACTGAAACTTTCAATTCGGCCAAAATTACGTATTATTCCATTCAAACTACTCAGTTCGTGTTGTGGGGAGCTGTTGCAGGATTGTATGTATACAATTTTATTCGAGCATATTCGCTCGATCCTAAGCGTACCAATAATTTTGCTTTTACCCCATCGTTAATCAGTACGCCTTATTCAGTTGCTCCCACTGTCGGCTTGACGTTGAATTTCTAATATGTTTTTGGCACGAACCTCCGAATTGAAGAAATTTATGAAGAAATTATTTCTTTTGGTAGCACTCTTGGGTGCATTCCTCTTTTCCTCATGTATCGAAGACCTTTCACAGCAAGGTATATATGAGTTTACCAAATGCTATGGCTATGTTCTTGAGGAACGTACTCAACAACCTATTCCCAATGTTCGAGTTGTAACTACTGATGGTATCTCTGTAGATGAGACCGTGTACACAGGGGCCGATGGCTCGTTCGAAATAAAAATCTATTCACAGAATCTTTCAAAAGATGAGTACTATATCTGTATCGAGGCCGATGATTTGTTCCAATCTCATCAGATTAATGTAAAAGAACTATCATTGGGCATGGAGCGGTATGATATGGGAACCTACTTTTTCGAAGGTCCGGAAGTGCCAATAATGACAACTTCGCATGTCGATGAAGTCTCTACCACTTCTGCTCGCTGCCATGGCGCCGTTAACGAATCTGGTCATTCAACTATTGTTGAGCGTGGTTTTGTGTTTAATACAATGCAGTATCCTACGATTGATAATAGTTATGTCCAGGTAGAGATGGGCACAGCAGGATATGATGCGGTCATTACTAACCTTGCCCCCAATACGACTTATTATGTCCGTTCTTATGCTCGTAACGGTGTGGGTATCGGATATGGCGAACAGGTTGAGTTCAAAACAAAAACAGGCCTTGCTGACCTTACCACTGCCGAGGTTGGAAGTATTTCACCCGTTTCAGCTATCTCGGGTGGACATATCGTCAATGATGGTGGTTTTCGAGTGACTAATAGAGGTGTATGTTGGAGTGTTGCTCCAAATCCCACTTTGGCTAATGCTCATACTGCTAATGGGAGTGATACCGGGTTTTTCGAGAGCAAGCTTACTAATCTGTTGCCGTCTACAACATACTATGTAAGAGCCTATGCCGTCAACTATGCCGGAGTAGCCTATGGCAATGAACAAGTGTTTACTACATCTACCGGTTTCCCTGAAGTGATTACACAGGCTATTACAACTGTGACTGAGACAACTGCCGACTGCGGTGGTGAAGTAGTTTCCGATGGTGGATTCCCTGTCACCAAACGAGGTGTATGCTATGGCGTCTCGTCCCACCCGACTGTTTCTGGTAGCCATACCTCCGATGGATCCGGTTTGGGTTCGTTCTCCAGTCATCTCTCAGCACTGACTCCTGGGGTCACATACTATTATCGAGCTTATGCTACTAATGGTGCAGGCACTTCTTACGGCGAGCAGTTCACATTTGTAGCACAATAAATAGTTCTTTTCAGCGTACTAGGAAATATAATTATCGACATATCAAGAGAAAGACAATGCTTACGATCAAACATATTGTTAGATACACACTCTTAATCGTAGGATTCGTAATCATGGGCTTGTCGGCAAGAGCATATAGCTTTTCATCCGTAGCCTCTTCGGGTCAGACGCTCTATTTTGAAATACTAACCGATAGTACCGTTTCTATCACCTATCCAAATTTGGTGAATGGCAACTATTATTATGGTGTTACCAGTCCTGCGGGCGTAGTGATTGTACCCTCTGAGGTTGCCCATTCGGGTAACACATATCGTGTGGTTTCTTTGGGCAGTTATGCGTTTTATGGATGTTCGGGGTTGACAGCTTTGGAATTGCCCAACACAATTACTTCTATAGGAAGCAATTCTTGTGCACTCGCTACAGCGTTGACGTCGGTTTCGTTTCCTTCTTCTTTGACTTCTATCTATGACAATGCCTTTATGGGCTGTACATCTTTGACCGCTGCCGAGATTCCTAATGATGTCACCATGATTGGTGTCGGAGCATTTCAAGGCTGCAGTTCTTTAGCACGTGTTTCTTTGGGTCAGGCCCTAACTACTATCGGAAATGTAGCATTCGAGGGTTGTAGTAGTATCCGGTCGATAACTATTCCCGACGCTGTCTCGATGGTTGGTAACTGGGCATTCTGTAATTGTACAAGTTTGGATTCTCTGTATGTTGGAAAGTCTGTAATATATATTATGCAGAATACTTTTGCCGGATGTTCCAACGTTCGATATATTCATTACAATGCTCAAAGCGCCAATTGTTTCTATCTTTCTGCTGGTGTATACAAATCTTCTCTACCCGTTTCATCTCTCACCCATCTCATTGTTGGCGATAGCGTAAATTCTCTTCAGCAATATTCTTTTGCTGATGCAGTAATGCTCGACACAGTGTATTTAGGCTATCGGCTTGCTAACATTCACAACACAGCCTTCAGTAATTGCTCCAACGTTCGGCACTTATTGTATAATGCAGGGGCTATCAATCAGAGCAATTTTCCCACAGAATCACTGGGCAGCTTCGCCAAGTTGTCCACTATCGAGATAGGTGGTAGGGTCACATCTTTGCCCAATCAAGCGTTTGCTCAAAAGGACAGTTTGGCAACAGTAGTGATGTCCAATTCGGTTGATACAATTGGTGACTCTTGTTTTTATGGATGTCAGTCTTTGTCCAATGTTCAGTTGTCTGGAGCTTTGAGATATATCGGTTCATCTGCTTTTCGAAATTGTTCACAGTTGTCAGGCACTTTGGTGCTTCCATCCACGTTGGCTTATATCGGTTCCGATGCTTTCAATGGCTGTGCTAGTATAAGTGGATCATTGGTAATCCCCGATGCTCTTCACACCATTGGATTGCGAGCATTTCAGAATTGTGACAATCTGTTGTCTGTAATTGCCACTAATGCGCCGTTGACTATTCTTAATAATGCTTTCTCAGGATGTGATAGGTTGTTTCAAGTTTCTTTAGGCAACAATGCCACTTTCATCGGTAATGCAGCTTTCCGTGAGTGTATCAGATTGTCTGATATCTCTTTTGGCTCATCGCTTTTAAGCATTGGAATGAATGCCTTTAATGGGTGTTCTCGACTAAGTTATTTAGTCCTGCCCAATAGTCTGTCTGCAATTGGCGACAGCGCCTTTTATGGCTGTTCATTATTGGGAGCAACCCTCACTTTCCCGGCCTCGATTACCTCCATAGGTGATGCTGCATTTGCCAACATTGCTAATATCAATGTAATTGAGATGCGCAGTACTGTGCCTCCAATCATTTCGGCTAGCACTTTTGCTTCTGCCACTGCTTCAACTCGAGTACTTGTTCCTTGCGGTTCAATGCTTAGCTATTATGTAGCTAATCATTGGGAGGATTTCAGCATAATAAATGAATCAGCACCTTTCGTTCTGGCTGTAGATGTTAATGATACTATTATGGGAAGTGTGCAGATTTTGCAACAACCTTCCTGCGATAATTATTCTGCTCGAATTCAGGCTTTCTCAAACCCTGGTTACCACTTTATTCGTTGGAATGATGGCAATACGGTAAATCCACGTCAGGTGAATCTGTTCTCTGATTCACTCTTCCGTGCTCATTTTGTTTCAGACTATTCGTACATTACTGCTGTGGCCAATGATACTGCACGAGGAAGCGTATCAGGATCTGGGTTATATAGTTATAATGATACCGTTGTTTTGACTGCTTCAGCCAATGCGGGTTACCATTTCCAGTGTTGGAGTGATGGTGTTACCACTAATCCTCGAATCTTGATGGCTACTCAGGACTCTATTCTTACGGCCATCTTCTTGTCCAACATTTCTAATATCACCGTCAATAACAACAATCCTTCGATGGGTACAGTTTCCGGAGGAGGTGTATATTACTATACAAATCAAGCCGTAATAACTGCTATCCCCAATTACGGTTATCATTTCACATCTTGGCACGATGGAAATGTCGACAACCCTCGCACCGTAATTGTTTCGCAGGATTCATCATTTACTGCCAATTTTGCGGTCAACAGTTATCTGATTACTGCTTCTGCCAACAACGCCTCAATGGGGTTAGTCCAAGGTGGTGGCAATTACAATTATCTTTCGTCTGCAGTAATCACTGCCACAGCTAATTATGGATATCATTTTACTCAATGGAATGATGGCAATATGGATAACCCGCGGAATATTCAAGTGAATAGTGATTCTGTATTTGTTGCTCATTTTGTTCCGAATACGTATCAAGTAACCGTTATTTCTAACGATTCTGCTATGGGATCGGTCTTTGGTGGCGGCATTTTCAATTATGGGTCCACTACTCCGATTTCGGCTGTCCCCGCAAATGGTTATCATTTCGTCCAATGGAATGATGGCGATACACTCAATCCTCGTACCGTCACCATCTCAGGCAACGCCACCTACACAGCACAATTTGCTTTGAACAGCTATCCTGTAATGGTTTATTCGGCCAACCCGGCAATGGGATCTGTTTCTGGCGGTGGTACTTTTGGACACGGAGCTGTTGCTCACATCACTGCCACCCCTGTGTCAGGCTATCATTTTACTCAGTGGGATGATGGCGTGACAGATAATCCGCGTACCATTATTGTTACGGGCAATGCTAGTTTTACTGCCCAGTTTGCTATCAACAGTTATTCTATATCAGCTGTAGCCAACAACAATGCATTAGGATCTGTTACTGGTGGAGGTACTTATGTTTATAATAGTGTTGTTACCCTTACGGCAACGCCTCAATATGGATATCATTTCACTCAGTGGAATGACGGTAGCACAATCAATCCCCGTGTCATCTCTGTTACTGGCGATGCCAATTATGTAGCTCAATTCGATACAAATCGCTATTCGGTCACTGCATTCAGCAGCAATTATCTGGCAGGAAGCGTCTTAGGAAGTGGTACGTATGTCTATTTGGCTCAAGTGATATTAACCGCCGTTCCCATGCCACACTATCATTTTGTTCAATGGACCGATAGTATCACTGCCAATCCTCGCACTGTTCTTCTTACTTACGATACTGTTTTCTCTGCACAATTTGCTATCGACACCCACAATGTTGCTGCCATTTCTGCTGATACTGTGAAAGGACAGGTGTTTGGAGGAGGACGCAACTCCTATGCCTCAGTAATATATCTTACTGCCACCCCAAATTACGGCTATCATTTCACACAATGGAGCGACGGAAACACACAAAATCCTCGCCGTTTTGTTGTATCTGACGATACTGTGATTGTGGCCCTTTTCGCAAACAATACCTATGTTGCCAACATTAGTTCCAACGACACTTCGCTTGGAATTGTCTCCGGTGGTGGGTCCTTCGACTACTTGACGTCTCTGACGCTTACTGCAACGCCTGTGGGTAACAGTCGCTTCGTTAGCTGGAATGATGGGATAATTGACAATCCTCGAACAATAAGTTTGGAGTCCGATACTGCCCTAACCGCTATCTTTGTTACCAATAATTGTATACTCACCGCCCAGTCCAACGACACAGCTATGGGTGATGTATTTGGATCAGGTGTATATAACTACCTCTCTTATGCAGTCATTCAAGCGGTGCCTTCCCCTCATCACCACTTTTCTCAATGGTCTGATGGAGTCTCAACAAATCCTCGCCAGGTCAATATGTTGTACGACACAGTATTCACAGCCATTTTTGTTGCCGATACACAATACTATATCTATGTTTCATCAAATATCGATTCTTTAGGATCGGTTACTGGTGAGGGTCTTTATTACTACGGCGACACCGTTGTTATTTCAGCCACACCTGTTGAGCATGCACTATTTTCGCATTGGAGCGATGGCGTTACCGACAATCCTCGTATGATAACAGCTATTTGCCCTATGCAATTCGAGGCTATTTTCGAACCCGAAACTTTCCAAGTGACGTTGTCTGTAAATGATGCCGAAATGGGCGCGGTTTATGGCGAAGGCCGTTATGAGTATGGATCCCAAGTAGTATTGACTGCTGTAGCATTCCCGTATTATGATTTCCGCTGTTGGTCAGATGGCGATTCTACCAATCCGCGTGTATTAACGCTCACGTCAGATACGATTATTACTGCCACTTTCTATGACTATCTCAGCATTAATGACCCCAGTAGTATTAATGTAAAAGTTGTGGTCGATAGACAAACGATTCATCTCCAAGGTACATCTCAGCATAAAGTAACCGTATTCGATCTTACGGGTCGCATTATCTTTGCCGATTCTCATACTCAAGAAAACCTTGTCATCCAACTACCTGCTGCGGGTGTTTATATGCTTTGTATAGACAACAAATATACCCAAAAGATTATCTCGCTATAGCCATATCGACTATCGATGAATCAATAAAAAGGCTTGGCGTAAAGAATTATGTCAAGCCTTTTTGTTTTAAAAGTAACTTCTATAGGAATAAGCCAATTTCCCCAAATACTTAATCGTATGCAATTTAATACACAGATAATCAATGCAAAGTTAGGATTTAGCAGCTGAACTGTATGCAAAACTTCGTGAGTTTATCATAATCGAACTATTGTGTATCTTCTTGCAGTAACACAGGAGTGACACCGCAGTAGGTCCGTCGAAAGTCCGTTCTGGAACGGACTTCCGACGGAGAACGGGCGGTCCCACTCCTTTGCTGCTTCTTACCCGCATCATTTTTCGGCCCGGGCGAGAGAAAAAGGCCGCCAAACTCCCGTGATTCCCACGCGATATACAGATATTATA
>JAGHRY010000267.1 GCA_018066145.1 Candidatus Colimorpha merdihippi | reverse complement strand
TTCTATACGGTTGGTATAGAATGCATGTACAATTTATTGAAAGTAAACTTTTTGAAATAATTATTAATCCAAAAAAACTAACAAAAAATGAAAAAAAACGTATTCTCTTTCGTTTTTTTGGCAGTAATGATGATGTTTGCTGGGCTTGCTAGCGCACAAAAGCCGTGCGACACAATCTTCAATCTGCCGTGGTGGGAAGACTTCCAGGCTTACCCCCACAACACCACCCCTCCCACTGTGCCCTCGTGCTGGCATTTCCAGGGCTCCAACGAACCCTCGGTAGGCCAATACAATGTGCATGGCGGATACATGACCTGTATCCTCGACCTGTACAGCTCGGGTACTACTTGGGCTGTATTGCAGAACCCCTTTAGCGAAACCTACGACATCAACAGTCTGCAGGTGACCTTCAGTGCCGGCAAGTCGAGCAGCAGCCCGTCGCACAACAGCGACCTGATTATCGGTATCACCAGCAATCCTACCAACCCCAGCGATGCCAACTTCACCCCGCTGGACACTGTGCTGCAGATACCCTACAACTCGGGTGACACCATGCCCCGATTCACCGTTGACTTTGTGAACTATCACGACTCGGGCCGTTATTTCTGCTTCAAGACCCAGCCCATCATGTCGAGCGGCACCAACTTTTTGGCCATCGACAGCCTGGTGTTTGATTTCAACGACCACTGCATGACGCCGACCCATCTGGAGGTGTCCAATGTGAGCGATATGTCGGCCGCTATTTCTTCCAACAATGTGCACAGCAACACCTTCCAGCTTGCATATAAAGAAGTTGGCGACACCGGTTGGACTTATACCACCTACGCTACCCGCTGGCACGTGATTCAGGGCCTCACCCCCGAGACCCGCTATATGGCCCGCCTGCGCCAAGATTGCAATGCTTCCTATAGCGGCTATAGCGACTGGAGCGACACGGTGTATTTTACCACCGACTCCATCCATTGCCGCAGACCTTCGGGTTTGATAGCCACCAATGTGGCAAATACCTCCATCGACTTTGCTTGGACTCCCGAAGGCTATGCCGACAACTGGGAGCTGCATGTGTTCAACAGCACCTACAATCGTTCGTTCAATGCCAACACCCCCAACTTCACCGTTACCGGCTTGAGCCATGGCACCAACTACCGTGTGAGCGCCCGCTCGCTCTGCGATGCCAGCAACATGTCCGACTGGGGCGACACCATCATGGTGGCCACCAGCAGCTGCTTTGCTGTAAACAATGTGAACGCATTCCCCGGCGTACATGATGCCGTTATCAATTGGTTGGACAACACCAACACCAATCCCGAGTGGGAAGTGAGCTATGGCCTCCCCGGCTTTGTAGAAGGTTCGGAACTGGGTATTGAGCATGTAAGCGGCACTCCCCAGGTGACTATTGCCGGATTGGATTCTGTAACCAACTATGTGGCCAAGGTCCGCGCATTGTGCGACGATGGCCATTATAGCGAATACACCAGCGTGGCTTTCCAGACCTTAGAAGGAACGCACAACCAAGGCATTGACGGAGTGGAAGGAATGACAGTGGCCATTTACCCCAACCCCGCCACCACGGCAACCACCATCAGCGTGAAAGGTGCTGAAGGCCGCTTGAACGTTACGGTAGTAGATATGGACGGCCGAGTGGTGCGCACATTCGTGAAGGATTGCCCCTCCGACTGCGAAATGGTAATGGACGTAGAGGGTTTGGCCAAAGGCTCCTATGTGGTGCGTCTGCACAACGACAAAGTGAATGAAACCCGCATTTTTAATGTCCAATAACAGTAATTGTCAGTTATGAAGCAGATTGTAAAAAGATTTTTTGTGCTGATGGCTGTATTGCTGCCTTTGGCCATGATGGCACAGAACTACACCAGTGTGCCTTATTTTCAGAATTTCGACAGCTATAGTACCGGCTCCAATCCTACCGGATGGTGGGCAGTGCAGACTGGTATGAATGGCGGCACCACCTTCCCCTGCTGCTACAACCATGCGCCCAACTCGCGCAACAATAGCGGTGTATACTATGAGTTTGAGTTTTCGTCGTCATCCAGCGTCCGCACCGAGATAGCTGCCACCTGCGAGTTTGCCAATATCAGCAACCTGATGGTTACTTTCTATCTGGCCACCCAGACCAGCTATGCACCCGACCTGTTTGAGGTGGGTGTGGTTGAGGCTGACTCGACATTTGTGCCCATGGACACCATCAGCGTAACGGCAGCCTCATCGGGCTGGCCCTACTACCAGTATCGCGTGTATTTTGCCGAATACACCGGATCGGGTACCCGCATTGGTTTCCGTGCCAGCAGGAATAGCGGCCAGATGACCCTCTTCATGGAGGACGTCGAAGTGGCCAATGCACCCTCCTGCGCATTCATGCCTGGTTCGGTATCGGTGGCCGCTGTTGATTCCAATAGCGCATCGCTTACCTGGGGCGCACCCAGCACCTCGGCAGGCTATTTCGTATATTTGAACAACGACAGCACCTGGTACAACACTAGCACCAACAGCATTTCCTTCACCGGACTTTCGGCCAATACCCCCTACACCGGTTATATCTACAATACCTGCGATGGCTCCGACACTAGTGAGGCTGTGGCTTTCAGTTTCCGCACCGCCTGCGGCTGGACCGAGCTGCCTTTGGTGATGGGTTTCGAAGGTGAGGGCACCGAATTCCCCTCATGCTGGAATAAATCCGAAATCCGCAATACCTATCCCTCGATTTCTTCGTCCTACGCCCATACGGGCACCTATGGATGCGGCTTGTATAGCACTAGCGCCCATGTGTCGATAGCTACTCCCTATATGTATCGTCCCATCAATAGCCTGGAGACCAAATTCTGGATTCGCAAATCCTCGACCAGCTATACGGCATCAATGGCCGTGGGCTACGTTACCGATGTTAACAATGCCGCCAATAGCACGGTGTGGGTTGACACCATTGATGTGCCCTACAACTGGGAAGAATTTGAAGTATCGTTCCGCAACATTACCGAAAGCGACACCGGTTATATCGTCTACCGCAAAATCAGCGGCGGCTCAGCCACGGTGTATATTGATGATATCCTTGTTCGCGAAGCCCGCAGCTGCGCCAATCCCAGCAATTTGCGCCAAACCGGTACGGCTCATGCCCAGGTGAACCTGGCTTGGGACGACAGCGAAGCAAGTGCATGGCAGGTAGCCTACGGCCCTGTGGGATTCGACCCCGACACGGTGGTGTACAACATGGTTTCGTTCTATGCCGATACCGTGACTGTCAACGGATTGGAAGATTCGCTCACCTACGAATTTTATGTACGCGCCGACTGCGGCAGCGAGCAGAGCTATTGGGTAGGACCTGTTTCGGCCCGCCCCAACCTCTATATCATGACTGCCAATGCTACCGATACTGTGTACATGTGCGGCGGCACCATCGTTGATGATGGCGGTTTGAACGGCGATTTTTCCACCTACCAGACCAGCTATCTGATTGTTTATCCCAACGACAATACCCAGCGTGTAACCCTCACCGGAACTGCCACTACCATGGGCACCTACTCCTATGGTACCAATACCCTCGAACTGTACGAAGGTGTAGGCACCAACGGCCGACTCCTGGGCAGCTATTCCAATACCACCAACCAGCCGGTAAACGTTACCAGCGACGAGGGCCCGATTACCATCAAGTTCACCTCCAGCTACTATGCTGGTCCCGGATACGAACTGCTGGTATCCTGCACCGACCTTCCCTCGTGCAACGATCCTTATGATGTAGAGATTACCGATATTGCCGGCGGCTCTGCTACCGTAAACTGGAGCTATGGCACAGCCACCACTCCCGCATTCTTCACCATCGCCGTTACCGATACTGCTGCAAACGTCACCAACACCTACACCGCAGCTGATAGTGCACGCAGCTTTATGCTCTCTGGTTTGGATCAGACTACGGTATACTATGTTACCGTGGCAGCCAACTGTGGCGCAAGCGATATGAGCAACGAGGTGGGCGCATACTTTATGACCAAATGCTTTGTAGGCGGCGACATGCAAGTGGGCGAGGGCAATGTGAGCCTCTCCACCCATCCTTTCCAGACCTACTACAACTATAGCATCTGCCAGGCTATCTATGACCAAGACGAAGTGGCCGGACTCGATACCGTATACGGTATCAAGGTGAATCGCATTTCGGGTCCTAGCAACGCCTGCAATATCAGCATCTATATCGACACCACCAGCCGCACCACCTTCTCTGGCGGCAGCGACTTCCTGGTGATGGATTCTTCCAAATTGTACTACTCGGGCAGCTATACCTTTGTGAACGGTTGGAATGAAATCAGCTTCACCCATCCTTGGGTACGCCCCAGTGCTACCGCCAACATTGTAGTTACCTTCGACAACAACACCGGCAGCTATACCAGCACCAGCTACTGGCAGGGTACCGGCAGCCTTACCGGCAAGACCCTCTATCAGTACAGCGATGGTACCAATGTTGATCCTACCGTGGCCAACAGCAGCACCAGCACCACCTCTAACCGCCCCAATGTTACCTTCTTGGGCCCCTGCGGCGATGCCAACTGCGTGGCACCCAGCGTTACTGTTGCATCTACCACGGCCAACACCGTTACCCTCAACTGGGTTCCCGGCATGAGCGAATATACTTGGACCGTTGAGTACAAGATGGCATCCGATACCACTTGGAATGTGGCTGTTGCTTCCACAACGGCTCAAACCGCTACTATCACCGGACTGTATGCCAACACCATGTACAACTTCCGCGTGGGCAGCCTTTGCCTGGTAAGCACCGAGGTGCCTTATTCCTATATAAGTGCACGCACTGCTTGCTCCACCATGAGCCGCAGCAGTCTGCCTTTGACCGAGAATTTCGATACCTATAGCACTGGCGCTATGCCCAACTGCTGGGTGCGCACCCTTACCGGCACCAGCGGCTCTGGAACCTTCCCCAGCTGCTATAACTACAGCTCCAATGCCCGCAGCGGCAATGTATATTTCGAGATGGAAAGTTCCAACGGCAATACCGAGATATTCGGTCTTCCCGCCATCGACACCATCGATGGCCTTGCTGTAGAATTCTATATTGCCACCAGCAGCAGCTATGTTACTACCTTTGAGTTGGGCGTGCTCGAGAACGACGATAGCTTCACCGTGCTCGATACTATCGACTTGAGCAACTGCAGCGGACTGTACAACTATGTGAAGAAAAACCTCCGCATCAACTACAGCGGCAATGGCGAGCGTATAGCTTTCCGCGCCAGCAAGAGCAGCGGCCAGATGACCGTATTCCTGGATGACTTCACAGTATATGTTCCAAATCCCTGCGATTCGGTTCATAACCTGCATGTCGACAGCACCACTACCAGCACAATCAGTATCTCGTGGGTAGACACCAACAATGTGGGTAGCTACACTGTGAAAGTTGGCACAACCAACAATGCTGCTGCAGCTGCTACCGTGGCTACCGTAACCGGCAACAACTATACCATTACCGGCCTTACTTCTGCCACCAAATATTACATCTTTGTGTATACCAACTGCCTGAATGGCCAAAGCGATGTGAATATGGTTTCGGCAAAGACCAATTGCGACGCTATTACCACCTTCCCCTGGAGCGAGGACTTCGAAAACTTTACCGGTTCCAGCACTATGGGTTCGGAATTCGAACAATGCTGGTATCGCTATACCACACCTTCTTCGTACTCGGCATTCCCCTACAGATACAATTACTATAACCACACGGCAGGTGGTAGCAATTGCATGTATTTCTACGAATACTACGACAGCTACATGGCACTGCCCGAGATGAACAACCTCGACACCCTCGTGCTGAAATTCTATATGATGGGGTCTTCTACTTCGTACAATACTTATCGTGTAGAAGTGGGTGTGATGTCGGATCAGGAGAATCCTGCCACCTTCGTCCCCATTGATACGGTTACCTTTACTGGAGCCGATTACGAGTGGGAACGCCACGCTGTGGGCCTCTCGGGAGCTCCTGACAGCTGCCACTTTATTGCATTCCGCACCATTAGCGGTGGCTACACCAGTTATTATATCGACGATATCAGCGTCAACTATAACAACGGATGTACCGATCCTATCAACTACAATGTGCCTGCAGTAGGTATGTCGACGGCTACCATTTCCTGGACCGATACCAGCAGTTCCAACAACTACCTGGTAAAGATCAGCACCACTTCCAATGAAGCCGATGCTTTCGATACCATCAATGTGTTTACGAACAGCTGCACTTTCACCGGACTTAGTGCGCTGACCACCTACCATGTGTGGATTTACAACAATTGCGTCAATGGTTTGAGCGATGTGCTTACCGGAGAATTCTCAACGCTGGGTGCCGATCCTCATTTCCTGCCTTACTTCAACGACTTTGAAGACACTACCGATGTATTTACCGTATATCAGGTATCAGGTAGCAACAGCTGGTATACCGGTAGCGCAGTAAGCTATGGCGGTAACAATGCCATGTATGTGTCCAACGACAATGGCGTAACCAATGCTTACACCAATACCAATCAGTCTATCAGTTTTGCAATGACCTATCTGCAGATTCCCTATGACAGCTCGTATGCTATCAGCTATAACTGGCGTTGCCAGGGTGAGGGAACCTACGACCTGATGCGTATTGCCCTCGTGCCTGAGGATTACGATTTCTCTACCGCATTCACTGCTATCAACCGTTACAGCAACACGTTGCCTTCCGGTTGGGTTGCTCTTGACGGCGGCAAGAAAAACCTCCGCAACACTTGGCAATTTGCTGAGCGTTCGATGAATCTTAACGCAGGAAACTATTACCTGACGATTGTTTGGATTAACGACGGCGCTATGGGTTCTAATCCTCCGGCTGCAATCGATAATCTTAGCATCGAACTCATCACCTGCCCGGCTCCTCAGAACTTGACAGCTTCGTCGAGCTCTTCGACTACCATCGATGTCGCTTGGTCGGCTGGTGCAGCAAATAGCTGGATAGTAGAGTATGGCGTTCATGGTTTTGTCCGTGGTACCGGTATCACCCGTGTGGTGAGTGCCAGCAACACTAGCCTTACCGGCTTGGCTCCTACTACCGAGTACGATATTTATGTACGCTCTATCTGCGGCGAGGGTGACACTGGATTTGTTTCGGGCACCTCTTGCGTTACTAGCTGCGATAGCGTTATTACCAATTTCCCCTGGGTTGAAGACTTTGAGCATGGACTCACTTGTTGGTATCAGACATACGTCACTGGCGACGTAAGCTGGACTTATGGTCGTGGCGGTAACGCTTATGGCGGACTCACTGGTGCTGCTTCTGGCGAATATAATGCTCGTTTCTCCAGCAACTCGTATACTCCCTATGTCACCAACCTGATTACCCCTGTTCTCGATATTTTGAGCGAGGATGATGTGATGATGACCTTCTTCCATGCACAGCCTGCTTGGGGTACCGACCAGGATACAATGTCGGTTCACTATCGTGTACATCCCGACTCGGCATGGCATTATCTGGCTTCATGGAATGGCAATATCACTTACTGGCAGGCAGATACCATTATGCTCCCCCGTCCCTCGTCGACCTATCAGGTGGCCTTCCGCGCCCACTCTGGATTCGGTCTCGGCATCCTGCTCGACAGCGTTGTAGTGTATGGTAGCGAAAGCTGCACTCGTCCTGTTATCTCCAGCACCAATATCGGTGCTACCTCTATCGACATTACTTGGGGCAGCCCTGCTAACGAGTTTGACGTGGCAATCCGCAGCATTAATCAAAACTGGCCTGAGCCTACCCGCGTCAACACCCACGCTTATTCGTTCACCAACCTCGAGCCCAATACCCGCTACGAGTATCGAGTTCGCAGTATTTGTTCCGACACTTCTGAATCCTTCTGGACTACCGTAAACTCCCTCACCGATACCCAGACCTGCTATACTGTTCAAGGTGTTGAACTTGATGAAGTAACCCTCCAGAGCGTAACCCTCAGCTGGACACCAGATGCTTCCGGCCACTCGGTAGCCTATGTGGTAAATGTATCCAACTCTATTGTTAATTTGTTTGATACTGTTTACACCAACCATGCAACCGTGGAGGGACTTAATCCTGAGATGACCTATACCGCTTCGGTTCAGGCCATGTGCTCTGCAACCACTTATAGCGACTGGTCGGAATCGATAGTCTTCACAACTACGGCATGTACTTCGGTTTCAGATGTTTCTGTTTCGGATGTAACAGCACATGGTGTTGTGGTGGATTGGACTCCTGGCGAAGATCAGGATACCTGGGTGGTTTCTTACGGTTTTATCGGTTTCACTCAAAACGAAGGAACCTCGATTACCGTTACATCACATCCTGTTACGATTACTGGACTGCTCGACGACATGCAGTATGATGTATATGTAAGAACCGTTTGTGCCGACGAAATCTATAGCAATTGGTCTAGCGTTGTTCGTTTCACTACTCCCGAAGCTGTGGGCATTGAGGAAGTTGTTGAAGGCAATGTTTCTTGCACCATCTACCCCAACCCCACCAGCGATGCTACAACCATCTCTGTAGGCGGAGTTAATGGCAAGGTGCAGATTGCTATTGTGGATATGAACGGCCGTACCGTAGCTTCTGAAAACCTCAATTGCGAAGGTGACTGCGTGAAGCAGATGAATGTTGACGGATTGGCCCAAGGTGCATATTTTGTACGTATTGTTGGCACCGATGTCAATATCGTTCGCAAACTTGTTGTCCGTTAGTCGGGCTACCTAATTAAGGAGGAGTGCTTTGATCGGCACTCCTCTTTCTAACTATAAAATGATGATGAAAAAAATCCAGATTATCCTTGTATTGGCCATTGTATGCAGTCCCTTTCAGCAGCTTATGGCATGGGGCAAGATAGGCCATCGCGTAATAGCCCAGGTGGCATACGATAATTTGAACTGCAAGGCTCGCCGAAATGTTGACAAACTCTTGGGCAAACAAGGTATTGTGTATTACGCCAACTGGGCGGACGAAATCAAGAGCGATACCATTTATCGCAATAGCTATGATTGGCATTATCAAGATTTTAATCCGGGTATGACAGACTCGGAGGTGGTGGCTACACTTTCGAATTATCCGGCTGAAGGCGGCAACCTTTTCCGCGCGATGGATAGCTTGATTGATGAGCTTCATCGCAACCGCAAGAATGTGGATGCCCTTTGTTTTGTAATTCATCTGATGGGAGATCGCTTTTGCCCTATGCATACCGCCCATTTGGATGATTTGGGAGGCAACAAGGTGTATGTCGAATGGTTCAAGCAGCCCTCCAATATGCATAGTGTTTGGGATGATGGGCTCATCAAGTATCGTGAGTATAGCTATTCCGAATATGCTGCAATGTTGGAGAATACGTTAGGCAGTCAGGCAAAGCAAATCCGGCAGATGAGTCAGGAGGAGATATTGCTTCATAATTATGAGTTATGCAATCAAATCTATGAATATCATGCTACATGGGACAAGAATTGTTATAAATATGCATACCATTTTACCTCCCAACTTGATTGGCAGTTATATGCAGCAGGCATCCGTCTGGCTATGTTGTTGAATGAAATTTATGGATAACAGATGAAGATAACGATCTTTCTCGCTGTCTTTCTTTCCTGCATTATGTGTGGGTATGGCCAATCGTCTCCACGGGTGGTTGTACTTGACTCTGTATTGATCTTTCAAAAGGCTTCATTCCCATCTTGCCATGCTTCGACAATATGTGAAACTGCCGATGGGAGTATGTTGGCGGCTTTCTTTGGCGGGTCATACGAAGGTGCTGCTGATGTAGCTATTTGGACTTCTAGGCTCATTAAAGGTTCAAAATATTGGACTCCCCCAAAGAAAGTGGCCACTGGGATTGATTCGCAAGGGGCTCAGGTTGCTTGTTGGAACCCAGTCTTGTATCGTGTTCCTGGACCAAATGATCAAGTGATGCTTTTCTATAAGTCGGGGGCTCGAATTCCGGACTGGGTCGGTCATGTTCTGCATTCTAAGGATGGTGGCCGTACTTGGCAGATAAACCATCTTCCAAAAGGCCAGTTGGGGGCTATCAAAAACAAGCCCTTGAAGGTGGGAAGAAAGATTATTGCCCCATCTAGTATCGAGCCAGATTGGCAACCCCGATTCGAAATCTCTACGAATAATGGTCGCACATGGAATCAGGTATTGGTGCCGCGCGACACCACTATTATTGCCATACAGCCAGCATTATTGCAGTTGCCTAATGATACGATATTGGCCTTGTGCCGCACCAAGAATGGTTTTTTGGCTCAGACATACAGTACTGATGGCGGAAGCAAATGGAGCCCGATGACGCTCACAGATATTCCAAATAATAATTCTGGTATTGATGCAATAACCCTTTCTAACGGCTTGCATGTCATGGTGTACACCCCTTGCGGACTTGTACCAGGAACTGAGTTCGGTCCACGAACTCCGTTGGTGTTAGGCATTTCGCGAGATGGTCATCATTGGACACCAATCCTCACTTTGGAAAATCAGCCAGGGGAGTATTCATATCCTAGCATTGTTCAATCGCAGGATGGAACGCTTCATATAGTATATACTTTCCATCGCACGAATATCAAATATGTTCATATTCGGTTGGAAGAGTAGATGTGAGTAGAAAAAAATACGTCCGCAATTGAAACCTCAGTTGCGGGCGTATTTTTTCCAATAATGATAAGTGCCTTATTCTGCTAAACAATCGTCCAATGCGCGAATAATTTGCTCCTTGTCCATTTTTTGGCCGATGAATACGATTTTCTGCATTCTGTCGCCGTAATCGTCGTCCCAGTCATGGGCTAAGCCGGCGTCCTTCTCGAGCATAAAGGCGAGTTCCTCTGCAGGCATGGTGGCATACCATTTGCCGGCCTCTTGTAACTTTACCTGGGTTCCAGCTTGTTCGAAGAGGTACGACATTTCAAGGTCTTGGCTGAAATAGCAGATGCCTTTGCAACGTATTACATTTTTAGGCCACTGAAGGTTGATGTAGCGGTCGAATTTTTCGATATCGAAAGCTTGTCGGCGATAGTATACGAAAGTGCCGATACCGTATTCTTCGGCTTCCCCTTCATCATGATGGTGATGATGGTGGTGTCCATGTTCGTCGTCGTGGTGGTGATGTTCATGCTCATCGTGGTGGTCGTGGTGATGATGTTCATGTTCATCGTCATGGTGGTGTTCATGCTCATCTTCATCTTCATGATCGTGGTGGTGATGGGGATGTTTGGCCTCTTCGTCCTCTTCTGGAGTTGTGAGGCGCTCAAGTTCTTTGATCCATCCAATATTGTCCTCGATGCGCTGGTAGTTGAATAGGTGGGTGTAGAGCAGCTCGTCCAGTGAAACATTGGCATAGTTGCATTCGATAATCTTGGCACCAGGGTTGAGGGTGGTAATGATTTTCCGAAGCTTGTCAAGGTCGTCACGACTCACCTCGTCAGCCTTATTCAAAAGTACAAGGTTGCAAAATTCAACCTGTTGGATAATCAGGTTTTCAATATCCTCTTCGTTGGGAATTGATCCTAATAGCTTGTTGCCGTTTTCGAACTCGCATTTCATTCGTAAAGCGTCAACTACGGTGGCAATGCAGTCTAATCTAGGTACACCCCAATGGGAGTATTCTTCCATGCGGGGCATGTTTACGATGGTACGGGCAATGGGTTCGGGTTCGCAGATGCCGCTAGCTTCAATAACAATGTAGTCGAATCTGTCAAGTTGGAGGATTTCGGCTATTTGTTCCATCAGTTCGGCTTTAAGTGTGCAGCAGATGCATCCATTCTGCAAGGCAACAAGGCTCTCGTCCTTCTTATCAACTATGCCCCCTTTTTGAATCAGGTCGGCATCAATATTCACTTCGCCGATATCGTTTACAATAACAGCAAATTTGATTCCTTTTTTATTGGTAAGAATATGGTTTACCAAAGTGGTTTTTCCGCTGCCCAGGTAGCCCGAAAGCAGCAGCACGGGTGTGTTCAGTTTTGCGTTTTTGGACATATCTATAGTTTTATTAGTATAATAAACGTGTCTTTCGATTTCTTATTTTGTACCCTTCAAAAAAAACATGCAATTTTGCAATTATGAGAATTTTTTTTCAATTTTGGGAACTTCATTTTGAAATATCGTCACTTTTTTGTTATTTTGCAATTTCGTAGTTATTGATATTTATGTTAGCATAGTATTGAAAGTTAGATTTGTATCACTATTTTCAAGGATGTAAAATAATAGAAAAACCAAATTTTGCCACAGGTGAGACCTATTCTGACGATAACAGGTTCCGATAGCACAGGAGGTGCTGGTGTTCAAGCCGATATTCGTACTATTACCGGCTTGGGTGCACAGGCCATGTCGGTAGTTACCAGTATCACTATGCAGAATTCTTTAGGAATCCAAGAGTTTTATGATATTCCTGCGCCCATTATCGAACGGCAAATCGATGCGGTTGTTGATGATGCCGCACCTTCAGTTGTAAAGATTGGGATGATTCGCGATGCCGCTGCGCTATATGCCATTGTTCAGGCACTCCGTCGCCATCAGCCCCAATGGGTACTTTTTTCACCAGTCGTATTTTCAACTCGTGAGGAGCGGCTGATGGATGATTCGTTGATAAAAATTATTCAGAAGGAGCTTATTCCTTTGTGTTCGCTCTTGGTGATTCGAAAGCACGATGCCGCCCATTTTCAGGCTTCGCATCAAATCCAGGCAGACGATAATCACGGGCGTTGCAACGAAATCTGTTCTGCCATAGCTGTATATCTGAGTCGTGGTGACACATTAGATGATGCCATACGCAAAGCAGACCTGATTTTGCCACGGCAGGGTGATAATAATGAATTTTCAGGTCGCATCATCGCGCTCTATCGCGAATTCTTTACTATGCAGGAAAATCTTTGCAGTCATAGCCACGATGTGAATTTCTACGCTGCCCAACTGGGGGTCAGTCCTCGTTATCTCTCGCAAGTGACAAGGCGCATGGCCAACAAAACACCTAAAAACATCATCGAGGCTACGCTGCTCCACCATATCAAAAGCCTGATGGAGCAAAATCCCGATATCACCTTCCAAGAGGTAGCAGAGCGGCTCGACTTTTCTTCTCAATCGCACCTCTCCACTTTCTTTCGTCGTCTTACGGGTATTACGCCCACTGATTATCGTAATAATATGTCAAATAATGCTATTAAATAATTAAACCAACTTTATATATGAATGTAGAAG
>JAGHRY010000213.1 GCA_018066145.1 Candidatus Colimorpha merdihippi | reverse complement strand
AATATACATATTTTTTTTCATATATATAAAAAATCTTTTTTCCGCGGCCGATATAACCGTCGATCAGACGGCTTTTCCGGCCATCTGCCCGGCGCCCACGCCAGCGGCAATGCCGGTAGCCATCGCCATGTATATGACGTATTTTCTACGAAAAATCAAAGCAATTTGCACACCCCTCTTGCCTTGCACCCTCCCCAGCATGGACTATTGCAATCCGCTATGTTATGTATGGTTTGGTGAGCAAAAGAAGGGTGTTGCCGAAGATGCCGGTATGCAAAGTCGGGGCCGGCTGGCGGGTTGCCGCCTGAGGTCATGGGGCGTGATGAGGCTATTTGCCGAGCACGATCACTTCGCTCACGCAGAGGAGGTTGGATTTAGCGCCGGGCGTCTGCTCCATGATTTGGAGGTGAATTTCGCTAATTTTGGGAGAACCATATTCGCCACTATAGGGGTAATGGTAAGGTCCTTCGGGAAGTCGGACATTCGTCTCATCGGAAAGGGGTATTTCTATGGCGTTTCTTTCGCGTGTGAGGGTGGTCAGGTTTAGAGGATATACCGTGGAGGTTTTCAGCGGATAGTGGGGCCTATGGTCTGTAGCCCAAGGGAATGCTTCTTTGAGCGGCTTTCCATTTTCGTCATACACAACCATTTTGATTGAACCAATGCGGCCATTGTCAATCCATGTGTCGCGGCTTTTGGCATATCCGCCAACGATTACCAGGCCCGAGAGCTCTTGAGGTTCGCGCAGTTTGATGCAGATGTGGGTGCGGCCTTTGCCGTCGGGGTGGATGACGGCGGCTGTGGCCACATTGGTGTCGGAGAGGTTGGAGCCGGGGTATTTGGCGTCCTCGCAGCTGAGCGATAGCACGTAATTGTCTGGCGAGAGTCGGCGTTTGCGGTAGTTGTGCCAGTTACGCCGCCAATATGGAAATCTTATATCCAAAGGCTGGGCGCTGGCCAGGTCGAAGTTGTCGGCCGTGTATTGCCAGTCGTCGCCGACAAATGCCGTCTTTGTGAATTTGTAGTTCTCATCGTAAACTCCGCTGTTGCCCTCAACGCAAAAAAGGTGTGTGTGGCAGTTGATTTCTATGTGGTTGGCCTTGCCGTTGCCCCAATAGGCAGCCGGCGAAAAGTCGTAGTAGAGGCCATAATACACTTCTAGAGGTACAAAGATGGTATGTGCAACCTCTTCTTCGATGTTTCCATCGTTGATAATCTGGTAGCGCACAAGCAGTTCCACCTCTTGCCGCGGGCCGATGCTGAATGTGGTGTAGTACCAGCGTCGGTAGATTTCGCTCTCGTAGCTGAAGATGTTATGTTCTGGCATAGCAAGATAGCGAAGGATAGCGTTGGTATCGAATCCGTTTTCCCAAATATAATCTTCAGCAAAGTCATCCATCAAAGAGTCCTTCATTGTCGGGGTGACTTGAATCTCGTCGAAGGAGCGCCGCGGGCGTATTAGCGAGTCGGCCGAGCATTGGTAGGGGAGCTGCGCGCCGTTGAGGGCAAACGAGACTTTCCGCACATAGGTGTCGCTCCAGCCTTCTACCTTGGGAGCCTTGTCCCACCAGAAATCGCGATATTCGACCGAGCGGCAAGCGCCAGATCCATAGTAATCTACAGGGAAACCGTAGTGTAGGTTGCTGAAATTTTTGTCGCTCTGGTTGCGCAGGGTGTAGCGCACCTCGATGAGCGAATATCTGCCGAGCGGGGTGATGTCGAGTTTCTCATTCACCAGCTGCACCTCGGGGATATGCTGTCCGACAGGACAACGCGAGTGTGAGAGTGATGAAATAGGGCGTACAGGACCGCCGTTGGCCAAGGCCGTTGCTAAGGTCAAAAATGCTATAGCGAAGATGACCAGTCGTTTCGTGTTATTAGAAGATATAAGATAATTGTGCATTTTTTCAGTCTTTTGCATACTTTATCGTCTTTCGGTGAATGAATTATTTGAGGTGCAAAGATACATGTTTTTTTTCATTTCTAGATTATTTCTGCATTTTTTTCATCGATTGCGGTCATACTGATTATGGGCGGTTGCTCGATGATGCTATTAATAGGTCGAATTAGCCTCACGTTTTCATTCGACTCATTCGACTGCTGTGCTAAACGCTTGAATGGCGTTTCCTAAGGTTGGGTTATTGTCAAATCCAAAAGGTTTGGATTGGCTGCTGGTTGTTGCTGAGTATCAAACAGTAGCAGGCGGTGTACTTCGCCCTGGGGATGACATCTGAAAGCGGCTAGGCGGCTGTGGGTCTCTCTATGGCCAGTCGAATGTCAGTCGAATGGAGTCGAATGGTTCGACTGCACATCTGGCCTATAGCCACGCACGCTCGATTCCTAGTTCTGATATTGTTTAAGCGGATTCAATATATTGATAACCATCGTATTGTATTAATAATACCATCGTTATGTTAGCATTTGCGCTCAATAGGATTTAACGAATTATTATGAATCTAGTCGAATATACCCCCTTTTTCGACTATGCCCTCGCAAAATAGGTCCTGCTGCTCCATGCCAAGCATCACACCAAAGTCGTTCTTCTTGCGGGGATTCTGCGGGGTTACAGCGGGGACACTGCGGCCTATGGCCCGCAATCATGCCGTGTCGTCATCGCGTCATTCCCCCCTCGCTACCACCTGGTCTCGATGGGGCAGAGGCACCCTGTCCCCCGCGTCAATAACTAATCATTCCATTTGTGGATGATTGAAAATAATAGTGGCTAAGATGTAGCTCAGGAGTGGGTCCGTTGTTGGTCCGCTGTTTGTCCGTCCTGGAACGGAATATCGACGGAGGTACTCCCGAGTTACCGCTGATTTACTGCTGATTATGCTGGTTGTGGCATGTCGTTAGGAAGGTTTTGTTTGGGGTGGGACTGGGGATGTGGGGAGAGAAGGGGAGGGTGGATTCGATATATTGCTTTTTCAAAATGTGGGATTGTCACATTCGATTCTGATTCCTTGTTTATGAGTATTAATGAGTACGCACATCAGTTTATTGCAGGATTGGTGTAATTTATACGCAGCGCAATAATAGCTGTATTTTTGCGTTTTTCCACTAAAACGGCTATGGCAGACAACAAGGCAAGATATATAGAAGGGGTGGGCTGGCGTTGCGAGACCGATAACACCCGTCACCATCGAGAGAATCTATGGGACTACAAAGGACGTGCCATCTACCACATTACCCTGGCCGCTGAAGATCGCCAACCTATATTCGGCACCCTCACGGGCAATAGCGAGGAGGAGGCTTTTATAGCCTATAGCAGTCTTGGCAATTATGTCGACAGAACCTTTAGAAACTTGCCTGAGTTCTATCGGGGAAAAGGGGTAAAGATAAGGATCCTAGCCGTGAGGGTGATGCCCGACCATCTGCATGGGATCATTCATGTGATGGAGCCGATGCCAAAGAGCATAGGCGAGGTGGTTCGCAGTTTCAAGAGTGCCTGCACCTCGTGGTTTAAGCGGGAAATCTTCAGCAAGAATGCTGGGGAGGACTTCAGCAAGAATGCTGAAGAAGTGCAGAATCGGGGTGAATCGATGCCGGTGCAGGAAAAGCGGCTCTTGCAGTTCTGTCGCATTTTTGCGGCACGCGGCAGCATCTGGGAATACATGCCGGCCGGCTACCACGAGCGCATACTCCATTGCGAAGGGCAGCTTGACCGCATGATACGCTACGTAAAAGACAATCCTCGCCGCTTGTGGCTGAAGCACCACAACCCCAACCTATTTATGCTGCGCAATGACCTATGCTGGCGTTTTGAAGATGAAAGAGGCTTTTTGCACGCCTGGCGGTTTAGGGCTATGGGGAATATATTCCTGCTGGACTTCCCCCCAAAACAGCACATCCAATGCTCAAGGTCAATAACAAATGAACAGCTGGAGATGCAGTGCCAGATGTGGATGAACAATGCGCTGCAACGGGTGGTAAGCATCACCTCGGCCATCAGCGAAGGGGAGAAAATGTCGACAAAACGCTTGCGCGAGGCTGGAATGCCGCTGATAGTAATGCTGAAAGATGGCTTCCCGCCAGAAGGCTCTCCTTACGAGCGATACTACAAGCCTGGGGGAGTGTACTTTGATGCTTGCGCTGCCGGACGGCTGCTGCTGGTGGAGCCTTACCCCGAGGTGCTTGACGACCCGATGGTAGCTGAGGCCGTGCATAGAAAAAGCCCCGCGGCCAAACGCGAATCGATGCGCTACCATTTTCTGGCACTTAACAAGATAGGCGAGGTTATGAGCTTCGACAAGAATGTCGAAGGAATGCTATGGCAAGACAAACAAGCCTTATAAGCAAACTAACACACAATCAGCATTATCCCCAAATCCCTTAATGATGACCTCCCGCTGAGTTATGGCCGTATGGCTTTTGCAGATATGGCCGTTTGGGGTTGTTGCTGGACAGCATGGCGAATAAGCATAATGGAACGGGTGAGCCCGCTGTATGCATATACATACTTTCAGAAAGGCCATAAAAATTTCAGAATATGAAAAAAAAAGTGTATTTTTGCTAATTGAATATATGCCCTCGTGGGAGGGCAGAAATATGATGCATCGGATTGATTATCTGTTTGTCAGATATAGATTCGGGGCGAACATGAACACGATAAAATTGAAGATATGAAACTGTCATTTATGGGTGCTGCCCGCGAAGTGACCGGCAGCAAACACCTTATCACTACCAAAAAAGGGTTGAAAATACTTCTCGATTGCGGTATGTACCAAGGTAAAGGATTGGAAACTGATGAGATGAACCGCGACCTGGGTTTCGACCCCGCCGAGATTGACTATCTGATTCTGTCGCATGCCCATATCGACCATAGCGGGTTGATACCTTATATCTATAAGCTGGGATTCCGCGGCACCATACTGTGCACCCCGGCCACCCGCGATTTGTGCGCCATTATGCTGGCTGACGCCGGCCGAATACAGGAGGCTGATGTGCACCAGTTTAACAAAAAGCGCAAGGCTCAGGGCGAAGAGCCTGTGGAGCCCATCTATACTGAACAGGATGCTCAGGAATGCATGAGTTGCTTTATCAGTGTGCCTTATCACAAGCAGTTTAATATTGAGGGAGAGGTGACAGTGGAGTTTTTCGATGCAGGCCATATATTGGGAAGTGCCTGCGTGTATTTGGAGATAAAGGATGGACGCCGCACGATAAAGCTGGGCTTTACCGGCGATATCGGCCGTTATGACAAGCATATCTTGAAAAACCCAGAGCCGTTCCCCCAGGTGGATTACCTGATAATGGAGTCGACCTATGGCGACCGCCTGCATACCACCTTGGACAATGCCGAGCAGGAACTGCTGATGGCTGTGCTGGATACTTGCACCAAGAAAAGGGGCAAACTCATTATACCCTCGTTCGCCATCGGCCGTGCCCAGGAGATTATTTACGCTTTGGACCGGCTGAGCAATGCCGGGCTTCTGCCTGATGTGGATGTGTTCGTTGACAGTCCATTGAGTGTTTCGGCTACCAACATTATGCGGTTGCACCAGGAGTGTTTCGGCGACCCGATATTGGAATACATGAATACCGATCCCGACCCCTTTGGATTTGACCGTTTGCAATATATCCAGTCGGTAGAGGCATCGAAAGCCTTGAATATCCGCCATAAGCCCTGCGTGATTATTTCGGCATCGGGCATGATGGAGGCTGGCCGCGTGAAGCATCATATTGCCAATCATATCGAGAACCCGTCGACTACGATACTGTGCGTGGGATATTGCGAACCTAAGACCTTGGGCGCCAAGATTATGCGAGGGGATGAAAGCGTGAGCATCTTCGGCCACCAATATAAGGTGAGGGCTGAGCTGCGCCGAATAGAATCGCTGTCGGGTCATGGCGATTATCAGGAAATGATGGAATACATCGGCTGCCAGGAAAAGCGGAAACTGAAAAAACTGTTTCTGGTTCATGGCGAGGCCGAAACCCAAACCCATTTCAAGGAAACCTTGGAAAAAGATGGATGGAAGCATGTTGAGATTCCTGAATTCAGGCAGGAAGTGGAATTGTAATGTGTATTTGAAACCGTTAAAACGTTAATAGACAATGATTACTTTTGCTATAGCTGTAGTGTTATTGCTGTTGGGATACTTTGTGTATTCCAAAATGATAGAACGGATTATCGAAGTGGATCCGCAAAAGGTTACCCCGGCAGTGGCCCATCCCGACGGGGTGGACTATGTGCCGATGAAGCCGTGGAGGATTTATCTGATACAGTTTTTGAATATCGCTGGTGTTGGACCCATCTGCGGCGCCATTATGGGTGCGCAGTTCGGCACAGCATCGTTCTTGTGGATTGTGTTCGGCAGCATTTTTGCAGGAGCAGTACACGATTTTATTGCCGGTTTTATTTCGATTCGCCGCGACGGTGCTTCGCTGCCCGAGATACATGGCGCCTATTTGGGCAACGGTATGAAGCAGGTGATGCGCATATTCACCATATTGCTGATGGTGCTGGTGGGAGCCGTGTTTGTGAATACTCCGGCGGTGCTGCTGAATAGCAATTTCACCCCCGACTGGAATATTTTTGTGTGGGTGGGCATCATATTTGCATACTATCTGATAGCCACGCTGCTGCCTATTGATAAGCTGATAGGCAAGATATATCCGGTGTTCGGCATCCTGCTGCTGGCAATGGCGGCAGCCATTGTGGTGGCATTCGTGGCATACCATCCCCAGCTGCCCGAATTGTGGGAGGGATTGCAGAATCGGCATCCCGATGCCCAGCACAACCCCATATTCCCCATGATGTTTATCAGCATCGCATGTGGCGCAATCAGCGGTTTCCATGCCACCCAATCGCCCCTGATGGCCCGCTGCATGTCCAACGAAAAACAGGCCCGGCCAGTGTTTTACGGGTCGATGATTACGGAAGGCATCGTGGCGTTGATTTGGGCTGCTGCCGCCGCCTATTTCTTTGGTCCCGACAGCCCAGTGGATGCTACGGGCAAGGGCGGTCCCGCCATGGTGGGATTGATAGCCAACACCTGGTTCCCGAAGGTGGTAGCCGTGGTGTGCATTTTGGGCGTGATATCTGCCGCCGTGACTTCGGGCGACACCGCGCTGCGTTCGGCTCGATTGATAGTGGCCGATTTTATGCACTACGACCAAAAGCCAATCAAGAATCGCCTGATGGTGGCTGTGCCCATTTTTGTGGTAACAGCGGGCATACTGGTGTATTCGCTCATGGATGCCAAGGGATTTGATGTGATATGGCGCTATTTTGCATGGAGCAACCAGGTGCTGGCAACCGTAACGTTGTGGACCCTTAGCGTATTTCTGTATATGAAAAAGAAAGGGTATGCCTTGATGACGCTGATACCGGCCATCTTTATGACCATGGTGACGGGATGTTTCCTGTTTGTGGCAGAAAAAGAGGGACTTGGAACAATCCTTCCGCATGCTGTGGGCTACGGAATCGGGGCTGCCATAACGGTGGCAGTAACGTGCTTGTTCTTTGTGGCAGT
>JAGHRY010000140.1 GCA_018066145.1 Candidatus Colimorpha merdihippi | reverse complement strand
ACATATGGCAGAGTGAACGAACACAGCTAAAGCGTCATTTATTATGCAAATATACATATTTTTTCACTATCTTTGAAAAAAAAGGAGCACACAAACAAAAAAAATATTAGCAAAAAAGAATCTAAATTGCTATTCATATACACAATGCGAGATTTGTATACAAAAACATTCCACCTCATCCCGTTTTTGTAGCATTTACTATGTCGTAGCGAAGTTGATTCTACGGTGATGGTACGGGGTATGTCCGTCCCCATAAAGCGGAACTACCCCGTAGGATCCCCGTAGAATCAACGAACCCACAACGCACCAACCTAGCTCTTCCTAGGGGCCGGCTTGCATATTTGACCTAAAAATCAATTATGCAAAGCAATATACATTTTCTGGAAAAAACTTGCCACTCTGAAAAATAGTCGTATCTTTGCGCATTGTTAGAAAGTGAATCAATAACTAATGGAACTATACTAAAAAATTGGATTTTTGTAAATTACGAAAATCCCCCCACCCTTCCATTTACTTCTTTTCACTTCATTTTTTGGAAAAGCTAACAAGGAATCACTAATAATTCTCATTATAATATGTAAAAAAACACATTTTCACTAATTCTATTGTCAGTCCTTATGGGGCTTTGTGGGGTATTGGCAGCACAAGATGATGCCGATTCCATCGACATCATTCACACCTCTCTCAACCTCGATCTTGGACGTATCAACCCTCGAGCCATACGAGGTGATGCCGAAATCCAATTTGTTCAAACCAAACCTTGCAACCATTTTGTTTTCGATATGGTGTGCGACTCCCTCTACATGGTTACCCTCGACGGGATTGAGGTCAGTGCCAATCCTTTTAACGACCTCTATGACAATTCGTCCGAAACAATCACCATACCTGCGAACGAAGGTTCCTTAAGCGACACACATATTCTGCGAATATGTTATGTAGTATATTCTTCCTACCGTAGCGGAATGAACAACCCTCTTCATTCCTGCACCGACGGCGGTTTGATAATCACCTCCAATGTTATTTTCACCCTTGGAGAAGACCGCCAATCCAATTTGTCTTTAAGCGTGGGCCGAGCCTGGCATCCATGCCGCGACAATTGGCACGACAAATCTACCTATTCCTTAACCACCACCTCACGCCCCGGATGGCATTGCAGTTGCAGCGGTGCGCTCGTCAACGAATATCAAAACGACGATGGCAGTTTCACTAGCCAATGGGAGCTTTCGCAACCTGCCGCTTCTTACCAAGTAGGCATCTGGGCTTCGAATTCCAGAAGCATTCAGCGTACCGTACAAGGAATCAATAGAACATACCCCCTCGTCATCAATCTGCACAACAACGATTCCTACTATTCATTCGTCAGCGATACCAATGCCGTGAAAGCAGCTTTCGAATGCATCGACACGGTACTTTGCACTTTCGAACGCAAATTCTCCCCCTACGGATGGAACCGCATTGGGTTTGTGTCCACCGACGACTGGTGCGGCATGGAGCATATCGATAATATCACGCTTGGCAGCTATACTATCACACATGAGAATACCATCATTCATGAATTTGCTCATCAGTGGTTTGGAAATCTAATCACCGCTGATGACGAACAGTCCATGTGGTTCAACGAAGGGGGTGGCACCTTCGCCGAAGAGGTCGCTTATGAAGCCTTATACGGCAAGAATTATTCTGACGACTATTATATGAATAATCTAACCAACTACTTGTTGGGTTCCAGAGTTTCTAACACAGTGCTCACCAATCAGTCTCATAGCAACATCATGGGATACGATACCTATTATAAAGGGGCTCTCGTTTGGCACATGATTCGTGGCTACATGGGCGACTCTCTCTTTTATTCATCTATGCAGCAGCTTTTCAGAGATTACCGCTATGGCTCAATGAATGCACCTTTGCTACTCGAAAAACTATCCCAATATAGCAATCTCGATCTCACTGGGTTGTTCGAAGTCATGCTTAATTCCAAGTCCTATGTCGACTACCAGTTGGAGTCTGCGCAATTCAACAATTGCAGCGCCACCATCTCTCTCACTCAGAATCTGACTAGATCTAACGAGCTGTTCATCAATAGCAGAGTTCCTATCACGTTTTTCTCTGCCGACAGACGTCAGATGGCTGAACGAGTGATGACATTTTCCAGCAAGAGAAGCACACAAACCTTCGATTTGCCTTTTACTCCTGCCTATGTAGTGGTCGATTACCGTCGCGAGCTAAGTGATGCTGTTTCTGACGATTCCTTATCGCTTACCGGCCAAGGCACCACTATGCTCAAATATGCTTTTGCAAAAGTCTCCACTAATGGCCATTGCACTGAACCTAATGCGTGGATCCATATCGCTCACCACTTCACCCAACCCTCTGGCGAATTGCCCGAAGGGATTCTTCGTTTGAGCAATAGATTCTGGCAAGTATCCGGCAATATTCCTTGGGATCCTGAGGTGACAGGACATTTTCTTTATAATTGGCAAGGCAACGAATCTTTCTCAGGAGATGAATCTGTATTTGCCTCATTCGACAATATTGGATATCTCGACTATAACTTTTACAACAAAATAAACTTATTGGATTCTATGGCATTAGTGTATCGCGCCGATGTTTCACAGCCATGGAGTGTAGTATCCACCGCCACAGCCCACGGCAGCGCATTCCTCAGTGGATATTTTTCTGCCCGACTCTTCCCTGGGCAATATGCGTTGGCCGTCATTGATGCCGGCCGAGTGACTATTCCCACAACGCCAACATCACACCCCGAATCAATAACCCTTGCCCCAAATCCTGCTGCTGACTTCATTTCCATTAAGAGCATTCCAGAAGGAACCAACGTTCGAATATACAATATGCAAGGCAATTTGGTAATGGAGACCCGATACGAACAATCCGGCATCAACATCAAAAGTCTCCCACAAGGAATATATGTTGTTTCTACCCCGTTCGGGAATGCCCGATTGGTAAAGGTAACTACCACTAATTCGTCAAAACAATAAATCACATATCATAAACATATTCCCCGAAATAAAAAATACTCCGACAAGATGATTATCTGTCGGAGTATTTTATTGTTGTAGCTGTTGCAGATTGTTAGTAACTCTTTAGAATTCCAACTGTTGGGCCACGCTTTGTCCAGCAGGCATACCATTCAGAAACACCTGTTTGATTCGGGTATGGAAAGTTTGGCCTTCCAAGGGGCTCCAACCGCATTTGTACATGATGGTGTCTTTGTTTACGATAGTATCCCCAGGTTCAAATATTGTTATATCAGCATGGTATCCCGGACGGAGGAATCCGCGGTTGCGAATGCCAAAGAGTGTTGCCGGATTGTGGCACATCTTCTCCACTATCATAGGCAGCCAATCTTTTAGTACTTCATCATGATCACTACGATCAATAGAGGATGGACTGAACACGCTCTCAAGCATCATCTGCAACGAATGTTGTATACTGGGGATACCCCCCGGCGCATCAAAATAGCGCTGTTGCTTACTTGCTAATGTATGAGGGGCATGATCGGTGGCAATGGTGTCAATCACTCCATCCATCAGTCCTGCCCATAATGCCATACGATCATCGGCGCTCTTAATAGCCGGGTTGCATTTGATTAGATTCCCTAGCGTATCGTAGTCATCGGAATCAAACCACAGGTGGTTGGGAGTGACTTCTGCGGTAATATTCTTTTCCGATAATGCCATGTTTGAAAACAGCGACAATTCAGTAGCTGTACTGATATGGGCTACATGAAGTCTAGTACCATATTTGCGGGCACGCTCTATTGCTTTATAGGTCGATACAAAGCATGCTTCGGTATTGCGAATCTGAGGATGCAAGGAAGCCGTCTCTCGTGAACTTCCGGCAAATTCGAGTTTGAAATTGCGCAAATTTGCCTGGATTATATCTTCACTCTCGCAATGGGCTACAATCAGTTTCTTGCATTCTCTAAACAACAAATCTAAGGCTTCAGGACGATTTACCAACATATTGCCTGTACTGCTGCCCAAAAACAGTTTTACTGCAGCATATCGGTCTAGCGGCAAATCTAGTATGTCATGAATATTGTCGTTGGTGGCACCCAACATAAAACCATAGTTGACAGCACTTTTTTCATGGGCTATCTGCTCCTTAGCCTCCAATTCGGTCAATGAAACGGTTTGAGGGCTAGTGTTGGGCATATCTATTATAGAGGTTACACCGCCTGCCAAAGCAGCCCGCGACTCAGTAGCGAAGTCGGCTTTATCAGGAAAACCGGGGTCGCGAAAATGCACATGTGTATCTATCACTCCGGGCATCACATAGCAGCCGGTAGCATCAAACACCTGCGCATTTTTCAAGCCCTCACCACTTTCTACTATTTTGCCTTCATGCACATATATTTCACGCTGTTCGAGGGTACCCTCATTCACTACTGTTCCATTTTTAATAATATAGTTCATAATGAGATAAAAAAGAAAAGGCCAATAGGACTAATCAGGCAATTAGCTCTATTGGCCCTATTGGCTATTGGATAATAATCGTTAGAATTTGCGTTTTCCGCCCCAGTTGCGTGCTGCCACGTAAGCGTCGGCAGAGTTGTTGTATATGGGTTTTACCACAAACTGACCGGTATGGTCAATACAGCCCCATCGACCTTCCTGCTTTGCAGGAGCCACACGGTTGTTCCAGGTCATGATGAATGGTTTTGCATCTTCGAGGCGAGGCAGAATCACCCATTCGCCTTCGAAATCCACATAACCCCAATGGCCGGTTGTAGGTTCTTGGATAGGATAAAGCCAATGTCCAAGTTCGGCTTCTTCTATGCCTTTTTCGTTGTCATCCCATTCTTTTCCTGCCTTTGCAGCTTCAGAACTGAGAATGAATACAGGCTTGGAGAGGAGGCGTCCGTCTTCATGAATAGAAGCCCAAAAACCATTCTCGCATTTAGCGGTAGCAAACAGTCCTGTATCATTGGGGAAATTGCTTACTTCAAGAAAATTGGGTTGAATAGCCCATGAACCATCGGCTTTTACCCAACCCCACAAATTGGTGTCGGTTCTCATTTCAGGCAAACGCCAAGCATCAATATCGCGACCATGTTCAATTTGCGAAAGTGCATATACGCAATCTGACTCTTTCGAGAAGATAAAATCGCTGATTACATTACCGTTACGGTCAATATTGCCCCAACGGCCACCTTTAAGTGCTTGAGTATAAATATAGTTATGCTCTGAAGCAAATTGTCTAAGCATAGCGTATTGAGGCTGCACAACCCAGCGACCCAAATAATTGACAATACCCCACTGGTTTTCGTTATTGGGATTAGTTACACAAATGCGCCAGGTATCGTAATGACGGCCAACAATCCATTGGCGGCCAGCCTCCTGTGCATCCTCCATAGACACAAAGATATTATTGATAATCATGATGCCCTTGGCATCAATGCAACCCCATCTGCCGCCCAATTTAACGGGAGCAAAACTCATGGGGTCAGTACCATAATACATACCGGCACCCTCCCATTGTGGTTCATATTTCCATTGACCGTAGTAGTTGACAAAACCCCATTTGTGGTCTGCAGGATTTTCGGCGGGATAAATCCATTTGCCGGGCTCATCGGCAGTATACCACTGGTTGCCGGCTTCTTGAGCTTCTTCCTGGGTATGGAAGATATTACGGACGACCATATTGCCGTGCTCGTCTATACAACCCCAGCGGCCATCGTATTTTACTACTGCAAATTTTCTGGTTTGATGCTGAAAAGCAAAGGCCACCTGGTACTGTGGAGCAATCTGCCAGATGCCATTAGCGTTTTTGTATCCATACTTCATGCTGACGTCATCAAAGGCAAGAGTCTGTGCTAATACGTTGCCAGTCAGCATACATAAGGAGATAATTGCGAAGATGTATTTTCTCATAGTACTATATTTTCAAAGTTGCAAAGATACGCTTTTTTTTTTCAAATAAAAATATATATTTATTAACGTCACCTTGTTGACCATTTTTTTTACACTATTTAGTAGTCGTTCTCAATCAATTATTGCACACATTTCTGAATGGAGCTAACCCATCTTTCGTTCTCTTAAAACGGCTGGCAAACACCATTAAAAGAGACATTTTTCTCATAGCTGCTGCCAATCCTGTTCCGAGATTCTATCCACATCCCGAACAGGTTTGGCATACCCAAATTCGTAACACCAATAAGAAGCGAATTTGGGGTTACGAAGTTCCCTATACGGCAGCCTGCCATAGTCTGAAATTGCCTTAACAATTTTTTTTCTTTTGTTAGAATCAAATTCAGACAGAATTCCATCCAATTGAAGCACATGGGGAGCTTTGATCGAACGGGTTGCAAACATCAACTGGCAACCGCAGATTTCATCATGCACAGGTGCAAAAGCTATTCCTCCCATAATATACCTTGAATTAGCATCCTTGACAACTCGACTCCGAAGTGCCAATCTCGACAACTCTTCCCATTGAACAAACAAATTCTCAAGCGATTGAACCTGCGGTCGGTTATCCAACTCTGCTACAGGAAGAAAGATTCCATTCGGATGGATTATGAGCGCTTTTTTACGGCGTGATAAGATTTCACAAGAGATAGTGGTCGCAAATATTGTTATCGGCAACCAATATAGCCATACATGGCCCGCTATCAACAACATCGAAAGTCCAGACACCATAAAAATCGCAATCACAATAAACAAAAACGCAATATCGAATATTCCTTTTCGAAAAACAATACTATCGGCATCGTTCATCAGTTTGTTTATCTCTGCGGAAGTAAGTTTTTTTGCCATATTCGAAAGTGTTTTTCTTCAATAACGAGCAACATCTATTATTATTGCTCCAACACGCAATAGAACTCGTTATTCACAAACAATCATCGGCCATTTCTCCAATTCTGGTTCTAGTCCTGCCCTATCGCGCTTTTTTTTCCCATTATCCATCAACAATATAGGGAAAACCAACAAAATAAATATTTATCTATGAAAAAAAAATAGTATCTTTGCATTTTAATATATACAAACTTTAATAACTATGATTATCAAGATTTGCGTAGGC
>JAGHRY010000082.1 GCA_018066145.1 Candidatus Colimorpha merdihippi | reverse complement strand
ATATATACCTCATCTAAATGCACAGAGCCCTAATAACTAGCATTATTAGTGCAATCTGGCACTCAACAAGAGCCATAAAGAAGCATTGCAAAAATACAAAATTTATTTAATACTTTGGAAAATATTTTTTGTTCGGCAAGAAAGACGCCGCTACTATTGTAAAACAGTGTGCAGGATTTCATGCGAACGAAATCCACGGAACTCAGTTAGGTGCAATTGAAAATAGCTCAGAAGACTGTTGATCAATTCCGTCCTCAATTGCAATGGTGCCAATGGTTCGACCTCATCACTTGAAACCGACTGAAGATAGTAATGCAGCAACTGTGAGCACTCGCGATCGAGGGTACTATTGCCTGAGAAGCAAAAACGACCTCCATCCAAATCAAACAGTGGTTCCCGCATACTGTAATTGTCCAAGGGCTCGATGCCCATATACCGCGCCACGGTAATCATAAAGGCTATTGGAAGCCCTGGTGAAGGCGACTGGCAGTATGCCACATCAGCGACATAATCAAACAAATCTGGCATTGGTTCCTCCTCCCGCAAAGTCTTATACAGCAGTTCGGTCATAAAAAACCGAAGGGCATTGTTTATGGCTTGCATCCCCATATCCATATCCTTGATGTGGGAACTATTATGAGGAACCATCTCTTTAATGTAATTAAGCGAACTTTTGGGATTATTATACACTACTAACTCCAAATAGGAAAGAGGTTGCAGAAGATTCTGCTTCGTTCGGCTTTTTCCTTTGCGTACACCTTTTACAATATAGGATCTTACACCTAATTGACGTGTGAATATTTTCACAATCACCGAGGTTTCGGCATACTGTGTGGTATGCAGAACCAAGCCTAAAGTACTAAGGGTTGGGGTCATTTGACGACCAGTATTTTGGTCACCGACCGCATCTGTCCCTGATGGTCAGAAGCAAAAACAAAGTAAGCACCACTGGCAACCCTCTGACCACTCAAATTGCAACCATTCCAGATGGCTTGACCTCCATTTGCCGTAGTCGAATAAACCACATGTCCGCGGGCGTCGGTAATATGCACCAAGGCATCTCGAGTAAACCCTTTAATGGCGATGACGCCTTGATAGTCAGGCCGAACTGGATTGGGAAAAGCATGAATATCTTCTGATGGATATTCGTCAGCGCCTGTAGCTGATGCCCGATAGGCCTGCACTCCCATATTGGTCCCAATAAACACTTCGCCCGTAACGGGATGGACACTCAAAGCCACCACTTTATCGCTATTCAGTGGACTGTTGGCAGTAGTAAAATGCTCAAGCTGAACCAATCCATTGGCAGAAACCAGGTAAACTCCATTATTGGAGGTACCCACCCATTTGCGATTTCCACCATCTACAGCAATACAAGTAATACTCTCGTATGCCATCAGATACTCATAAATACCATCATCACTATACAGGATATTACTACACGACACGGGGGACACCTCTCCCCTACCTCCATTGCTGAAAGCGCGATAACCATCGTAAATCACCTTAATACCTTTATCGGTTCCTATCCACATATCGCCCATGCGGTCCTGTACTAGGCAATTAACAGAGTGCGTTTCCAATTTGCTGCCATTATTGGGGTTTACATAAGCCATTTTTCCTTTGCCGTCAAGCACATAGATACGGTTGGCTCGACCTAACACCCACTTATAATCGTACAAACTGTCCCACACCACCTTATCTATCTCGCGTTTCTCATTGGCAAGACCCGACAGCAGGGGGGAAATATTGAACGACTCCCATGACCCGTCCTTATAACGTACGGCCAATCCCTCGTTCACAAGCGAGTTGGTCACCCACAAATTTCCCTGGCCATCATATGCCAAACCGGCTGTGCGCAAATGGACGAAATCTCCATCGCGATATGCTGGCAATTGAGGCGTATTTCCTTGGTGGAAATAGGACTGTAAGGCACCATCATAAAAATCAGCCACACCGTGCCCCCAAAGCGTAACGCTCACATGGCGGTTGTTCAAGGGATCGACAGCCACATTTAATGCATCCATCGCCTCAATATCAGAAAAGTCCAACTGCATCCATTGGTTGTCCTTTTTATAGGAAACATTAGGCATCATATATGCACTTTCGTACGTAGGCTTCTTTCCTCCACGACATAAATAAACAGTATTGTCGGAAGTAGTAATTGAATAAACATAGTCATCGGTCGAAGGGCCCTCAGGATAATGCGAAAATGCTGCTGTATAGGGATATGGCACCCTTAATAGGCCTGCCCAAGCATGGCCCATCCACAAGGTTTGGTCGGCATCAATATCGGCATCCCACACCATAACATTATAACCAGCAAGCTGATCAATATCATGCAACAAAGCATGGCTCCGTCCATCGTAAACATTCACATGGTCGAAACAACAAACGACAATTTTTCCATCATGGCAACGCAACGAGAGAATCTGTTGCGGCAAAGTATTCTCCCATGAGCCATCAGTTTTTTGAAAAAAAAGTGTCATGCTGTCGGAATTATCGGTACAGGAAGCAGCAACAATATTATTATCTGACACACCAAGCATCCGCACTGACATACCATAAAGCGGCGACAATGTATCGCGTGTCCACTCGGTATAGATGTGCAACCTGTTACTGTATCTAGGAGCAGTCATCAAACCATTGTCGGTAGCCGACACAATCAAACTATCAGTAAAAGCCACATCATAAACAGCACAATTAGTACCATTGGTACCGATGTAGTATGTTTCTTCGATTTCATGCCGATACAAATCCACCACCACGATACCGAATCCTGTGGCCAGATAAGCTTTGTTTCTGTCAAACCGTACATGATATATCTGCTTGTCACCGCTGATATTGCTATACTTGATGTCGGCCACATTATACACTTCGTCTCCAATCTTGATATCAAAGCCGGAATTCGTATAGGCCACTACCATGCAACGCGATCGTTCATCATAAGCAAACGTACTGACACCCACATCACTAAGACCCTGTTTTTTTGTAATTGCTGTGGCAGTATAAGCATCACAATCATAGCGAAACATCGCCATACGTGTGGAGGCAAACACCTGATTCCCTACAGACTGAACGCCATGTACAGAAACAAATGAATTCACATCACGCCATTGCCCTACTGGGCTTTGCGCCCAAACAGCTGCTGCCAACAGAACCCAAATCACTATTGCCAAGAGTCTTTTCATAGCATTATGAGGTATTATTTTTTCTTCGACGTAATTAGCATCTGGCTTAACATCACAAGTGTCCACGAAGTAAGTGTATTTATCAATATTGCCAAGAATGTCATGCCAAAATTGCCAAAACTGAAAGCCTCAACCATACCATATGCAAAGCAAAACACTAGCGACATCACGAAAGCGTATGAAGCAAATGTTTGAAACGGTACTGAAAAAATACTCGGAGTGTCGATTACTGCATCTGGGTCATCTCGGGTGAGCATACGGTTACCAATAATAATGCGAGCAAAAGCCATCATGGTGCAACAGAATGCATGGAACCCCGGTATATTGCAGAAGACATCTATCAGCATGCCCAAAGCAAATGCAGTCAGCAGCAATGGAATGTTTCCGTAGCGAGTGGGCAGCATCATAATGGCAAGGATATAGATAAACGGAATCACATATCCACCCAGATAGACATAATTTAAAATCATCACCTGCAGGACAATCAGTAGTAAAAAGCGCAGGACATTATTGATAATCAACTTGCTCATTTCTATTCAACCTCCTTCTGAGTCCGGGCCATCAAGGAATCTTGCTCGGCTTTGAAACGATTATTGATAATATATACGTGGTCCAACTTGTTGAACTCGGTGGCCAAACGTACCTTGATAGTGTAAAAACCGCTACCCCGTTCAGAGAAAGCCTTCTCAACAAAGCCAACCATCACACCTTCAGGAAAATCGTTGGCCATACCGCTGGCCACAATCGTATCATTCAATCTAAGACGATATGTTGTAGGAATATCGATAAGGGTTGCATAGCGGAAGTCTCCACCCCGCCATACCAATGAACCATTGGTATTGATACGCGGCAGTTTGACACTATTGCGACTATTTGAATGTAGCACAGGCATGACTGTAGAAAAATTATCAGTAGTATTCACTATCACGCCTACAATGCCTTGGGGAGAAATCACAGCCTGATCCTCTCTAATACCTTGGAGTCGACCCTTATTGATCATGATATAGTTGTCACGCTGGTTCCAAGAATTCTTCACTACGCGGGCCTCAGTGTAGCTGTAACGCTGCTTATACACTGTATCTTGGTGTTCGAACTCCTGGGTATTATAGCTGATATACGAGGATTCCATCTGAGCACGCAAAGCGGCATTTTCGGCAGCCAAACGATCATTCTCGCCACGCAGACCATAATAATCGCTCACAGCCGACACTGCCCCATAGCATTTGCCGGCAAATCCATTGCCGACACTCACAAGTTTGGAACCTTGGTAATTACTGTTTTTTGCAATAAATACCAAAGCCACGACCTCCAGCAATACAAATATAAAGATGTAGTTAAAACGTTTGATAAATGCTATTAACGATTCCATTTAGCTCAAATAGTTGATGATAACCTGCTGGGTTTGGTCTACAGCTTTTTCCAATATGTCATTGACGATAGTAACATCGAATTGGTCGGCCATTTTCAGTTCTTCTGCACTGCGCGCCAAACGTTTGGTGATTGCCTCTTCGCTATCGGTCCCACGGCTGCGCAAACGCTGCTCCAAAACCTCCACACTGGGGGGCATTACAAACAGCGATAATGCATCCGCACCAAAATACTTCTTGATGTTTCGTCCACCGTTTACATCTACATCAAAAATGATTACATGACCATTATCCCAAATGCGGTCTATTTCACTTTTCAACGTTCCATAACATGTACCAGCGTACACTTCTTCCCATTCCAAAAATTGGCCATTTTGGACTCGTTGATGAAATTCATCGGGAGAGAGGAAGTAGTAATCCACTCCGTCTTTCTCCCCTTCGCGAGGATTGCGGCTTGTAGCGGAAATTGAGAATTCGAAACAGTCGAAACGTTTCAATATCTCACGAATTATGGTAGTTTTTCCACTTCCGGAAGGAGCCGAAAACAGTATTGCTTTACGATTGTTCATTACTATTGGGGTTTGATATTGGTAGTTGAGTTAGAATTTGCGATCAAAGATTTTCCAAAATCCCATGACCGCCGACGAATCTTCTTTCCAGTTATATTCTTTCGAAATAGTGGCCACATATTCCAACGCTTCTTCTCTAGATGAGGTGGCATTCAGTCGAAGGATAAAATCATTGTATGCTTTCATATTGTTATGAAACAATTCGCTCATAAAGATGAATTTGTCGTTGATGCTGATAATCGGGCGCAAATCATCCACTTTCTTAGCGTTCACGCGGTTTTCCAACCGCTGCTCAACACTGGCCGTGTGCTGGCCAAGCGTGTCTGCCAGGGTGCGTTTTGGCTGGCCATCATTGGAGTTGATAAAATCGAATAATGAGGTTTCACGAGGTTTTTCTTTCTTGGCAGGGGCTACTGGTTGTACTGGTTCTTCCGCAAAAAGTTCATCATTGGGATTACCTGCTAGATGCTCCATAATGGGTTCCATAATGGGTTCTTCTTTCTTCGTCGGTTCTGCAGGAGCAAAAACAGGTTTGAACTCTTCCATCGTCAAAGCAGCTGCAGCCAATTCGGCAGCTTTCTTGGCGGCAGCCTCTTCGGCCATGCGTTTCTCTTCGGCAGCCTTCTTGGCGGCAGCTTCTTCTGCCATACGTCTCTCTTCGGCAGCCTTCTTGGCAGCAGCCTTTTCGGCTAAACGTTTCTCTTCGGCAGCTTTCTTGGCGGCAGCCTCTTCGGCCATACGTCTTTCTTCAGCAGCTTTGTCTTCCGCAGCTTTTTGTGCGGCAGCAGTAAGATCCAATTCAAGAGTATCCAACTCAGTGGCAATAGGGATTTGTACCTCTTGCTGGAGTGCAAGCATATAAAGACTGCGAAGCTCCTGCAAGATGACATCAATTTCTATCTGAGAGATGATTCCTTCGTTTTTACGGATTCGAGCGGCCACCAAACCGAGTCTCTCAAGACCTTCAATAAGCTTGTTTGCTGAATTATTCATATGTTCGTACCTATTTATTTCATTGAATATAAAAACCTTGCGTCAATTTTATCAACGCAAAATATTTTGTAAAGATACAATATAAAATGCAAATAAAGAAAAAAAAGACTATGTTTTTGTAAAAAAACATCCGCAATGCCTTAAGAAAAACTTTGCGGATGTTGATTTGATGAAGTCCTACTCGAATTATCGAACAACTATTTTCTTTGTCGCTGCATAGTCGAACCTAACAAAATAGACACCTGGAGCGGGCACATATACCTGCTCATTAGCCGCAGCACGTGCAATATATGCAATACGGCGGCCGGTCAAATCCACTATATCTATGGTTCTGCCCTCGGCATTGCTAATCGACAGCCTAAGACCCGTAGCACTCAACCGTATATCAGTAGCGATATCGGCAATGCTCTCTAACGGTACAAATTGCGCCACAACAGTGGTATCGCTTTCAACTAGCAAACGATAGGGATTTTGGGTGCTACCGTTGTCCCATCCAGCAAAACCATACCCCTGGTTTGGAATGGCTGCAAGTTCGGCTTCCAGTCCTTCTGCATACTGCCCACTTCCAGTCACACTCCCAAAACTGTCGTTCGACGGTATAGCTGTAACAGTATACACATTTTCCTGTTGACGAATTACCAAATGAACAACCAATACCGAGTCGCAGCCTGCCTGGGTGGTCAACCATCGTTCCAACTGAATTGATTCGTAATATGTTACTCCATCAATTGTATACTGCCCGTCTGCCACTATTGTGGTATCAGCAAATGCACTATGGTTAATCGTGAGCACCAAGGTAACTATCGAATCGCAACCTTGGGCTGTAGTTGTGTCAAAGGTTTCCGACGAAGTGCTTGCGTAATGCCATGTACCGTGCCACATCACGCTGTCACATCCTACCAGAGACTCTGTAGCGTAATAAGTTACAGGTGCAAAAGAGGCCGTATAAGCAACATCGCTAGTAACCACTACTGTACGGGGATTCTGAGTGCTGCCGTCTTGCCAATGGGCAAAGGTAAAGCAGTCGTTGGGCACAGCTTCTATTGTAACAGATGTGCCTTCTTGGTAATTGCCTCCACCCGACACGGTGCCCATAGTAGCCGACTCCGATACTGCTGTAACTGTATAGGTTGGCAATGGCTGACCCGAGAGAATTATGTCATCCATCATCAGATAGTATCCGTGGTTGGTCGTGTAGTGAATGGCTATATATTTTGCCTCGGCCGGAATATGCGCTTGAAGGGTGTCCCAGATATTGCTACTGGCCGTATGGGTGCGAACTATGTGGGTAAAGCTAGCAACAGCATTATCGGTGGTAGAATATTCGATATTGAAAGTTTCAGAAGTACCTTGGCAGCGATAGCTGAGGGTAAGATCTATCGCATTGGGAGCCAGAAGCCGCGGCGAGATGAGGTACTGGTCGTAGGCATCGGAATAGCGCTGGCTGCAAAATTGGAAATAGTCAACCGTACCCCACCAGCTCGACTGGCTTATCACCGTCATGTCATCGGCATTGGATACCGATGCGCTATAAGTTGTCCAGCAATCAAGGCCGTTGCTGAAATCTTGCGTAGCAGGAAGTGTGGAGATACCGCAACTAGAAAAATGAGCCGTATAGGATATTGTTGCTGAAGCAGAGAAAACACGCGGATTGTCGGTGCTTCCATCGTTCCAATGATCAAAAACGTTGTCGCCCCTGGCTATGGCTGTGAGGGTGCAGGTTTCGCCCAATGCATAATAGCCGCCCCCTATCACAGAGCCTTGCGATGTGTCGGCGGCAGCGGCAGAAATAACCACATCGGTAGGCTGGCTGAAGATAGCTCTACACATCACAGTCATATCGGTCAGCTGGGTCCATACAACACCATTGGTAGAGGTCCAACCGCCATCCTGATTGCCGCAATAAGTAGTTACGGGCACAGGGTAGTTGTTGCCCATACAGCGGCATACAATCCACAGATTGCTTGTGTTGGCCACCGGAACCAGTTGCGAAAAGCGAAGCGTCTCCCACCGGTTTTCTCCAGGCAGGTGGAATGTTTCTTCATAAATCTGGGTGCCTGGCGAATAATTATCGCCAGCGTAGAGTCGCACGGTATAGTCGCCTTCATAAGGATTAAAAATCTGCACACTCTTGAGGGACTGACCTGACGGTAGGTTAGCGGCATTAATCTTGAGAGCAAAATAATGGTTCATCAAATTTCCCTCATGGGCATTTCCGCAGTAGGCAATAGTATCGCCCACAACAGGCACGATATGTGCTGTGAGGGCCACATCGCCATTAGCCCAAAACTGGCGCGGCAGCTTGCGCGAACCATCGCTCCACCGATCGAAACGATAGCCGTCTGCCGTGGTTACGCTAAGGGTTACCAAATCGGTAAAATTGCTGTATGTTCCTCCGCCCGAGATAGTAGCATGCGCCGAATCATCAACCACAGCCGAAACAACGCTTGTCGAAGCATTGCCTCTTACAGCCGGCCGTACACCGAAAACTGCCATATTGTCCAAATTGAAAGTGGATGAACTATTCGTACCAATTCCTCCTACCGAAGGATTAAGCGAACCGATGGCGAAGTATCCATTACTAGTGCCTCCCCACCCCCAGTTGAAATGGAAATGGTTATCGGAATTGTAGCCATCGCATACGAAACAATGGCCACCCGAAAGATCAAATCCCGAATAGATTACAGGCCTTGCGCTATCGAGTTCGGCACGCAATAGTGCGTGCCATCGGTCGTCGCCCATGCCGTTCATACGCGCACCGAACACTTGGGGACTATAATCAAAATACTGTCGAAGGGCATTTTCAACACATGGATAAGTGATGCCGCCCCGCGAAACGACATCGGCTGCGCTTCCGCCAGCTGAAGAGAGGGCATAATTGGTTACAATCGACACTCCCACATGGTACATCAATGTGGCTACGGCATCCACCTGCTGGGTGGTACTTGACGCATTCAGCGCATTGGGCATCTGGGTCCAAGCGTAGGTAGTAGCTCCAAAATTTGCAGATTGGGCACCATAGGTAGGATGGTTATAGCTGCGCGAGCCCATTCCCTGTGCCGGGTGATTCCAATATTTCATCACCTGCGCCATGGCTGTTGCCACACATCCTGTAGCCGTATGCTGGCCTGATGCGGCATCGGCAGGACACATGTTGTTATAGTATGTACCTTGGCTCCATGTAGTTGAAAGCAACGGCGATACGGTAGTAACAATGGCTGGAGCAGCTGCACTCTCTTCCAAATAGCATTTCCACTCATTTTTCACTCGCGAGGATGGCTCTATGGAATGCTTGATCAGCAAGTCAATTTCTCGGCCATAGCCCTGGAGCCAATCGAGCACATTCGCTGGCACCGGAAGGGCAAACTTCGACGTTGCCGAATAGCCCAAGATGGGCAACACGCAATCGTCGGCAGACACAATCACAAAACCGCCCTGCATGCCAGCAAAGACATACAGTTGATTAACACCCACAGAATCCGTGATATTTGCCATCCCTTGCCACTCGCCAAACGCATTGGCCTGCCAAAAATTCTTGGCCACACGTTCTGCCGTGTTCATGTCAACCGGCTTTGCACATACATTGACGGCACAAAATAATATTGCTGCAAATAAGATTTTTTTCATTTATCAGAACTTTCCAGATAATTATTTCAAAAAGAAAGCATCACAGAAAAAATACAAAGGATTCACAGAATCATTCCCCTCCATGAATCCTCTGTACCTATCGAAACCTATCGATTATTTCTTGATATACGACAGGAAGTCGAGGTCGATGCTCATGGCAATGAAAGGTTTGACGAGCCAAGATTTGGCCGTAACATCATCAATAGTTTCATTAATTAGGCGACTACCTTCCTGATATCCAGCCACAAGCACTGTATATTCGGCGATATTAATACCAGCAGTAAGATAGAAGAAATCGACAAAACGGAAGGATGGGCCAAGGTAGAAATTCTTAAACAGATTGCTGCCGCCAAAACCCACATAGATACCCAAATCGTAGGCAAACTCCTGGTCGAATTTGCGGATTTCGGGAGTCTTTATCTTGCCATCGGCAAGCTCTTTTGACTGCAAGTCTTTATTGAACGATTTGGTCAAATCCCACAACATAACCGAAGCACCGGTAACGAAATCGAACTCCATATTACCAGCATTCCGGTTGCGAAGGATTTTATCGTAAGTGCCAGTATGGGCACCATTTGCATCTAATATCGGCGACAAGCGGACCTCATAGTTTGGCGTGCGGTACAGTCTCATGGCAATACCCTGTATGGCGCGTACCTTTTTCTTCTTATTGGTAGCCTCGGCCACTTTTCCTTCGGCCTCCTTGGCTCGTTGGGCCAAATATTTATTGGCCTCCTCTTTGCGTACATTATCCAACTCGCAAGTACGTACCAAATCGCGGAGGGAATCAACCACATGACGATAATGGTCGCGGTCGGCCTCAATCTTGTTTTTATCGATACCGGAACTACTCAGGATGCTCTTATAGAACTGGTCCTTTTCTTCGGCCAAAGCCAGTTTTTCCTGCAGCACTTTGATGGCGCTGGAATCTACCACTCGAATATAGGTGGTATCTCGCAGCTGCCGGACCTGATAGATGGTATCATGCACAACATCTTGGGCTCCTGCAGCAAAGGCAAAAGAAAAAGCCGCTAAAAAGATGAGAAACTTATACTTCATACTATAACGTCATTTATGCATTGCAGAAACGCTGCAACATTTGCTCAATAGTGAGGGTCTCCTGCTGGCCCGTAGCCATGTCTTTAACGGTAAGGGTTTGGGCAGCAATTTCGGCCTCACCCGTGAATACTACAAAAGGAATGTTGTTTTTGTTGGCATAATCCATCTGCTTCTTCATTTTTGCGGCATCGGGGTACACCAGGGTACTGATGCCTGCTGCGCGGAGCTTGGCAGCAGAGCTAATGCAGTAAGGAAGGCTTTCGGCACCGAAATTGATAAACAGCACCTGGGCCGACTGGCCTAAGCAGGCAGGGAACATATTCAACTCGGTAAGAACATCGTAGATGCGGTCGGCACCAAACGAGATACCCACACCGCTAACATCGGGCATGCCGAAAATGCCGGTAAGATTGTCGTAGCGACCACCCCCGCAGATGCTGCCGATGCTTACATTATGTGCCTTCACCTCAAATATGGCGCCTGTATAATAATTCAAACCGCGAGCCAAGGTAAGGTCCAACTCAACATGGCACTTTGGCTGAACTTGAGCAATATAGCCAAACAATTCCGACAATTCGGCCACACCTTTGGTACCCACCTCGTTGCCTTGGAACAGTGAGCTGAGCTGCTGTAGCTTATCGTCAGCCGAACCCGAGAGATTGAACACGGGATCAAGGGCAATGATTTGATCGTTGCTCAAACCACGCTCGCTCAATTCTTCGCGCACCTTATCCAAGCCAATCTTGTCCAACTTGTCAATAGCCACGGTAATGTCCACCAACTTGTCGGGAGCACCGATGAGGTCGGCTATGCCCGCCAGCACTTTACGGTTGTTTATCTTCAGCGTCACCTCAATGCCGAACTTATTGAAAACGGCATCCACCATTTGGACCAGTTCCAGCTCGTTGAGCAGCGACGTAGAGCCAATCATATCGGCATCGCACTGGTAGAACTCGCGGTAGCGGCCTTTCTGAGGACGGTCGGCACGCCACACAGGCTGGAGCTGATAGCGGCGGAATGGGAAAGAAATCTGGTCGCGGTGCTGCACCACGAATCGGGCGAAAGGAACAGTCAAATCATAGCGAAGGCCGCGTTCGCAAATGCGTGGAGCCACCTTGCGATAATCCTGGTTGAAATCAACACCATCCATAAAATCGCCCGAATTGAGAACCTTGAAGAGCAATTTGTCGCCCTCTTCGCCATATTTGCCCATCAGAGTTGATAGGTTTTCGAGTGATGGCGTTTCGATAGGTTCGAAAGCAAAAGCCTTGAAGACATTGCGGATAGTATCAAATATATAGTTGCGACGGGCCATTTCCATTGGCAGAAAGTCGCGTGTACCTTTAGGAATGCTGCACTTCATGATTGTGTCGATTAATTTTTAACTAACCTTTTGTAACGCGTATTTTTTATATTTATTGTATTTCGGGTTGCATATATTTGGGGATTCCGCTATCAGCATCCCGAAAAGCGGCATTCCCAAAAGTGACTTCAAGTAATTGAACGATTATTAAGTAAAACCATTGGCGGAATTGATTCTCGAAAACAAACACCCACTTCCACCGCACAAAGAACGCTCATTCTACGGGGATTCTACGGGGTAGCTCCGATCTCTAGGAACGGACAGACCCCGTAGAATCCCCGTAAGATGAGCATCGTTAGGGCGAACCTTCGTACTGTTGATTTGAAGTTAATGGAGTTTTGGCGTTGGGAGTTGGGCAGCTGCTGCAGCATTAACTACATCAGCTATTAACCACATAAGCCCCATAAAAATCATCAACCAAATCTAGAATCTAGAATGAATTTTTTATGCATTACACAAAACGGCGTTCTAGATTCTAGATTTGGGCATTTATGAGAAGCTTCAGTACTGTTCCCTGCCAGGTAAAATTAGTTGGACTACACATATTTAGCACAGATTCTGCCTGGGATGTACCGAGACTGATTTTGTGCACATCAATGGCTGGACTGGCTAGAAAATCTAGAATCAGTTTCTAGATTTTCTAGCTGGATTAATTCCGCCAAAGGGTTAAGTAATAACTCTTCTCTGGCTTGGGCATTTTTGTGGGCCTTCCGGCTTGTCAAGCGATTTCAGGAAATGACATACGTGGAAGAAACGTATTGCAATACGTTTCTCCCACCTTTCTCCCACCTTTCTCCCACGTTAATTCATTGGATCGACTCTTGCCCTCTCCACTCCCCTTGTATATAGCAAAACTCGCCTATATCTTAAACATAGGCGAGTAATCCACAAGTTTCACCGAGAGGGGCAAACAACTCGGTTCTGTTTCTGAAGCATCAAAGGCAGGCTCCTTTTGTTCGAGGCGTTTGGCCGAAAAGTGTGGTCAGCAGCCAAAGTGGAGCCAGCCGGGGTTTGCCGCATTGCAATCCCTATTTAGAGGTCGC
>JAGHRY010000139.1 GCA_018066145.1 Candidatus Colimorpha merdihippi | reverse complement strand
ACATAGTAAATAGTATACAGTCTCCAGAGGAGATAATTAAGTTGAATAAATAAAAATAGTATTGTAATATGAAAAAGGTTCTTTTCTTACTTGCAGCATCCGTTGTCATTTTCTGCGGCTGCTCCCCCAAGTCCTCTAATGGTGAGTTGACCGGCGTGCTCGATCGCAACCAGTTCGAGGATATCGACCTCAAAGGCATGGTGTTTATCAACCAGGGCAATTTCAGCATGGGCGCTGGTGTTCAGAACAACACCTATGGCGTTACCTCTCAGCCTCGCACTATGCAGGTTTCTTCTTTCTTTATGGATGAAACCGAAATCACCAACAACGAGTACCGTCAGTTTGTGGCTTGGGTAACCGATTCTATGGTTCGTAAAATGTTGGCCGAAGGTGGCCTCGATGGCTATCAGATCGAAGAAAACGAATATGGTGAGCCTCTCGATCCCCCAAACATCAACTATAAGACCAAAATCAAATGGAACGATCCCGAAGTTCGCGAAGCTCTCAACGACCTTTATGTTGCTGAAAAGGACCGCTATTTTGGCCGTCGCGAAATTGATGCTTCCAAACTCAACTATGAGTATTATTGGATCGACTATGCTGACGCTGCTCGCAAAGAGGCTTCTGCTCAGAACAAGGCCGAGCATCGTGGTACCCTCTATACCGCTCGTCCTCGTGGTTTGAACAATCGTACCGCTTTCGTTCATAAGGAGCGTATCAATGTCTACCCCGACACCCTCTGCTGGGTTCATGATTATACCTATTCTATGAACGACGATTTCACCCGCAACTATTTCACCTCTTCTGCTTACGACAATTATCCTGTTGTTGGTGTTTCCTGGCTCCAGGCTCGTGCTTTCTGCATCTGGCGCAGCAAATTCCTCAACGACTATCTCGCTGATATCAACTATGAACACATGAATGATTTCCGTCTTCCTTCCGAAGCTGAATGGGAATTTGCTGCTCGTGGCGGTATTGCTGCCGAAAGCTATCCTTGGGGCGGTCCTTATGTCCGCAACCCCAATGGCTGTTTCTTGGCTAACTACGAGCCCCTCCGTGGCGCTTACGACGACGATGGTGGTGTCCGTACCCTTGTTGTTGGTCACTATGCTCCCAACGATTATGGTCTGTACGACATGGCTGGTAACGTCTCTGAATGGTGCTCCGATGCATACAACGAGAATACCTATATCGTAGCTAATGCACTTTCTCCTTACTACAATTATAACGCTCAAGAGAGTGATCCTATCGCTATGAAGCGTAAAGTTGTTCGTGGTGGCAGCTGGAAAGATCAGAAATACTACATTCAGGTTCAGACTCGTACTTTCGAGTTCCAGGATACCAGCAAGTGCTACATCGGTTTCCGTTGCCTCCAGCCTTACATGGGCCGTGTGAAGGGTGATAACCTCAAAACCGCTTCTAACGTTTATTAATCGTGAATCTTTAACATTTTTTGAAATACATTTATTAAGTAACACATTTAAAAGTTTATAATATGAGTTGGTTAGATAATTTAGTTCGCAGTAAAGGATACAAAAACTTCATGTCCAAACTGTATGGATGGGGCGCTGCCGTCGTTATCGTAGGTGCTTTGTTCAAGATTAACCACTGGCCTGGTGGTACCATCATGCTCATCATTGGTATGGGCGTTGAGACTATCATCTTCTTCCTTTCCGCATTTGAACCGCCTCATGTTGAGTTCGATTGGACTCTGGTTTTCCCTCAGCTTGCTGGTATGGAGGGCGAAGGTCTTGAAGGTGGCGAAGATGAAAACCTTCTCGCTGTCAATCCGACTCCTCAGGTCAATGCTGGTTCTAATATGCCGGTTGCTAACGATCCTCTTACTGCACGTCTCGACGAGATGCTCGAGCAGGCCAATATCACTCCCGAACTTATCGAACGCTTGGGCCATGGCATGGAAAATCTTGCCGAGAGCGCCAGCAGCATGAGCGGTATTGCTTCTGCTGCAGCCAGCACCGATAAGTTTGTCGCCAGTCTCGATGGCGCTGCTGAAGCTGTCAACAACATGAAAACTGCTTCCGAAGCTGTGAATACCCTCACCACCATCTATCAGGAAACTGCCCAGGCTCTTACCAGTGGAGATGCTTCTTATGCAGATGAGATGAAGAAACTGGCTGGCAGCCTCGCTTCCGTCAATGCTATGTATGAGATGCAGCTTCAGACTTCTACCAGTCAGCTGGAAGCTACCAAGGAGGTTGAAGAACGCATTCAGGCTATGATGGCCAATTTTGCCAATTCCGCTGAAGGAGTACTCAAATATAAAGAACAGGTTGATGCGCTGTCTCGCAAAGTTGCCGAACTCAACAATGTCTATGGCAACATGCTTGCTGCAATGCAGACCCGCCTTTAATCTTGCTGGTTGAAGGTTAACAGTTTAATACATTAAACTATTAATTCTTAGTTTTTAATTCTTTAATTAATAAAGTATGAGTGCTTCAAACTGTCCGGAAACACCGCGACAAAAAATGATTCAGATGATGTACCTTGTGTACACCGCCATGTTGGCACTGAATGTGTCTGCTGAGGTTGTTGAGGGCTTCAAAACCGTAGGTAATGCCATGAACAAGTCCAATGAGAACATGGTGCTTAAACTTGAGGATACCTACGATAATTTTGAGTCCGCTCTCAAAAACAACCCAGCCAAGGTCAAAGAGAAATACGATCAGGCTCAAGATATCAAGAAACTCTCTCAAGAACTCGTTTACGAGATTGATACCATCACTTATAGCTTCATTGGTGAAATCGCATCCAAGGCCGAGATCAATATCGTCGACCCCAATAACGAGGAGAAAGTCATCAAGCGTTCTATCCCCCTGAAGAACCCTGATGGCACTAAGAATTTCGATTCTATTGCCGAAGCCATTAAGATCGGTGGATTCTCTTGGATTCAGAAACTCGACGACAACCATGCTGGTACCCATTATTTCCTCGGAAATGCCGAAGGTGCCGAAGTACATGAAGGTGCTGCTGTTGATGTCAAGAATAAGATTATTGCCTATAAAAAGGCTGTTAAAGAAAAACTGGGCAAGGATTCTGTTCATGTCAATCTTGGTCTTAATGTCGAAGAATTTGTCCTCAACAAGGAGAATAAGCTTACTTCTTGGGAACAGCTCAACTTCAACAATACTGTTGCCGGTGCTGCCATTATCACCCTTACCCGTATGAAGGCTGAGGTGATGAATGCCGAGTTCGATGCCGTTAACATGCTTTTCAAGCAGGTACGCTCTAACGACTTCTCCTTTGATAAGGTATCCGTGATTGCCAATTCCAATTCTGCCTATATCCTTCAAGGTGGTAAATACGAATTAAAGGTTGCAGTAGGAGCTTATGATTCTAAGGCTAAGTTCGAGGCTAACATTGGTGGTCAGCGCATGACTTCTAACGATTCCGGTCAAGTAGTTTACACAACCACTTGCAATGCCACTGGTCCTAAGACAATTACTGGTACTGTTTATGTCAAGAAAGATAGTGGTACAGAATCCTATGATTTCAAGCAGACTTACTATGTGGCTGAGCCCATGGCAGTTTTTGAGCTTACCGAAATGAACGTTGTTTATGCTGGTATCGACAACCCTGTCAAGATTTCTGTTCCTGGTGCTGCTGCTCACGATCTTGTTGTTTCGCTTGCTGATCCTAGTCAGGGTACCCTCACTGCCGATCCTAAGTCGGGTGCTGGTCACTATATTATTAAACCGAAAGTGAACAAAGGTACTATCAAGGTTAATGCAGCAATTAAAGATGGTAAAGGCACCCGCCACATGGGTTCTACCGAATTCCGTGCTCGTATGCTTCCCGATCCCAAAATCTATTTGGGTAAAGCCGAAGCTGGCAAGGGTATTCCCATCGGTGACCTTAAGAATCTTAAAGGACCTGAAGTTCGTTACGGACCGGAGTTTGCTTTCCACATGACTGTTCCTACTATCATCAAGCAAACCATAGATATTACCAAGGTGAATGGTGCAACCGATCTTGAGAACCGTGGCAAACAGTGGGGTGCCGATATACTCAGCTATATTCAGAAAGCTAAACCTGGTTGCAAAATCACACTCAGTTTGGATGTTTCCATGCCCGATGGTTCTAAACGTACTATCAGCAACACATTCCGTATTACCCGATAACATTTAAATAATTATTGATATGAAAAAAGTTTTGTTTGGCCTCAGCCTCATGCTTCTCACCTTCGCTGGTATGTCTGTTAAAGCACAGAACATCCTCGTTGATGATGACGAAAATAATCTGGGCAATTTCTATACCCGTTCGTTGAGCCTGTCCAAGTCTGCTATGCCTTATCCCAACCTTCGCGAAAGCGATGTGATATGGGAAACCTGCATCTGGCGTACTATCGACTTTCGCGAAAAGTTCAACCAGTTCTTCTATTTCCCCAAGGGTGAAGATAGCCTGTATAACAATCAGGGCCGTATCAATCTCGCTTATCTCGTTTATCGCAATGCTGCTAATGGCGAGTTTGAAATTTTCGATGATGATGAGCTTAAAATCCCTATCGATTGGGATTATATGTACAAGAAACTGAACAAGGCCGATACCACCCTTACCGATCCTCTTTACGATGATTATGGTGAGATGATCGATGAAGGTCATGATACCATCAAGTTCAAGAACTTCACCCCTGAAGATTATTATAAGATTCATATTAAAGAGTATTGGTATATCGATAAGCAGGATACCCGCATGAAAGCCCGTATCGTGGGTCTTGCTCTTGTCGATGAGAACTGCAAGGAAGTTGATGGCGAGATGGAGTGCAATCCTACCACTCGTTTCTGGATTCCTATGAATGATATGCGTGTTCGCAATATCTTTGCCCGCACCAATGTTTATGATATGTACAACAACAATATCGAGCGTAGTTATGATGAGGTCTTCATCTCTCGTTATTTTGATAGTTATATCACTCGTGAGACAAACGTTTATAACCGTCAAATTCACGATTACCTCACTGGTGAAGATGCTCAGCTTGAATCTCAGTCTATCGAAGAACGTATTTTCGATATTGAGAGCGATATGTGGGAGTACTAATCTGGCTTGAATCTTTAATCTATCGATTCAAAATTGGTTAAGATTTGAAGAGTTAGGTGTGAGTCTGCTCGTGCCTAACTCTTTTTCTTTAATATAATATGTCTTCAGTTCGTCATAGTTTTCTATTGTGTTGTGTGTTGATGGGGATTACCTTGTCGGCTCGTTCGCAGTTTGTCGATTCCCAGCCTGGTGACTATTATCAGCGTACTATGACGTGGGAGCAGTCTCCGCAGGAGTTGGGCACTGTACGCGAAGCTGATGTCTATTGGGGCAAGCTCCTATGGCGCATTATCGATGTCCGCGAAAAGGAGAATCAGTATTTCTATTATCCTACCAATCCTGAAGGAATACGAGGCCGTAAAAATCTCGCCTGGGTCATTTGGGACGCTATAAATGCAGGCGATATAGAACTGTTTGAGGATGATGAGATGAAGATACCCCTTGACCCGCAGCGTATCATCGACCGTGCCACCCGGTCAGATACTGTTGAAATGGCTGTTTACGACGATTATGGCGAGGCTGAATATCAAACCGTCTTTGTTCCGCACGAATTTACAACCGATGATATATATAAGTATGCTGTAAAAGAGGCAGTCTATCTCGATCGAGCGCGCAGTGGAATGCAGGTCCGTAAGCTAGGCTTGGCTCCACTAGAGGAGAAATATAAGGTTATCGATGGCGAAACAGAATATATGGGCACCCAAACTCTTTTTTGGATTCCTATGATGTCGTGGAACGTTCGTGTGCTTCTTGCAAAGAAAGAGGCCTATACTCGTGAGAATCTCGTCCACCTACCTACCTGGGAATATGCCTTCAATAGTTTTATGTATTCCAGTTTCATCACCCGCGAAGACAATGTCTATAACCGAGCAATCCATGATTACCTAACGGGTGAAGATGCATTGCTTGAATCCGAACGCATCGAAGAGGAAATCATGAACATCTCTCTTGATATGTGGGAGTACTAATGTTATGAAGTGAACTGTGAACTGTTGCGCTGCAGTCCGTACTTTTCATGGAGAAGCGATTCGTTTTCGTCTTTTCGTAATTATTATTGTTCACCGATTACCAAATTACACAAATACACACGGACTATATTTTGTTGTGGTATGAAAAATCCCCCGAGGCTGGATGCTGGCGGGGGATTTTTTTTATTACGGCTGGTTGTTGATGCCGGATGCGTCGAGATGTGTTTCAGCGAATGGTGGTATTGCTATTTGATGACATGCTGCGCGTAGTCGCTCCATTTGGTGAGGCAGGCGCTGAAGTCATCGGGGAGGGGTGCCTCGAAATGGAGGTGCTTGCCGGTGGATGGGTGGTCGAAACCCAGTATCATGGCATGAAGTGCCTGTCGAGGCAGGAGAGAGAAGCAGTTTTCGACAAACTGCTTGTAGCGGCTGAAGGTAGTGCCCTTGAGGATGCGGTCGCCACCATAAGCGGCATCGTTGAAGAGGGGGTGGCCTATATGCTGCATATGGGCGCGTATTTGGTGCGTGCGACCTGTTTCGAGGATGCACTCGATCAACGTGACATATCCGAAACGCTCTACGATATTCCAATGGGTGACGGCATGTTTGCCGCGGTCGGGCTCGGGGGTGACATGCATGATGCGGCGATCCTGTGGGGCGCGTTCGAGGTTGCCTACGATGGTGCCCCGGTTGTCGTCGAAATTGCCCCATACCAAGGCGCGGTATTTGCGCTCTATGGTATGCTCGTAGAACTGCTTGGCCAGGATGACCTGGGCGGTTTCGTTCTTGGCCACTAGGAGCAGGCCTGAGGTGTCCTTGTCGATGCGATGGACGAGGAAGGGGGTGGCAGGAGTGCCGTCGTCGCACTTCTTGTCTTGGAGATAATAAAGGAGGCCATTGAGGAGGGTACCGGTGAAATTGCCATAGCCGGGATGGACAACAAGTCCGGCAGGTTTGTTGACGACGAGGACATCGGAATCTTCGTAGACAATATCGATGTCGATAGGCTCGGGGAGAAGTTCGAAATCGTGTGGCGGTTCGGGCAGGAGGATGGATATGACATCGCGTGGCTTAACCCGGTAGTTGGATTTGACAGGCTTGTCGTTGACGACGATGCAGCCGGCCTTGGCAGCGGCCTGGATTTTGGTACGCGAGATGGACTCAAGGTGCGACTGGAGGTATTTGTCGATGCGGAGCATCTCCTGTCCGCGGTCAACGATTATATGATGATGTTCGTAAAGCTCGGAATCGGTGTTGGCCTGCAATTCGGTGTCGGGTTGGATGTGAGGGTTGTCGTTGTTCATAAGATAATGATTTTTTGTGGCTTCTGATTCCCTACGGAGACGAAGTACATTCCGCAAGGAAGGCTGGGGGTGATGAGGTGGGTGCCGTGGCCGGAGAAGATCTTTCGGCCCATTTGGTCAAAGACACTGACAGCTGCCGGAACCGGGCTATCGATGACTATGCTGCTTAGCTGGCGGGTGACGGTTGCCTGAGATTCGGGGATGGGGTTGATGGCTACAGTGGCCTGCTGACCGAAATAAGGTCGGAGCATGAGTGCGCCCCGCAGGATAGAAGTCTGCCAACCGGAAGAAGTGAGGTAATGGATATGCTGTGAAGCATCGTTGTTTCGGTCGAAGCCTAAGTTGATGAAGTCGTGGGTGGTCTGCTCGAAGCCTACATAGATGATGCCGGAGCAGAGGATGGGCTCCTCAAGGAGGTAGCGAACAAATGTATTGAGGCCGGCGAAGCGGGGCTGGCGGCGCACATGGTCGCGGTAGATGATATTGCCTGGATGACCTCCAGCATCGTCCCAGACGGTGATATAGAACCGCAAGTCGGCATTCTGATCGTTAAAGGTGCGGTTGAAATATAGATCGATGGCAGTGAGGGTGTCCTCGACATTGAGGGTAAAGCTGCAAGCCAGACGCACGATAGAGCTGGTGGAGGTGATGCCGTAGCCGTTCTCTGCAGTGCCGTCGTCATAGGCATAGTAGTTGTCGAAATTCTGGGTGTAGCGGAGGGTATCGTTATGAGGGAACCCATCGCCGCTCACGCCCTCGCGAAGGACATGTGTGATGGTGTATTGCCGCGGGGAGGTCATGTAAGGGAATGCGAAGTCGAGCCGGGGTTCGGCGTGAGCTGGAGAGGTTTGGTAGCCGTAGTTCTGCCAGAAGACAGGGGCATTCTCGAAGCCGCCCTCATAGGTGTGGAGCGGAGTGCCGTCGGCAGTGCTGATGGTGTAGGAATAATTGACGGCCAGTTCTTGTGAGAATCGGTTGGTGATGGTGAGGGGGAGCTGCTGGCGCATGTCGGCGGGCGTATACTGGCAGGCGGGCATGGCGCTAAAGTGGGAGAGGAGCGAGGTGGCGGGATTGACAAACGCCACATCGCGGAGGGTGGAGTCGCCGCGAGAACGGCTGTGGTGGAGGTAGATGTAGTCGATATTCCATTGGTCGGCATTGGACAAAATGCCCCGTTTGGGATCGTTGTCAAGAGAGCAGTAATTGCGGAAACGGAACTGGAACTGGCTGGCGATGTAGTCGGGATTGGTGATGGCCACCTGGACAAACTGCCAATAGGAGCCGGTGCGGGCAAAAAGGGTGTCGGCACTGATGCCGGGGATGCTCCATACCTGCTGCCAAGCGTTTAGTCTGGGGTTGAAAAACTCAAGCATGAGGCTGTCGGACGACTCGGGTCTGTCGCCCGAACCTTCCCAGCGGTTGCCATAACCGCCTCCGGGCAGGTAAAAGAAAGACAGGTAGAGCGAATCGGCAATGGTGAGGGCACGGGCATAAGGAGAGAAGACTGAGTCGAGGCGGATGCAGGCAGAGGTGAGGGTGTCGGCGGGGTACAGGGCGCCTTGGATGGTAGGATAAAGGACCCCCTGGCTGTTGTAGGCGTCGAGGGTGACCATGCCCAACGTGGGAGGCAGGGGGGCGTACCCGTTGTTGATGAGGGCGCCATCCAGCTGCCATTGGGAAGCGGAGTGCTGCGGATTGGCGAAATCGTCGAAGAAGGGGAGTGTGTGGGTGTCTGCGCTTTTGGCAGGATGCTGCCTATCGACACGCAGGGGAAGCAGCACCTCGCGAAGGGTGTCTTGTGCCGACAGCAAACTGCATAGGCTGAGCAGGGTTATGAGTAGTAGGGGTTTCTGCATGAAAAACAACAATTATAGTTCTTTTTTTTGTCGTAAAAACCGGATTTACAGAGGCGGCCAGGAAATGATAGCCTACCAATCCCAACCGTCGTCGAAGTCGGGGGTGGGGTCGGAGGAATAGGTATCGTATTCATAGTCGTCGTATTCGTTCTCGAAAATGAGCGAAGAATCGACCTGGAAGTTGGAGATGATGCGCTCAACGTCGGCTTCGGTGGCATCGCAGTACCAAATTTCGACATAAGTGCCAAGGGGATAGCGGGTGACGCCAGTATAATCGGGGTTGAGGCGGTAGCATACGGCGCTGGAGCGATCGGTGACCCCTTCGAAATGTTCGGTACCTACATTCATTGAAGCCGAAAGAATGCCGCGGCGAGCCTTGGCCGGAGCTTGGCCGATGACGAAGGGCACACGGGTGCCGGCATTGCCTTCGCCAAGACCCACATACAGGTCGACAACATCGCCGGCAGCCATCTTTTCGCCAGCATAAACCATCTTGCCTTTGCACTTGCACTCGAGAATCATATTGCGGTAGGGGCTCTCGACAAAACGAAGTTTTCCGCAGCGGAGACCAGCAGCCTCAAGGGCTGAAACTGCGCTACGGACAGTCATGTTGGAGAGCTCGGGCAGGACGACATCGGAGGGGGCAAAGGTGGTGACGGTAACGTATACCTTGCGACGAGTCTTAATCATGGTGCCGGGCTTGGGGTCTTGCTGAATGACGATACCGCCTTCCTGGTCGGCATCATATACCGAGTCGATAACCACATAGCGGAGGTGGTAGGGATTGTACTTAATCATATTGGTTAAGGTGATGCCACGAAAATCGGGCAGCTCGTATTCTTTGCCCTGGCGGGCAACTATCTTGATAAGCATGAAAGCCAGAAAAATGATGACAAGGGAAGCGCCAATCATATAAAGGATGTGTCTGGCTAGGGGATGATCTTCTAAGAAATCGCGGATATTCATGATGTGATAACGAATAAAGTGTCGTAAAATTGTGTGGCTGCGTTATTCGGTTACAAGTTGGCCGATGAGGGTGGCCGCTGTGCAATCGGTGACACGAACCTTGACGTATTGACCGGGGAGGACGTCGTGGCGGTCGAATACGATTACCTTGTTCTGGCTGTTGCGGCCGAAAAGCTGCGCTTTGCTGCGATGGGACTCGCCTTCGACAAGGACTTCGAATACCTTGCCAACTTCCTGCTTGTTGTTCTCCAGTGCAATCTGGCCTTGGAGGGAGATGATTTCTTCGAGGCGACGAGTTTTTTCGGACTCAGAGATATCGTCGGTGAGGTGTTTCTCGGCATAGGTGTTAGGCCGCATGGAGAATTTGAACATGTAGGCATAGTCGTAGCGAACCTGGCGGAAGATGTCGAGGGTGCGCTGGTGGTCCTCTTCGGTCTCGGTACAGAAGCCTGCGATGACATCGGTGGTGATGGAGCAGGTGGGGAGGATGCGCCGGATGGCGGCGATGCGGTCGAGGTACCAGGCCGAGTCGTAATGACGGTTCATGAGCTTGAGCATGCGGTCAGATCCGCTTTGGACCGGAAGGTGGATGCATTTGCAGATATTGTCGTGGGCGGCCATGACTTCGAGGAGCTTGTCGCTAAGGTCTTTGGGATGCGAAGTGGCGAAACGAACACGAAGGAGCGGGCTGATGCTGGCAACACGATGCATGAGTTCCGGGAAATCGCAGGCGAGGGTGTCGCCTTCTGTCCACCGATAGGAATTGACATTTTGGCCGAGAAGGGTGACTTCCTTATACCCCTGTTCAAAGAGGCGGCGGGCTTCGTCGACGATGGTTTGAGGATCGCGGCTGCGTTCGCGTCCGCGGGTGTAAGGCACCACGCAGTAAGCGCAATAGTTTTGACAGCCGCGCATGATGGAGATATAGGCCGAGATGCCGTTAGAATTGAGGCGTACGGGCTCGATGTCGGCATAGGTCTCGGTGGTGCTGAGTTCGGTTTCGGCAGCACGCTGACCTTGCTGGCGCACCTGATTCAGGATTTCGGGCAAACGGCGATAGGCATCGGGTCCAATAACGAAGGAGACGTTCTCCTCCTCGACCATGAGCTGGCTTTGGAGACGTTCGGCCATGCAGCCGAGGATGCCGATGCGGAGGCGCGTATTGCGCTGCTGAAGAGCACGGAGCTCGCGGAGGCGTTTGCGGATGCGCTGCTCGGCGTTGTCGCGGATGGCGCAGGTGTTAATGAGAACATAGTCGGCCTTGGCGATGTCGTCAACGATAGTAAAATTGTTTTTCTGAAGGAGAGATGCCACGATTTCGCTATCGGCGAAATTCATTTGGCATCCGTATGTTTCGATGTAGACCATAGTGACAATATAAGGTTTTGAAATTGATTCGTTGGGTGAAAAATGGAGTTTTTGAGTTGATGATTTTGCTGTATAAATGTTAATTGTTGACAGTTAAAAGGTTGCAAAGCCGGTCGTAGCGGTCGGCGGGAGCGCGGTAGTAGGCGTAGATTCGGTAATTGTTAGGGGTTTGAAAGTGGTCGCCTTCGAGGGTGGAGGTGAGACCTTGCGAATCGCCGATAGGAAGGAAAAGAAGTTGGTAGGAATAGTAGCCCTGCTTGAGGAGGGTGCGCAGCGTGTAGGCATGGAGTTCGGGGTTGTATTGGAAACGTGCCTTGTCGTCGAGGTGCCATTGGGTGAAATCGCCCACAAGGTAGATGTTGCCATTCATGAAAGGGTACTGCATAGGAAGGGAAAAGTTGACGTGAACGTAGTCGGCCTCAGTGTGGGTATTGGTGCGGTCCCAAACGTTTACTTTCATGCCTCCATTGAGTACGGTTTCGGTGATGAAAGGCTTGTGAGAACGGTCTTCGAGGGGTTTGAGCATAGCAAACCATTCGCCGCCATACTCGCTGATGGAAGCCACGTTGTACATGGCAGTACGGATATTGCTGATATCGAAAAAGCGGAATGTGTTGCCGCAGTAGAAAATATTTTCGGGACGGTTGCGGTAGGCTAAGGCGTTGCGGTCGAAGCCGGAGAAAGAGAGTTGCCGCTGATTGTCGAGCCGGCCATTCTGCTGGGCGATGATAGAGATATAGGCCGGATTCAGGGTCGGGGGAATCAGGCCGCCGGCATAGTCGGGGTTGGATTCGACGAATACGTCGAGCTGGCGACGACGCTGGATGTCGTGATTGTCGAATGGGGTAGATATCGATGCCGAAATACGGAGGGATTCTTCAGTGACATAGAACCTCCGTGTGAAGAGAATGCTGTCGGGGTAGTCCTGGGGGAAGACGGAAATGACATAGTTGCCCGAGATGAGGAACTGGGTGTAGGGGGCAGGGATGAGTTGGAAATAGTTGACGTAGGACTGAAGGGTGGTGAACGATGGGTTGTAATTGTCGATAGGAGACTCTTCGAAACCGTTGATGTATTCGTAGGGTTGGAGGTCGTCGGGACGCCAGTTGCGGTCGCAATGCTGGATGCGGTAGCGGTAGTTGTCGACTTCGGGGCTAAGGATATCGAAACGGAGCAGCAGGCGGTCGTCGGACCCCAGTGCGAGGACGGGGGCTTCCAGGTCGATGCCATTTTTGTATAGTGTGACGGTTTTACCGAGGTCGGTATGATTGGAATCGGTAATAATTTGAGCATAAGCCGGACTGCCGACAAACGCTATAAAAGTCAGCAACAGCGTGATGCACAAAACGATACTTCTTCTCATATAGTATGTATA
>JAGHRY010000293.1 GCA_018066145.1 Candidatus Colimorpha merdihippi | reverse complement strand
TAATTTAACCATATATTATCAGCAAATTAATTGATGGAAAAAAATTACGAGTGATTCACGGCCATTGGGGTCGTTGGGGTCGCCGACTTCGGGTTGCGTTCTAAACAATTTTTAAGAAGTTGGCTGGCGTTTCCTTGAGATGGAATCTTGATTGATAAAAAGTTTGCTTTGGGACAATAAAACCAATGCTGGCAGCGTTTTATTAATCGGCTTGCATAAGCTGGCTTATGCGAATGGCACGCCGGCGCTGATTGGTTGAACAAGAAGTGTCGGAAGTATTGAAATTGATTTATTGAATAATAGGTTGAGAATAATATGTTAACGACATTCTTGATATCCCTTGTGGTGCTGTTGGCGGTAGAGCTGCTGTATTTTGTTGCCGCCAAGCATTTCCATATTGTCGATCGGCCCAACGAACGTTCGTCGCATCGGCGGGCTACCCTTTTGGGTGCGGGGGTGATTTTTTATTTTGCGGTATTGTTTTTTTGCTTGTCGCATGGCTTGTTCTTGTCGAAAATGCTGCTGTCGGTTACGTTGCTGGCCGTAGTGAGCTATGTGGATGATTTGAAGCAGCTGCCCTCGTGGCTGCGTTTTTTAGCGCAGATAGCCGCCGTGGTGATGGCCTTCTACTCGCCGATGAGCACGTTGCAGGTGTGGCAGATGCTGCTGATGGTGGTGGTGTTTGTGGGGGTGCTGAATGTGTACAACTTCATGGATGGCATCAACGGCATGCTGGCGGCCTATTCCTTGGTAGTAGTGGGGGTGTTTGGGTATATCAATATGTTTGTTGTCCCGTTTGTCAACCCCGATTTCATTATGGTGATGCTGGCCTCGATAGTGGTATTCGGATTCTTCAATTTCCGCCGCAAGGCGCGTTGCTTTTCCGGCGATGTGGGCAGCATTGTGATGGGGTTCGTAATCCTGTATTTGCTGATGCGGTATGATGCCGCCATGCCCGATGTGGGCGAGAATGTGAGCTTTCTATGCTTTATCATCGTGTTTCTGGCGGATGGATTGCTTACTATTGCCAAGCGTTTCCTGAATGGCAAGAATATTTTCGAGGCGCATCGGGAACACATGTATGAGACCTTGGTCAACGATTTGAAAGTCCCACATCTGTGGGTGTCGGCATCGTATGCCGCGCTCCAGCTGCTGATAAGTGCGGGGTATTTGCTGGTGGCCGATCACAACCTGTATACTTTTGTGGTAGCCATGTTGTTAGTGATTGCATACGGCCTGTTTTTCTATTACTGCAACACCGTTAAGCATCTGACCAAATAGGGGTGGGATTAGCTTTTTTTGAGGCTGAAACAATATATGATGCGGAGAAGCGTTATTATAATAGAAGTCATCAAAAGTGATAGAGCCGATAGGCCCTAAGGAAACTTGTAGTTAACCCACATAAGGAAAAAACATGTCGTCGCTGCCTCCAATATTTCTCGACCTGGCCATCATACTAGTAACGGCCGGCATTATTACCGTTATTTTCAAATGGCTCAAGCAGCCGTTGGTGCTGGGGTATATTGTGGCAGGCTTCTTCATTGGACCGTATTTCCCATGGTTTCCGGCCATCACCGACGATACCAATATCCATGTTTGGAGCGATATCGGCATCGTTTTCCTGATGTTTGCCCTTGGCTTGGAGTTCAGTATCAAAAAGTTGAAGAAGGTGGGTGCCACCGGGGCCATTACCGCGCTCACGGAATTGGCGGTGATGTTTGTTGTGGGCAATGTGGTGGGGCATATACTCGGATGGGGCAATATGGATTGCATCTTCCTGGGCTGCATGCTGTCGATTTCGTCTACCACAATCATAATCAAATCGTTCGACGACCTAAAGCTGAAGCAGCAGAAGTTTACGGGCACCGTTACGGCCGTTTTGGTGGTGGAGGATTTGATTGCGGTGCTGCTGCTGGTGATTCTTTCCACCTTGAGTGTGAGCAAGCGATTTGATGGGGCCCAGTTGGGCATGAGTTTGGTAAAGCTCATTTTCTTCCTTATCGTATGGTTTACCTTTGGCATCTACCTGGTGCCTACGTTATTGCGCAAGATGCGCCGCTGGATGTCGGAAGAAATTTTGTGCATCGTGGCGGTGGGGCTATGCTTCGGCATGGTGGTATTTGCCGATTTTGCAGGATTCAGCACCGCATTAGGGGCTTTTGTGATGGGGGCAATATTATCAGAGACCATCGAGGCCGATGTCATCCACCGCATTATTGCGCCGATCAAACACATGTTTGGCGCCGTGTTTTTTGTGTCGGTGGGCATGCTGGTCAATCCCCAAGTGCTGGTTCGGTATTGGCTGCCCATTGTTATTATTGCGGCCACTGTGGTGGGGTTCAAATCGTTGTCGGCAACCGTAGGCCTGCTGCTAAGCGGCAAGCCTTTGATGAATGCCATGCAGGGAGGTTTCTGCTTCTGCCAGATAGGCGAGTTCAGTTTTATCATTGCCGGTTTGGGCCTGAGCTTTGGCGTGATTAATGCCAATCTATATCCCATCATCGTGTCGGTGTCTATCATCACCACATTTGTTACGCCCTATATGATTAAGGCTAGCATGCCGGCATACGAAAGGCTGATGCCGCGTCTGCCCGAAAGTGCCAAAAGGGTGATGGAGCGGTATGCAAGCTCTTCGCGAGCCACCCGCCACGAACGGGGCATTGTGACCTTTGCCCGTAAGCAGATTACCACCATTGTGCTGTACGGCATCATTATAGTGGCGCTGGTGCTGTTGAGCATACTGCTGCTCAAACCGTTCTTAAACAACCTGTTTGCCGAGCTCGAAATTCCCATCGGGTGGAGCAATCTTATCGGCATGGTGGCTACGCTGCTGGTTATCGCCCCGTTTTTGTGGGCGCTGGTGGTGAAAGGGGTTAACAAAAAACAGATTGGAGCCATGCTCGAAATCGACCGCAATAGTCAGGCTGTGGTGCTTCCGCTGATGCTGTCGCGCTATTTCATCGCCTTGTTTACCGTAGGCTGGGTGGTGTCCAAATATGTGCATCTGGCCATCGGCCTTTTGCTGGTGCTGACAATAGTAATCGTGGGCATTACGCTGGCGGCCAAGCCGGTAACGCGATTCTATCACAAAATCGAAGACCGATTCGTATCGAATTTCAATTCGCGGCAGGCGCAGATTTCGTTTGAAATACCCGAAGAATTGGAAAAAGATTTCTTTATGGATCGCATACTGGTCACCCCCTATTCGCAATGGGCTGGCAAGACGCTGAAAGATAGCAATTTCAGACAGCGGTATGGGGTGAATGCCGTGAGTATAGAGCGGGCAGGCAAGGTGTTCGACCTTCCCGACAAGAAAATGCAGCTGCTGCCTATGGATAAGGTTACCTTCATCGGCAATGAAGAACAGCTGTCGAAGGTTCGTGCCGAACTGGAGGTGGAATCCGATATGCTTATTCACGACCATAGCGATCATAATATCAATAACTATACCCTTACCATTCCGCAGGGGCATGCGTTGGCCGGGAGAACCATACAGGATGCAAAACTCATGGTAATATACAATGCCATGGTTATCGGCATCAAGCGGGCCAAAGATAGTTTGTTCAATCCTTCGGCCGATACGGTACTTAGAGCCGGCGACGTGGTGCTGCTGATTTCGCCAATGAATATCGATCCACAGGAACTGCTCGATTATTATGCCGAAACCATTGCCCCGTATGACAATAAAGCTTAGCATTATTTCTGAAAAAATAATTTCAATGAAAAATAAAATTGCCATTCTGTTACTTCTGTCAGTCGTGATGGGCGCTTCTGCCCAAAATTCACGCGAAGATAAAGGGTTTGAGATTTCCAAGAATCTGGAAATCTTTGCCAACGTTTATAAAAACCTTCATCTGAATTATGTGGATGATGTGGATCCGGGCAAAACGATGAAGGTGGCCATAGATGCCATGCTTGCCTCGATGGATCCGTATACGAATTATTATGCCGAAAGCGATATGGAGGATGTAAAACTGCAGGTGCTGGGCCAGTATGGCGGCATAGGTTCGCTCATTCATCAAGAGGGCGACAGCATCTACATAGCCGAGCCGTATCAGGGCCTCCCTGCCGATAAGGCTGGAGTGCGCATAGGCGACCGAATTGTTGCAGTCAACGGCGAAAGCACCAAAGGACGCACCAATGCCGATGTGAGCACCGCAATGCGCGGCCAGGCCGGCACCAATGTCACCTTACGTCTGGAACGAAACGGTTCGGAGTTCGATGTCACCATCACTCGGGCCGAAATCCGCCTCCCGAATGTGTCCTATAGCGGCATGGTAGACGGGCAAATAGGCTATGTGCGCCTTGATGAATTTACGCAGGATGCCGCCAAAAATGTGCGCGACGCTTTCAAGGCCCTGAAAAAGGAGAATCCCGAAATGAAAGGTTTCATCCTCGACCTCCGTGGCAATGGCGGCGGACTGATGAACGAGGCTGTGGATATTGTAAATATCTGGGTGAAAAGCGGCGAACTGGTGGTAGAGACCAAAGGCAAGGTGGCTTCGAAAAACATGAAGAGCCGCACCCGCATGGCTCCTGAAGATTTGGATATTCCATTGGTAGTGCTCATTAACGGCAACAGCGCCTCGGCCAGCGAAATCGTAAGCGGCAGTTTGCAGGATTTGGACCGCGCGGTCATTATCGGCGACCGCTCTTATGGCAAGGGACTGGTGCAGAATATTCTGCCGATGCCGTACAATAGTCAGATGAAGGTGACGGTATCGAAATATTTTATCCCCAGCGGACGCTGCATCCAAGCAATCGATTATAAGAATCGCGATGCCAACGGCCGTGCCACCAAGGTGCCCGATTCGCTCAAGACGGCTTTCCAAACCCGCAACGGCCGCACGGTGTATGATGGCTTTGGTATCGAACCCGATGTTGAGGTTGAGCACGAAACCAGTTCGCTTCTTTCGGTGGCACTCTATAACCGCTTCCATTTTTTCAATTATGCCAAGAAGTTTGCTGCCGAGCACCAAAGCATTCCTTCCCCTAGCGAATTCCAGATTACTGACGAAATCTGGCAGGATTTTGTAAGTTATCTTTCGGATAAGACTTACGAATATACCACCTATACCGAAAATATCATCTCCGATTTGCGCAAGGTTGCCGACGAGGAGAACTACATGGACAATCTGAAACAGCAGATAGACCTGCTGGAGAAAACCTATAAAGAGGCCAAAAAAGAAGACCTCAACCGCAATCGCAAGGAAATTAGCGAATTGCTAGCCGATGCCATTCTGCTGCACTATTATTACCGAAAAGGTTGCATCGAGGCATCCTTGTCTTTCGATCCAGATGTGAAAAAAGCGGTAGAGGTTTTGGGCAATCCTATTGAGTATCAGAAAATCTTAAGCGGTAAATAATTATTCGAATCCCCCCACGATACCAGTTGCAATTGGCCATGTCGCGTTCAGCTATCCATAGAACCATTTATATTGTTACGCTTTGTCTTTTGGCGGGTGCAATGACCACTTCGGTGTTCTTTGCCAATATGATGTGGGTGCTGCTGTTGGCCAATTGGGTGTTCGAATGGAATTGGAGTGAAAAGTTTGCCGCGTTCCGCTCCCAGCATCTCCTTCAGGCTTTCCTGGTATTGCTGGCGGTGCATGTGGTGTGGCTCGTGGGCACCTCCAATTGGGGCTATGCTCTATTCGATTTGCAAAAGAAGCTTCCTCTGTTTGTCATTCCGCTAGTGGTGCTTACTTCTGCTCCCCTCAATCGCAAGGAACTAATAGGGGTAGGCTTTTGTTATATGGCTACAGTACTGGTGGTTTCCATCATCGGACTGGTGCGCTATTTGACGATTCCGGATTTGCCGTACCGCAATATTGTGCCGTATATTTCGCACATACGTTTCGGCATGAATGTATGCATGACGCTGGTGCTGCTGGCTTTTGTTGCATTCAAGTGCCGAAAAACGTGGTTCTATCTCCTTAGCAGCGCAGTGGGGGGATGGCTGTTGGTGTTTTTGCTCATACTGCATGCCTATACGGCTTTTGTCATACTCTTTGTCTTGGGATGGGTGCTGGTGATGTGTTTTGGCAGTCGCTTGCCGCAGACCATGCGCAGGGTGGTTACGGCAGTCTTTCTTGCCGTCAGCGTGGCTTCTGTTGCTCTGGTGGGGTATTATTGCTACGACTATTATCATTTGCGCCCCCACGCCACCCAGCCGCTGGCAGCATATACGCCCAATGGCCATCGGTATTGCCATCTTGACGACGGGGTGGTGGAGAATGGAAACTATATCCATACCTATATATGCGAAACCGAGATGCGGCAGCAATGGGCAAAAATGAGCTCGGTTCCCTTTGACTCTGCCACGGCAGGCGCCTGGACCATCTATCCCACACTGCTGCGCTACCTCAACGGCATGGGTGTGACGAAGGATAGCCTGGGCATGTCGCATCTCACACCGAGGGATGTTGCCGCTATTGAAAAGGGAATAGCCAACCCGGTGTATCTTCAGCCCGGTCCTCGCAAAATGGTGTATGTGATGTGCTACGAGTACGAGAATTACCGTTGCTACCGCAGCGTCAGCAATTTCACGATGTTGCAGCGATTCGAGCTTTGGCGCAACGGTTTCCGTGTATTTGCTCAGCATCCAATTCTAGGAGTGGGAACCGGCGATGTGGTAGACCAGTGCCACGAAAGGCTGGAGCGCACTCATTCGCCCTTGGCCACAACCCAGCTCCATACCCACAACCAATACTTGAATTTTCTTGTAGCCTTCGGCTTGTTGGGTTTCGGCATCATCGTATGGTTCTTTGTGAGAGCACTTAGGTGTGGAAAAGTGTGTCGCAGAATCCTTTTTTCGGCTTTTTTGTGTATCCTGCTTGTTTCGTTTCTGAGCGAGGATACGCTCGAAACTTTGGCAGGAATCACATTCTGCGCCCTTGGTTTCAGTATTCTTGGGCATCCTAGCAAAGTCTGTGAAAAACATCTTTTTAATAAATAGAACGTGTATAACTATCATACATTAGATAACGGCATCAGAATCATCTTCCGAAAAAACAGTTCCAATGTGGTTTATTCGGGGGTTTACATCAATGTGGGCTCACGTATCGAGCAAGGCCCTGAGGAAGGCATGGCTCATTTTATCGAGCATTCCATCTTCAAAGGTACAGAACACCGCAAGTCGTACCACATTCTCAACCGCATTGATGGTGTAGGAGGCGAATTGGATGCTTTTACCACCAAGGAAGAAACATGTGTCTATGCTTCCGCTTTAACCGAGCACTTGGAAAGATGTCTAGAGCTGTTTTCGGATATCCTTTTCTGCAGCACATTCCCCGAACATGAGATTGAGAAGGAAAAGGATGTGGTGATTGAGGAAATCAACCTTTACAAGGACTCCCCTGCCGATTTGATCTACGACGAGTTTGAAGAGCGTTTCTTCGCTAATCATCCTTTGTCACACAATATCTTGGGCACGAAGAAGAATGTGAAGCATTTCTCGCCCCAAATGCTCAAGGAGTTCATGACCAAGCACTATACCCCCAATCGTATGGTGGTGAGCGTGGTGGGCGATGTCGATTTTCAGCGGTTGGTGCGTCTGTGCGAGAAATATTTCGGTTCTGTACCTTGTGGCAGCAGCACCAGTAATGCAGTTCGGGCTGATGCCCCTGTTTTGCAGCAGCCATTCAATGTCACGCTCAATAAGCGTACACACCAGGTGCACATGATGGTGGGCTGTGCAGCACCTACCATGTTTGGCGAGAAAAAAACGGCCTTTACATTATTAAATAATATCCTTGGTGGGCCGGCAATGAACTCTCGGCTCAATATCGCAGTTCGCGAAAAACATGGGTTCTGCTATACCATCGAGTCGCAGTATGTTCCTTTCACCGATGCAGGTATTTTTTACATTTATGCTGGCGTCGATGGCGATGCTGCCAGCCGTAGCACCGATTTGATTATGGCCGAAATGGCCCGTCTGCGCGACACCCTGCTGACCCCCCAGCAGCTCCGCTCGGCACAAAAACAGCTCATTGGTCAGATGGCTATTCAAGCCGATAGCGGCCTCAACGAAATGCAGAGCATAGGCAAGGCCTATATGAATTTTGACCATGTGGACACCCTCGACGAGATGAACCGCGACATTCTGGCCCTCACCGCCGAAGATATTCAGGCTGTAGCCAAAGAGTATCTTGCCGAAGATCGCTTCAGTTTCTTGTATTATAAATAAAATTTCAACTATGAATGTAGGTGACAAAATCCCCGAGGTTCTTGGTATCGACCAAGATGGAAATGAAATCAAGTCAAGCCAATATCGCGGTCGTAAACTTGTGCTGTACAGTTACCCTCGCGCCAACACCAGCGGCTGTACTGCCGAGGCTTGCTCGTTGCAGGCGCATAAAGAAGAATTGGCTGCCGCCGGCTACCAGATTATTGGCATCAGCAAAGACAAACAAGCTACACAAAAGAAATTTGCCGACACCCAGGGATTGCAGTTCCCGTTGATTTCCGACACCGAAACACTTCTTTTGCAGCAATTAGGCATGTGGGGCGAGAAAGTGGCTTGCGGCCGCAAAACCATTGGTATTCTTCGCACCACCTTTTTGGTCAACGAAGAAGGCATCGTTGAGAAAATTTTCACTCCCAAAGAAATCAAAACCAAAATTCACGCCGAACAAATACTTGAGTTTCTGAACAAAAGATAATACCCATTGGCGGAATTGATTTTCGAAGACAAGCACCCACTTCCTCCGCACAAGGGTCGCTCATCCTACGGGGATCCTACGGCGTAGCTTCGCTCTATAGGAGCGGGAATACCCCGTAGAATCCCCGTAAAATGAGCGGCGTTAGGGCATACTGGCTTACCACTGATTTGAAGTTATTGGAGTTTTGAAGTTTGAAGTTGCATAGCAACCGCTTCATCAACTACTAAACCCATAAGCTCAATCAAAAAATCAACAACCATATCTAGAATCTAGAATGGATTTTTTGATGCATTACACAAAACTGCATTCTAGATTCTAGATTTGGGCATCTTCGAGAAACTTCAGCATTGACTCTTGTTAGTTTAATTAGTTAGACCATACATATTTAGCACAAAATCTGTCTAGTATGTACCGAGACTGATTATGTGCACATCAATGGCTAGGCTGGCTATAAAATCTAGAATCAGATTCTAGATTTTATAGTTGGATTAATTCCGCCAAAGGGTAGATAATCAACCAATGTGATTGTGGTTAGTATAGTTTTCGGTAGGGAAGGTATGCAACCGCTTCAAAACACGATTATTGTATTCAATTATTTGCGATGGGTGAACTGTAAAATTAAAACATCGGTAAAGCTCGATCGCAGATCACTCATCGCCATAACTGAAATTCATTATTTTATCATTTCGTCGTTTTGCCGGCTATCAGAACTCTACAACTACAGCGTGCTGCATGGGTATGAGGGAGGTGAGGGTGAGGGTTGTGCTGCCGTTGGCTGACTTGCAGGCGGCTTTCACTCCGGGAGTGATGGGGATGACTTTCTTAAGGTCAAAGGGCATTTCGAAAGTGGCTTTTTTTGTGGGGTCGCCTATCAGGCAGATGGCATAGCGGTGCTGGCCGTCTTTGCTTTGGGTATAGCGGATGCCGCCTTTGCTATAGGGTAGCATGGGGCGGGTAGAGTAGATGGCATTGCCGTTGACATCGAGCCATTGGCCGATTTCCTTCATACGCACCAGAGCTTCTTCGGGCAGACGTCCTTCGGCATCGGGTCCTACGTTCAACAGCAGATTGCCGCCTTTGGCCACGATATCGCACAGCATGTGAATGAGTTGCTGGGTACTTTTATAGTTGTCGTTGGGCACATAGCTCCAGCTGTCGCCCATGGTCATGCAGGTCTCCCAAGGATAAGGCAGCAGGGTGTCGGGCACCTGCTTTTCGGGGGTGCGGTAGTTCTCGTAGCGGCCACCAACGCTTCGGTCGACGATAATGAGGTCGTTGTTGCCCATACGGGCGATAGCGGCCAGCTTGTCCATATCGATGTCTTGGATTCGCTGATAGCATCCTAGCCAGGGGCGGGTTTCGTCGTTGACGCTCCATTCGGGGCGTACCCATCCGCCATCGAGCCATAGGATGTCGATGTCGCCATAGTTGTGGGTGAGCTCATATATCTGCTTGTGGGTAAATGTTTTGAAATTTTCCCACCGCTCGGGGTGTTCGGCTATATCGTAGTTGACATTGCGGTCGGGGGTAGCCCATTCGTGTGCCCAATAGTCGTCGTTGTGCCAGTCGGGCTTCGAGAAATAGAGGCCCGTCCACATGCCTTGGGCGCGGAAAGCATCCACGATGCCTTTGGTGATGTCGGGCTGGGCGTTGCTGCTGTAGGGGCAGCTGGGACTGGTGACGCTATAGTCGGTTTCGTTTGTACGGAACATGCAGAATCCGTCGTGGTGCTTAGTGGTGAAAACCACATATTTCATTCCGGCATCCTTTGCGGCTTGGGCCATTTGGTCGGGATGGAACTGTGTGGGGTTGAAAGTTTTGTTGAGTGCGGTATAGTTGCGTTTGTATTCGTCGTAAGGGGCGCCGCCGCGATTGATCCAAGGCTCGTTGCAGAGGTTCCACGACTCGACTATGCCCCACTGCGAATAGATGCCCCAGTGCATCATAAAACCGAATTTCAGGTCTTGCCACTGGTCGATACGGTTGAGGATAATGGGGTCGGTTTCGGGCTGCTGGTCGCGCTGAGCGTTGGCGCTGGCAACGGTGAATAAGGCTGCTAATAAGGCTAAAAGAGTATGTTTTTTCATGAATCAAATATTAAATTGAAGATGCAAAGATACGAAAAATCAATTATTTTTTGTAATTTTGCACTTTATTATTTTAAAAATTAAAACTCTAAACAATGCGCAAAGTATTAGTAATTATGATGATGCTTGCAACGGTAATGACCGTTTCGGCTCAGAAGAAATGGGGTTACACCCTTGGTTTTGGCGGCGAATTGAAATCAGGTAACGTCAATACTACTATTTTTAACACAAACGCTGGCGTAGAGCGCAACGATAGCATTTTGTCTTTCGATGCTAATGCTTCTTACGTTTATGGTTTGAAGGATGGTGAGAAGTTTGAAGATAACTTCACCGGCAACCTTAAGTTCGACCTTTTCCAGTACGACCGCTGGAGCCCCTTCGTCAGTTTCTCCTACAACCGCAACCTCTTCAAAGGTTACAATTTCCGTCTTACCGGTTTGGCTGGTGCCAAGTATCGCATTTTCTGGAATCCCAATTGCGACTACAGCCTCAGTGCAGCATACGTGTTTGAGTATACCGACTATATCGAGCAGGATGTACTCAGAGCTCAGGTAAGCCGTCTTTCGGTTCGTTTCAAAATGCGTCACAAACTCAACGATTATGTGAGCCTGAAGCATACCACCTTCTACACTCCTTCGTTCTACGATTTCACCGGTGACTGGGCAGTGAACTCCACCACCAGCCTCAGCACCAAGCTCAGCAGCCACATGTCGCTCGACCTCAATTTCACTTACGAGTATCATAGCTTGGTTCCCGTAAATGTGAAGAAACAGGATATCATCACTTCTGCTACCCTGAAGATGAAATTCTAATGATGTTTTTCCATAACCCGATATACGGGTGGGGATAAAGGAAAAGGGTGCCGACTTTGGTTGGCACCCTTTTCTTTTATTCTGTTTGCGAGAAGTATTGTTATTCGTTCCAATCGAAGAACAGTTCTGGGCCGGTAGCATAGTCGGCCTGGGTCCAGCTGCTCAGGCTGAATTGTGAACGGTATGCATCAACGGCACTGTTCAGCAGGCTTATCACGGTGTAGTTGCCGTCAAATAGATAAGTGTAATTACTGCTGATGGGGGTGTACTGATAGAGGTATTGTTCCTGGGTGGTGTTAGCAATGGGGGTGTCGTGAGGATAGAAGAAGTAACGGATATTGCCGCCATTGTTGAAGCCGCAGATGTCGGCGGTGCGTGATGCATTGCCTATGATGGTGTTGCTGTAGCCGAAATAGCCTATCCGAATGTTTCCGTCCTGTTCGCAACGCCCGGCGATGCCGCCTGCCGTGGATTGGCCGGCATCGATAATGGCCGAGTGAGTGGTGCTGATAGTGTAGGCGTTGATTGCGTCTCCGTTGCTGCTAACATTGCCAACAATGCCACCTACAAAATGATGAACCGAACCATTGCTGTGGTCGATAAAGGCTCCGCATTTGACATTGGAAATAGTGCTGTTGATGATTTCTCCAGCGATGCCCCCGATATAGGCGCTGCCGGTGCCGGTATTCATGGTGCAGGTACCCGAGATTTTACAGCGGTCGACGATTGCGGCGTATCCTACTCTGCCGCAGATGACGCCGCAATAGATGTCTTTGTCGGCTGATGCGGTAATGGTGGCATTGTCGACAGAAAGGTAGCTTACAGATCCTCCATAGGTGAGATAGCCGAAGAGGCCTGCAGAATGGCTGCCCGAAACGCTGAGGTTGCTGATGGTGTGTCCGCAGCCGTAGAAATAACCGCTGAATCCATTGACATCGGTGCCGATGGGGGCAAGGGTGATGCCCTGCATGTCGATATCGTTCATCAGATAATACAGGGCTGAAACGTAATCCTGGCAATTGCCGATAGCAAGGTAGCCGCCGTTGACAAGGTGTTGCATGGTGCGGAGGTCGGCAGGAGAATAGATTTTATAAGGGTTGCTGAAAGATCCCTGCCCCTTGAGGACCATGGTGCGCGGGCTGTTGAGCGAAACGGGCACCTGTGCCATGATATTGCGGGGAATGCAACCGGAAGCCTCGCTGTTTTGGCGCTGGGTGAACTCGTATAGCGTATTGACGCCATTGAGCAGGTGGTCTTGGTCGTAGCCGCGCACGCAGATGGTAAATTTGTTTCCGGTGTAGCTGTCGGTAGGAGGCAGCACCACCATGACAGAGGTGCTGTTGCCCGGAGCCAGCAGGATTCCATCGGGAATATTCATCTCCACGAGGGTATCGTTGGTGTTGGAGGCAGCCACGAGTGAGGGTGTGCCGTCGGCAAGTCCGGCAATGCTGAAGGTGCCGCTCAACGGGGCCAAGTTGTCGCTCACGATAACCTGGCTGAGTAGGATGGGGCGGCTGAAATTGTTGGTAATATTGATGGATAATGCAATGCCGGCATTGGCAAATTCAAGCATGCCGTTATAGGCGCCGAGATAGGCGGCCATGTAGGATTGTACTATCTGATGATTGAAACCGTCGAGTTGGTAGGTCTGAGTGGCGGGCAGCGTAAGTCCGCTGATGGCGGTCCCATTCAGAACGGAACCCTCGCCCACGATGTCGGCAGGGAATACGGCAGTATAGCTGCCAGAGGCAGAGGGAGCTACACCATTGATGCGGCAGGTGTGGTTGTCGAGTTCAAGGTAGTAGGTATTGTTGTTGACAAACACAGGGTCGCCGTGGTTCCAACAGCTGTAACCCTCGCCGTCGATATACACCTTGTTGTTGCCATTGTAAGGCTTGATGGTGACGACAAAAGCATTGTCGGAAGTGTCGTTGCTGCAACTGCTAAACGTTGCGGCTGAGGCCAACATGGCGAGAATGGATAAAAAGGTAAGACGTATGTTTCTCATAATGACTATTCTCCAAAGAAGTTAAACGTTCCGTCGGCATTGGCAGTGTAGTCGCCGTACTGGCCATTGCGGGTGGTGCTATTGTTGTTTTGGTCGCGGAAATCAAACAGAGCCCGGTCGAGGCTGGAGGAGTATCTTACCGATGCGCCATAGCCGAGTTCTACTTTGAATATAACCGATTTGATGCGGGGTGCTATATATTTTGATTTCATAAGGATTGCTATTATATTAATGGATTAGCGGATAATGACTTTTTCGGTAGTGCTGTTGTCGATTTTCACCAGATAGACGCCAGCGCTGCTCACGGGCACGCGGGTCGATTGTTGAAGGGTGGCATTGGTGCTGAAAATGCAGCGTCCCATCATGTCGTATACCTGCACCGGGACGGGCTCGGAGGTGCTGACGATGATTTCGCGACCGGAAGTGTTGAGCTCTATCGACTTGCTGCTGTTGGGCTCAAATACTGCCGTAACGGAAACATCTCTGTTGATGGTGATGATTCTGGTATCATTGGTGACACCGTCGCCCCAATGGCTGAAATGGTAGCCGCTGCCTGGGGTGGCTGTAATAACTATTTCGCATCCGAAAGGATATTTATTGTTGACTCGCTCTTCGGTATAAAGTACCGAGAAGTACCCGCTGCCAATAGGAGTGGCGGTGAAATTGTAGTAATTGCGTTCGAAGGAAGCCGTGATCGTGGCGTTGTCGGTGGCTTGGATAGTGCGGAGCGAATCGGTGTTGCCATCGCTCCACGCAACAAATCTGTGGCCCACCAGCGATATGGCCTCCAGCGAAATGGTGGTGCCGTTGGGGTAAGTGCCACCGCCGATAACTATGCCCATGTTGGTGTTGGCAGACTGTGCGGTGATGGTGACGTATTCGTCGTCAGAAGTCCCCATCAGCGTAAAAAACTGAGCGTCGGCCCACTGGCTGTAGGCGGTTCCGTAGTCGGCCCGCACAAAAACATGATATTGGGTAAAAGGCGACAGGCCCATGAGCTGTACGCTGTTGGTAGCGGATGATATGGTGGGCATATCCTCGGGTTCCAAGCCGGTGCCGTAAGCAATGGTGTAACCAGTAGGGGTGGCTCCGGCGGGAGTGCTCCAGCTGATGGTGGCGCCAGATGAGGTAACGTTGGCGATGGAAATGTCGGTTACTGTCGGTGTTTGGCTGTTGGTGAAGTTGCCGCGGATAAGGAAATCGCCTGGAACTTCTCCATTATTGACAATATACCAATTGCTTTCGCGCGCAAACCACAGACCATCGGTATTGCCGCTCCAGGAGTTCATAACGAAAGGCGCACTCACGCTAGTTGTGGAATTGATTGTGAGGAATAGGCACTTGGTTTGGTCGAGAACGAGGGGCTCTGATAGCGTGGCGGTGACCCATTGCTGCGCTTGATCGGAACTGACGGTTATGCTGCACGAAGCGCTGGGGGTGGTGAGGTTGATTGAGTTGGTGTTGTAGATATCTACCGTGTAAGTGCCAGGGGTTTGTACGTAGAAATCGACCGATTGCAGTATGTCGTAGTCGGCCAGGGCCGATGCAGGCAGGCGGATGCCCCAATGGGGAAGGGCGAAGGAGTACACATCGGCGCTAGGATTGAAAAACTGCTTGCGGGGGCCGCTGAAATTGTCGTAGATGGCGGTGAGGTCGATGTTGCCGCCCGGGGCTATGAATGTTCTGGGATTCTGGTTGCTGCCGTCGCTCCATTGCGTAAAACGGTAGCCAGGGTTGGCGGTAGCGGTGAGGGTGATATCGGTATAGTTATTATAAGTGCCCGATCCGCTTGGGGTAACGCTGCCATGCGATGGGTCGTCGGGAACTGCTGTAAGGGTGGTAGTGGTGCCGGTGCCGAAGCTATAGTTGGGTTCGATGCTGATGATGGCTTTGCAGCGTTCGTTGTATTGGCCAACGCTGTTGCTGCCGGTGCCGCCGAGGCCGGGATTGAGTGCGCCGATGGAAAAATAGCCGTTGAACATGCCGCTCCAGCCCCAGTTGATGTGGAATTGGTCGGTAGTGTTGTAGCCGTCGAACACAAAAGCATGTCCCGAATTGCTGCTCTGGCCGGAATAGATGATGGGGCGGCCGGGGGTGGCCGAAAGCTCGTTGCGCAACAGCGTCTTCCATTCGTGGGGGGAGTAATTGCTTTCGGCAACGGCGCGAATGTTGTTTTTGTACTTGAAATATTGCTGTAGCACATCCACAGCCATGGTGGTAACTGCGCCGCTCGATGGTCCGTATTGCATGTCAAATGCCACGCCTACATGGTACATTAGGGTGGCTACGGCAATTACCTCGGTGGCGGAAGAGCTGGGGCCGAGGCTGTTGGGCATGTTTGCCCAATCGTAGGTTGTCGAGCCGAAATTGGCCGAAAGCGGATCACTGTAGGGAGGACATGAATAAGAATGTGAGCCGAATCCGGTAACGGGGTGGTCCCAATATTTCATCACCTGTGCCGTAGCCGTGGCTACACATCCCGTAACCGACTCGTTGGCTGTGCCATATCCGGGGCACAAAGCATTGTAATAAGGGGTTTGGTCCCAAGTGGTAGCGAGTAGCGGCTCTACCGACGAAACGGTAGTGGTGAGCGGGGCGATATTGGGGGTGTCGCTGTCGAGCGTTCTCCACATCCTTTCGATATCGGGGCTTGGGGCAATGCCGTTCTGGCGGCAGAGGCTGATCTGCTCCTCGTAGCCCTGGAGCCAGCTGAGGATATGTTCGGGGATGTTTTCGGCGGCAAAGATGCTGTTGTCCGAAGCACCCAGAATGGGGATGACGCAGTCGTCGGCGCTAACCAGAACAAAGCCTGGCTGGTCTTGGCAGGCGAAGACATAGAACTCGGTGAAGGGGGTGGCAGAAGTAATGTCGGTCAGCGGAGTGCTGTCGAGATTAATCTTCATGCCGGTAACCCGTATGTAATTGGTAGCAATGCGGCCAGCCCTAGCAGCATCCACGGGTTTTGCCTTTGCGCTTTGCGTGATGAGTAAAAGCGCAAACAGGGTCAAGAGAATAAAGCGTTTCTTCATCTTTCAGGGGTTATTGCGTGTTAAATAATATACG
>JAGHRY010000208.1 GCA_018066145.1 Candidatus Colimorpha merdihippi | reverse complement strand
GAGCCGCCCGCGAGGAGGTGGAGTGTGGAGCCGTCGATGCGGGCTATGGAGGTGTCGGAGCTGGAGTAGGACACGGGGAGGCCGCTGGTGGCGGTGGCGGTGAGGGTGACGGGGCTGTCGGCGAGGGTGAAGTTGAGATCCTGCTCCCAGATGATGGACTGCTCTTCGCGAGACAACGGGAAAGCGAAGGCATCGTTGTGGTAGAGGGCGATGACGGCCATGCTGTGATTTGTGCCGTAGTCAAGATGAAGGTCGCCTAAGTCTTGTGGTGTGGTGTAGCACTTGTCCAAGCGCAGGTTGCCCCGGTTGTCGATGGAGGCCCACTGTCGGTATTCATTATTCCTACCGATATTCATCGTATCCACCAAGATACCGTCGGTAGTCCAGTGCTCAATGAAATCTTTGCGAGTGTTATTAGCCACAAGGCCATTGCTTCCCGTAATAAACACATGGTCTTCATAGACAAAGGACTTAAGATTTTCACCATCGGTAAAAAGCATGGTGTCGGATACTGCAAAATGCTGCCATACTCCGGTTTCTTTATCACATTTCAGCCAGCCAATCTTAGGCGTATATATGTCAAATTCACCCAAGTCGGGAACAATCATTCGGTAATTAGCATCTGTAATCGGTATATACACATAATCCCCGTTGACATCGATTCCATGAAAAATAGTTTTGCATACATGTAAGGGATTAACCGGGACATGAACCTGGTTGCACCATAGAGGCACTCCGTCGGGGCTGAGTTTTAGTACAAATGGAGGATAGTGCGTTTCATCGATATGATTGACGGTTAAATAGATGGAACTGTCAAAATACACATGGCAGGGATAGTTATTTAATTCACCATGATAATTGGCAGTCAGACCTACCCCGATAGACCCTATTATGTAATAATTACCATCATCATCTTTGTCGAAAGTGCTCACTCCATACTTGACATAAGGGTTGATACTGTCTCCTGAATATTCATACGATGCAGCAAACCCATCTAACCCCTGAACCAAATTGCGGAATGTTAGCAGCTCCCATGATGGCGAGAATTTGAAAAATGTAAGATATGCGATACCTTCGGATTTCTCGGTACTGCCAGGAAGAAAGATGCTGAAGGTATCCGTTACAAAAGAATTAGTGGTCGTATCTTGCTTGTGAACCAGTATCCAGAGTGGATCTTCCTCTTGACCGA
>JAGHRY010000046.1 GCA_018066145.1 Candidatus Colimorpha merdihippi | reverse complement strand
GGTTAGTTAAATCCGTAAAATAATTAAAATAAATATACTATGAAAGGTTTTTTACGAATTGTAATAATGGTGGCAATCATGCTGCTACCCTTATTCACGAGTGCACAGACTATTAATTATAGCTGTTCATTCGAAAATGCCACCGACACTACCGGTTGGGTACTCCTCGGTAGCGGGCAAACTAATTATTGGACCATCGGCAGCGGTGCCCATAGCACCGGCAGCCGGGCTATGTATATCTGCAGTACCGACACGGCGTCCAATACCTATAACAGTGCGGCTACTAGCGTAAGCTATGCTTATCGCACCCTCTCGCTTACGGCGGGCTCCTATGCCATGTCTTTCGACTGGAGGGTTGCCGGCGAAAGCAACTACGACTATCTGCGCGTGTTCCTTGCTCCCAGCACTGCCAATCTTGCGGCTGGCGTTTCCTCCCAGCTCAACCCTCTGCCAACCGATTGGTATGCGCTTGACGGCAATACCCAGCGCTGCGGCGTGTCTTCTTGGCAGACCTTTTCTACCGACTTCAATCTTCCTACCGATGGTACATACAATTTGGTCTTTATGTGGGTGAACGATGGAAGCGTGGGCACCAATCCCCCCGCCGCTGTTGATAATGTCAATTTCCGCCAGCTCACCTGTGCCACCCCCATCAATCCGCGTTTGGACAATGTGGGCACCACTTCGGTCGACCTCATGTGGACCGACAACAATGCTTCCGCTCCTGCCGAATGGCTGATTGAAATCGATACCCTTGGCCAAGTTCGCGGCACGGGTATCGAAATCAGTGCCTACGACACCATGGCTTCTATCTCCGGCCTCACCAGCGGCACCACCTATATCGCCTATATCTACGCCATCTGCAGCAGCAGCGATACCAGCATGTTTGCTCAATATTCTTTCACTACCCTTTGCACTCCTTTAGAATCGGTTCCTTACACGCAGGATTTCGAAACCTCTACCGCCGTCAATAATAGCAACTCTACCACTTTTGTCAATTGTTGGAACCGGCTTACCGATGCCGTAGGCTTGCTCTACCCCTATGTGGGCAACGGCACCAACTATTCCCATGGCGGCGGCACCAACGGCCTCTATTGGGTTCACGGCACCTCCTCCGCCAGCGGCACCTATCAGCTGGTGGTGCTCCCCGGCATCGATACCGACATTGTAGATATCCGCCAGATGCAGCTTACTTTCTGGGGCAGATCTACTAGCGTTTCCTACATGCCCACCCTCCAGGTAGGCGTAATGACCAACCCCTACGATGCAGCCACCTTCTCGGCTGTCAGCACCGTTCGCTTCTCTTCTGTCGATTGGACCCGCGTTGCCGTTGATTTCGCCGATATCGATAGCGGTTCCTATATCGCTATTATGGCCACCGGCAGCACGCTGTGGTATGGTATTTTCGACGATTTCCGTATCGATTTCGCCCCCACCTGCCCCAACATGGGCTCCATCGCCGTGGATGTTGTCGGCACCACTGGCGCCAGCCTCTCTTGGACTGTCGAGAGCGGCGCTATCGGCACCGTTTCCGGCTACGAAATCATTGTCGATTCGGCTGCCGTCAGCCCTTCTGCCGAAATGCCTGAATTAATTCACGACACGGCCCTGGTGGCTTCCTATCTTGTCACCGGCCTCCAGCCCACTGCAGAATACCGCGTTCGCATTCGTCCTCTCTGCGAGGGTGAAAACACTGTAGAATGGGCTGCCACTTCGTTCACCACCATCGGCCTCCCGTGCAGCATTGCCGATACCGCCAGCATCGATACCATCGTTTTCAGCAACGGCACCGTTTCCACCTCTGGCGTGCCGGTCAACTCCAGCTGGGGCAACACGCTTTGCCAGAGCATTTATACCGCTAGCGAACTCAATGCCATGGGCATCTATGCCGGCCAAATCACCGGTTTCGACTATACCTACACTACCAACTCGTCTTATGCCAAGGTGTTCAGTGCCTATATGACCACCACCGACATGCAGGTATTCCACAGTGCTGCCGATATGGTGCCTGTACGTGCTGCCGATTTGGTTTACGGCCCTGCCAGCCACCCCCTCAACACCTCGGGCGTACGCCACTATGAGCTCGACACCCCCTTCAATTGGGATGGCTCCAGCTCCCTAGTCATCACCACCTTTATGAATCAGCCCAATGGTCAAAACCATACCACTTCCAGTTTCTACGGCTATAGCACCCTTTCTTCGGGCAACCATACCGTTTATCGCTATCAGGACAACAATCAGTATACCCCCTCCAACTCCACTGCGGGTAGCGGCGTTGTCAGCACCTACCGTCCTTCCATCACTTTCTACACCCAGGGTTGCCTCCAGCTGGCCTCCTGTGCTGCGCCTACCCTCATTGTCGACCGCGTAGATGTCGATACTGTTTCCATCAGCTGGATTCCGGGTCTCAACGAGAGCAGCTGGAACGTTTACTACCGCATCCAGGGCGATGCCGACTGGACTACCGAGGCTACCGGCATTGCCGATAACGCCTATACGTTCACTACCCTCCAGCCGATGCACACCTATCAAATCCGTGTCGTCCCTGATTGCGGCGGCGATAGCGTGTCTGGCCAGGTTTTTGTCACCACTCCCTGTGTTCCTGTCGCAACGCTTCCCTTTACCGAGAATTTCGAGTCTTTTGTTGCCACCTCTACCTATGGCACCGATATCACTTCATGCTGGTATCGCGGTAGCAACTACACGTCTACCGGTTATCCCTATCGTACCACTTCCTACGCCCATGGCGGCCTCAACAGCATGTATTTCGCCAGCTATGGCGGCTCTTATTATACCTATCTGGCTTTGCCAGCTATGGCGGTAGGTGTCGATAGCCTCCAGGTTAGTTTCGCGGCTTATAAAACCGCCGCTGGTTACAACATCATGGTGGGCGTTATGACCGATCCTTTCGATTGGCAGACGTTTACTCCGGTCGACACTGTCTCGCCCGCCAATATCAGCGAGTGGGCCATGTTCGAGATTCCTTTCTCCAGCTATTCGGGTGACAATGGCCACATTGCGCTCGCTTGCACCGGCAATACATATATGTATGTGGACGATATCGAGGTTTCCCGCATTCCTTCCTGCCCCCGTCCCTCCAATGTTACCTTCTCCAATATCACCACCTCCAATGCTACCGTTCATTGGACTTCACCTTCGGGTTCCTTCATCCACGAGATCGAGTATGGCCCCGCAGGTTTTGCCCATGGCACCGGCACCGTGGTCACCAGCAGCATCGATAGCGTTACCCTTTACGGCTTGGCCCACTCGAGCCCCTACGACGTTTATGTTCGTTCGCAATGCTCCGCTGCCGATACCAGCAATTGGTCGTTTGTGGCTACTTTCAATACCGACTGCGGTATTATCGACAATCTCCCTTATATCCAAAACTTCTCCGGCTGGGGCGTGGGCACCGGCCACCGTCCCGCCTGCTGGGCTTGCGGCGGCTATTCCAGCTACCCCTATATTGTTAGCGTTACCAACAACGATGCCACCACCCAGGCGCTCTATTTGTATACCTATAGCAGCAACCAAACCTATGCTTCCCTGCCCGAGCTCGACTCCATCACCTATCCCGTCACCATGACCCAGGTGGTGTTCCGCGCCTGGTCTACCAATTTCACTTCCACTTCCTACACCCATCAGCTGGTTGTAGGCGCATGCTCCACCCAGGGCGATCTCAGCACTTTCATCCCGCAGGACACCATCATCCTTACCGATGCTCCCGCCATCTACGAGGCTTCGTTCGACACCATGCCTCTCACCCATCGCTACATCACTTTCGTTTCTTCCCTCGGCATTCCGGCTTCGCCTTCTTATACTGTTTATTATAATCCTGTTTATATCGACACCGTCTCGCTGCAGCTGCTCCCCGATTGCCAAACGCCCAACCAGCTCCATGCAGCCAACGTCACTTCCAATTCGGCCGAGCTGCTTTGGAACGACCGTAATTCTTCACTTAATTTCCAAGTAGAGTACGGCCCCTATGGTTTCGAGTTGGGCTCCGGCACCCGTCTCGCTGTCAGCTCCAGCCCCATCTCGGTTTCCGCCCTCAGCCCCGCTACCATTTACCAGTTCTATGTGCGCAGCATCTGCGGCGTAGGCGACACTTCGGCTTGGGCACTTACTCCCGGTCGTTTCACTACCCTCCAAAATCCCGCTTCGGTGCCCTATTTCTGCGATTTCGAGTCCGAGTCCGAATGGGCCAATTGGCAGACCAATTCCAATACCACCATCAACTGGTATCGCGATACCGCTGCCGGCAACGGTACCAACGGCTTGAATACCACCGGCCGCTATTCGATGTTCGTTTCTGCCGATACCGGTCGCTCCTATAGCACCAATCTCAACGCCGTGGTCAATGCAACTGCCTATCGCGACATCGATTTCGGCACTGTCGACAGCAGCTATCTCCTCAGTTTCCGCGCCAAGGCCGGCGGCACTACCACCAATGGCTACGACGGCCTTATGGTGTTCCTCGTCGATCCCTATGCCGATGTGGTGGCTTCCAATGCCAATATCACCACGCCTTGGGGCAATATCAACGATATGACTTATCTTACTTTCGTTCGCTGCAATACCAACTGGAATACTTATTCCGTCATTCTCGATACCCTTGTCGGCGTCCACCGTCTCGCTTTCTACTGGTTCAATCAGGCAACCGGCACCACCAGTTTCATTGGCGGCCCTGGCGCTATCGACGATATCAATATCGATTATATCGCCTGCCCGCGTCCCGCTGGCGTGCGCGGCACCAATATCACTACCGTTTCTGCCGATGTCGTTTGGCACGGCCCCGCCAATGCCGATTACCGCGTTTCTATCCGCAATGCTACCGGCTCAGTCATTTCCTCTGATTTGGTCCATACCAATTCTATCCACTACAATATGCTCAATCCCGGCTCGCGCTACAACGTCTATGTCCGCCGCCTCTGCTCCGACTCCGATAGTTCCCAGCTTTCTTTGGCCGGCACGTTCTACACGCTTATCTGCAACGACGGCCATAACGATACCATCGGCTACCCCAACAGCACTACTACCACCAAAAACCTCCCTGTCACTGTTGACCAGTCTTATTCCTATACCCAGCAGATACTCCTAGCCAGCGAACTTGGCGGCCGAGGCGATATTTCTGCTATCAATTTCAAGTATACCTACGCTACCGCTCTCCCCGCCCGTTCCAACTGCACTATCTACATGGGCCACACTTCGCGCAGCTCGTTCCGTGATATCGACAGCTATGTTTCGCCCGACAGCCTCCAGATTGTCTATACCGGCAGTCTCACCTGCTCCGAGGGCTGGAACCGCTTCATCCTCAATTCGCCTTTCGAATACAATGGCTACGACAATCTGGTTATCGCCGTCGACGACAATAGCCGCGCTTATTTCGCCAACAATTGCTTCGCTGTCGACCAAACGTCTTCGCTCATGTCGCTTGCTTACTACAGCAGCACCCAGAATCCTAATCCCGCTTCCAACGCTTCTTTGGACAGCTTCGATGGCAGCAAGGTGCTCTATGGCTACCGCAACATTATGTATGTCGAATCCTGTCCCGTCAACAGCTGCCCACGCCCCATCCTCCGCGAGCCTATCATCCGTCCTTCCAGCGTGACCATCCGCTGGCGCAACACGGGCTTTTCTTATCAGGTGGGCTACCGCCGCTCCACTACTACCAGCTGGATTTACGATAATGTCATCGTCGACGATACCTTCTACACTATCACCGGACTCAGCCCCAATACCGAGTACACTTACCACGTTCGCCAGTACTGCGATACTACCAATATCTCCAATTACTCTCAGGGCACTTTCAACCCCAGCAACATCCCCTGTCTCGCGCCTATGGGTCTCCGCGTCACCAATGTCACCAACAATAAGGTGACTCTCTATTGGAATCCCGAGGAGAACAATATTTCTTATCATCTCCATGTATGGAATTCTTATTTCAATCAAACGAAGAATGCCTACGTCGCCCATGGCTCCATCAGCGGCCTCGATGCCAATACCGTTTATTACGCTGCCGTTCAGGCTGTCTGCCAGGGCTTTGAGGATCCCAGCACTTGGTCCGATACCATCTCATTCACTACCGATGTATGCCCCGATGTCACCAACCTTACCTTTAGCGATGTCCAAGGCAACAGCGTGGTGCTCGATTGGACCGAGGGCGGCCGCGCCGAACAGTGGGAGATTGAGTTCGGCTACTCCGGCTTCGTTCAGGGCCAGGGCAATTCTATCATCGTCGACCACCATCCCTACACGCTCGACATTCTTATTGGCGATACACCTTACGATGTCTACGTTCGCGCGCTCTGCGATGCCGACTTCCATAGCGAGCATTGGTCCAACAAGGTTTCTTTCAATACCCTCTATAGCGCTATCTCCAACATCTCCGACGATGCCCGCATCCTCCTCTTCCCCAACCCCACCGATGGCGACGTCCAGCTCACTCTCCCTGAGGCTCCCAGCTCCATTCTCGTTGAGATAATCGACCTCGCTGGCCGCACCCTCCACTCCCAGTCCCTCGCTCCCGGTACCGAACACACCGTCCTCCCCACCTCCCAGTTGGCCCCCGGCGCCTACTACGTCCGCATCACCGCCGACAACATCCACGCCATCAAGAAACTGATGGTTCGCTAGTATTCCGTAGCCTTGTTGGCGCTACGTCGCAAGGCATCAAATAGGGTATGCACCCTCCTTTCAGACACCTCCCTTCGCTTCGCCTCTATCGTCCCCGATCGAGCCCCGAAACCAGTGAGGTGTCTGTTCGTTTTCGAACCATCTTTACCCGTGCAAACAATCACGATCAATCCAGGGTAGGGGAGTATCTGGCCTGAAGAGCTGCGGTTGTTTTTTGCGGCCGAATATGGGGTTTGAAATTGTTGTAAAGTGCTTGCTGAGAAGTAGTTCGGGAGTTACTCCGTTGTTTCTCCGTCGAATCTCCGTCTTGGAACGGAGATTCGACGGACCCACTCCCCAGTTACTCCTGAGTTACTCCTTTGGGTGCTTTTTTTATGGTTTTGTGGATTGTAAAGTTTTTTTGCATCGTCTTTTTTGACCCGCCCGCCATCCTGCCCGCTGGATGCTATCCGCTGCTGGCTGCCTAACTGAGTTATAAACTATCAGATTGCCACAAGTCAGACCAGAATAGGTTTGGTGTTCATTGCTTGCCGCTTAATCAGCTCATATAGCGTATGAATGGATTATTTTTTGAATGAATTCAGCCAGGCTGCAACCGGGATTGGAATTGTTAAAAAAAAACGTTTTGATTCTTTTGTTTTTATAATTCAAAAAAAAAAATGTATATTTGCAGTTGGTTTTCGTGTAGTCTCGAATCGTCTATACTTGTATAAATATATGAATAATAAATGTTTATGCAGATTTTTATAGATGCGTTCGGATGTAT
>JAGHRY010000109.1 GCA_018066145.1 Candidatus Colimorpha merdihippi | reverse complement strand
ATATTAATTAGTGTAATGTGTTGATAATTAATGATTTTACCCCCCCCCACCCATTGCAAAATTTGAGGGAAATGTGTGGGGAAAAATGTTGGAATAGAAAAAAATGTGTAACTTTGCAGACTGAATTGGGTGTTTGGCGGCAAAACTAGGCTCTCCGCCAAAGGCCCTCGAACAAAAATAGAAACGGTTGAGCCTACCAAGAATTGTAGTAAAATGAAAAAAACTTACATTCAACCCACCATCGAAGTGATGGAAGCAAAGATTGAGAAAGGATTTGCCGGCAGCAACCTTGTGCCCGAACCCCAAACCACTGGCACCGAGGCCTTTTCGGTAGGTCAAAACTATGTTTTCTCTTAATCCTTAATTTCTCAACTCAAAGAACACTATCATGAAAAAGATATTTTATTCCTTCGCAGCTATCGCGCTGATGGGGCTCGGCATGACTTCGTGCCAGAAAGAAAACACCCATCAGCTGCCTATGTCATTCAATGCCAGCATAGATCGTGACGGGTCGAATGCAAAGGTGGAACTCAACAACGAAAACTACCCCGAATGGGAGAACGAAGATTCGATATACATCGGCTATCAAGGCAGCACCCTTGGTGCCATTTATTCGTGCCTGAACAACTCTATCGACTGCAGAATAACCGTATTCTACTATAGTTCGCACCAAGAGCCCGTAGGCGACCTGGCTTATGCCATCTATCCCGCCAGCATCGCCACCGTGTATGACGACCAGCAGAGCAACGAAATTGTACTTCCCGCCACCCAAACCAGCCCCGACGGCAGACTCACCCGTTTGCCTATGAGTTCCGATGCACGCAATTTCTTCCCCGAGAATATCGAATATAACATTAATAATTCGCTAGACTTGGTTCTGCCCTTCCAGAACATCTGCGGTGTGCTTCGCATCCATCTGCAGCAGAACGATGTGGCTATCTCCAGCATAACCCTTTCGGCCAACGAGCACCTGAATGGCGTATACGACCTTGCCTACCAGAACTCCAAGCCCGTGATTACAGAGTCGACCACACGCACCAATGCTTTCTCGAACACTACCACCCTCAACCTCATTACCCCGCAGAGCATTGCCAGCGGCAAGGATTTCTACATCTACCTGCCCGCCGGCGACTACACCAATATGCAGCTCACCTTTACCAACTCGGATGGCTACATCTGCACCAAGAGCTGTGCAACTTTGACCGTGCATCGTAGCGAAATCATCCCTGTTACCATCAGCGGCAATATGGATTTCGTAGCTCCCCCATTAGGTGACCTTCCTGGCTTGTTTTCGATAAGCAGCACCCAACAAGTGCGATTCTCACGCGGCAACTTGCAGTACACTACCACAGGCACTCATACTACTGCCTTAGGCTCAAAGCCGGGCACTTGGCGCTTTGCCGAGCACCAATACGACATCATTGGCTCGGACAATAGTAATAGGTCTGAAACTTACACGGGCTGGATTGACCTGTTTGCTTGGGCTAGTAGCGGCTATTCATCATTGCCCTGCAATAATCCATCATATACCGGTGGTGATATTGCAGAAACTAATCGCGACTGGGGCGTATTTAACGCCATCAGCAATGGCGGTAACCAGGTGGGATTGTGGCGTACCCCAAAAAGACATGAGATGCACTACTTGCTCAATACCCGTACTGGAGCTAGCAGCAAACGTGGCTTCGGTAATATTCAACTTTCCGATGGAGAAAATGTGAATGGATTAATTCTTTTGCCCGACAACTGGACGTTGCCCGAAGGCTGTACATTCAATTTTTATAGTGGTAATAGCAACTATAGATTCAGTAACAACACATATACCATTGACCAGTGGGAATTGATGGAAAATGCTGGTGCAGTATTCTTACCTGCAGCTGGAGTGTGTAACACTAATACGGGTGTTACAGGTGTTGTAGGAACTCGTGGTTATTATTGGTCGTCCACTCACGACAACTATTCGGTAACTAATTACTATTTGTATGCGTGGAACCTGTGTTTCTATGAAAATTATATGAACTATAATAATTCTACCAATCGCAATTCGGGTTCCTCTGTACGCCTTGTTATAGACAACAATTAATATAGCAAATCCCAAATTGACTATACTCGGGGCTGCCTTCCGCAGCCCTGAGTTTTTTTCTTCCGGCATAGTGTGATTGGATGTTTATATACGCGAGTGGCAAAGTTTTGTTCGCCAACAATGGTTTTGCGAAAATATCATACTATTAATTACTGGGTACAATAAATACATTTTTTGAGGTTTTGAATTGTTTTTGTGACGGGTTGATGTGTGGGGATGAGTGCGCGGGCGCAGCGGTTCAAACAGGTGGTGCACAGCGGAATGGATGCAAGCCGTTGGACGCGGTGGAAGGGTTGGCGGCTATTGTTTAAGGCCGTTTTGCCCAAGCGGCAGCCTCCGCCTTGATTCATTCTATGGGATTATGTCATTTTTTTTTCGTATTTTTGCATCTTCAAAATTTGCATATAATGAACAACAATCTAGATGCTACTGGCCATACTCAATCCTACCAGGAACGCGAGGTAGAACGTGCCCTCCGCCCTAAGGGTTTTGACAGTTTTGCTGGTCAGCAGCAGATACTCGACAACCTGCGCATCTTCGTTGGGGCTGCCAAGCAGCGTCGCGAGCCGCTGGACCATGTGCTGCTGTTCGGCCCTCCGGGTTTGGGCAAAACCACCCTGTCGCATATCATAGCCAACGAGCTCGGCGTCAATATCAAGATGACTTCGGGCCCGGTGCTGGACAAGCCGGGCGATTTGGCCGGCATGCTTACGTCGCTGGAGGCCAATGATGTGCTTTTTATCGACGAGATTCATCGCCTTTCGCCCGTGGTTGAAGAGTACCTCTACTCGGCCATGGAGGATTACAAAATCGATATCCTCATCGAGTCGGGTCCTGCTGCCCGCAGCGTGCAGCTCAATCTGAAGCCGTTCACGCTGATAGGCGCCACCACCCGTTCGGGTATGCTCACGGCCCCTTTGCGTGCCCGATTCGGAATCAACTGCCGCCTGCAATACTACGATGCCGAAACCCTGTCGAAGATTGTCAACCGCTCGGCCGGCCTGCTGCAGGTGAAGATTACTTCAGAGTCGGCTTTCGAGATTGCCCGCCGCTCGCGCGGAACCCCCCGAATTGCCAACCTGCTGCTGCGCCGCGTTCGCGATTTTGCCCAGGTGAAAGGCGACGGCACCATCACCCTGGATATAGCCCGCTATGCCTTGGGGTCGCTCAATGTCGACAGCAACGGCTTGGACGAAATGGATTTGCGCATCTTGGGCACGATTATCGACAAGTTCCACGGCGGACCAGTGGGAATCAACAATATAGCCACCTCGGTGGGCGAGGATGCCGGCACCGTGGAAGAGGTGTATGAACCCTACCTGATACAGGAAGGCTATCTGCAGCGCACCCCCCGCGGGCGCGAAGCCACCCCCTTGGCTTATCAGCATTTGGGCAAGATTCGCCTGCCCGACCAGCCCGAACTGTTTTAAGGTAATCAATTAACATAAGCATAGAAATATCATTCCTTCCGCATAGCGGCTAACCCTTTAACCCCATTTGTATTATTCATGAAGACACTTGTAAAAAATATCAAATCGCTCCTCCAGGTAGAGGAAACTCCCCGTTTGAAAGTATGCGGCGCCGATATGGCCCACATCGGCACCATCGATAATGCCTACCTGATTATCGAAGACGACCATTTTGCCGCCTTCGGCCCTATGTCGGAATTGGCCGAGCAAACCTTTGACCAGGTAATCGACGCCACCGGCCGCATGGTGCTGCCCTCGTTCTGCGATTCGCACACCCACCTAGTTTACGCCGGCAGCCGCGAAATAGAATATATCGACAAGATTCGCGGCCTCTCATACGACGATATAGCCAAGCGCGGCGGCGGCATTTTGAATAGCGCCAAGCGCGTTCAGGAGGCTTCCGAGCAGCAGCTCTACGACGATGCCATGCTTCGCCTTGAAAACATTATCCGCTATGGTACCGGCGCCGTAGAAATAAAGTCGGGCTATGGTATGACTCCCGAGGCCGAGTTGAAGATGCTTCGCGTGATTCGCCGCCTTCGCGAGAACAGCCCCCTCACCATCCGTGCTACTTTGTTGGGCGCCCACGGCATCCCCATGGAGTATCGCGGCTGCCAGGAGAAATTTGTCGACCTGGTTATCGACCGCATGATTCCTCAGGCAGCAGAGGAAGGCCTTGCCGACTTTATCGATGTTTTCTGCGATGCCGGCTTCTTCACCGTAGAGGATACCGACCGCATGCTTGAGGCCGGTGCCAAATACGGCCTGCGACCCAAAATCCATGCCAACGAGATGGCTTGTTCGGGCGGCATTCAGTGCGCCGTTCGCCACAACGCCCTGTCGTGCGACCACCTTGAGTATACCGGCGAGGAGGAAATCCAGTGCCTGCTGGGTTCCGAAACCATGCCTACCGTCCTCCCCGGAGCTGCATTCTTCCTCAATATGGAGCATGCCCCCGTGCGCCGCATGATGGAGGCCGGACTTCCCGTGGCCATGTCCAGCGACTACAATCCCGGCTCGTCGCCCTCGGGCAACATGCAGCTGGTGCTTTCGTTTGCTTGCGTCAACTACCGCATGCTTCCCGAAGAGGCTATCAACGCCACCACCATCAATTCGGGCTATGCCATGGGCGTTAGCGACCAGCTGGGCTCAATAGCTGTGGGCAAGCGCGCCAATTTCTATATCACTACCGAAATTCCCACTTACGAGTATCTGCCTTACGCCTATGGCGAAAATAAGGTATACCGTGCTTTCCTCAACGGCAAAGAGGTGTAAGATATGATTACCATCGACGCAGTCAATAAATCCTACGGCGACCTGCAGGTGCTGCGCAATATCAGCTTGGAGATAAACCGGGCCGAGGTTGTGAGCATCGTGGGTGCTTCGGGTGCCGGAAAAACCACCCTCCTGCAGCTTTTGGGCACGCTCGACCGCCCCGATAGCGGCCGAATATGCTATGACGATACCGATATCACCACCCTCGACGAACGTTCGCTGGCGCAGTTCCGCAACAGCCATATCGGCTTTGTTTTCCAGTTCCACAACCTCCTGCCCGAATTTACGGCACTTGAGAATGTGTGCCTTCCCGCCCTCATCGCCGGGAAAAGCATGGAAGAGGCCGAAGGCGAAGCCCGGCAGCTGCTGCGTTTTCTGAATGTGGAATCGCGGGCCGGACATAAGCCAGCTCAGCTTTCGGGAGGCGAGCAGCAGCGTTTTGCCGTAGCCCGGGCCCTGATCAACCGCCCCACGGTGGTGCTGGCAGATGAGCCTTCGGGCAATCTCGACACGCATCATGCCCAGGAATTGCACGATTTGTTTTTCCAGCTGCGCGACCAATACCAGCAGACTTTCGTTATCGTTACCCACAATACTGCCCTTGCACAGATGTCTGATCGCCAGATTCTTCTGCGTGATGGACAGGTAGTTGCCGAATAATTGTTCCACCATCAGTCCATATTCCAAATCATGATTCAAAAGAAACCTACAACCCCGGGTGCCGCACCTGCAGGCAAGCCCGCTTCCGGCCCCAAGGCCGATACCACTATTTATGGTCTCCGTCCTATCATCGAGGCTATCGATGGGGGTGTGAATATCGATAAAGTGTTTATCCAAAACGGCCTCTCGGGTGCCCTGGCAGGCGATCTCAAAGGCCGTATCCGCGACAACAATATCCCCTTCCAGTTTGTTCCGGTTGAAAAGCTCAACCGTCTTACCCGCGGCAACCATCAGGGCGTTGTGGCGCTGATTTCGCCCATCACCTACCATCAGGCCATGGACCTGATTCCTGCCCTTGCCGAAAGCGAGAAGGTGCCCTTTGTGCTGCTTCTCGACCATGTGACCGATGTGCGCAATTTCGGCGCTATCGTGCGTACGGCCGAATGTACGGGGGTGGATGCAGTTATTATCCCCGACCATGGAACCGCCCAGGTGGGCGATGATGCGGTAAAGACCTCCTCGGGTGCTTTGCTGCGCGTTCCCATCTGCCGCGAGCAGAACCTCAAAACGGTGCTCAACCTTGCCCGACAATGTGGCATGCAGGTGGTGGCTGCTACCGAGAAAGGGGCTACCGATTATCTGGAGGTGGATTACCGCAAGCCTACGCTGCTGATTATGGGTGCTGAGGAAACAGGCATCAGCCCCGAACTGCTGAAACTGGCCGATGCCCGTGCCAAACTGCCCATCTTGGGCCAGGTGCAGTCGCTCAACGTTTCGGTGGCAGCTGCGGTGTTTATGTACGAGGCACTTCGCCAGCGTAGATAGTGCTTAGACCTTGCAGTTTGCGCCCCCAGAATTGATAATCTATTGCTTTGATTGTCGGCTGTTTCTGCGGCGTGGCTGCACGATTGAAATAATAAGAAAGCCAGTCACATGAGGACTGGCTTTCTTATGTTATGAAGGGTTGGACCTTATTTCTTCAGTACCACATCGCTGTCGCTGTCGAGCTTCACGTTGCGGTTGGTCTTGGCTTCGATGGAGTTGGCCTTCATGATGTCGCTCATGTTTACGCCAGTGGCCGACTCGATAACATCGAAGGTTTGTTTGATAACGGCGGGTACAGCACCCGATACGCTGGCGGCATCGGTACCGCTAGTGCCATACACATTCATGTTGTCGATAGCGCTAAGGGGGGTGGCCACGTTCTTGGCAGTTTCGGGTATGATGTTCACTAGCATATCCAAGATGGCGGCTTGGCCGTATTCCTTGTAGGCATCGGCTTTTTTCTGCATGGCCTCGGCTTCGGCAAGACCCTTCTTCTCGATGGCAACAGCCTCGGCTTCACCGGCACATTTGATTTTGTAAGCCTCGGCTTCGCCAAGACTCTTGATACCCTCGGCTTCCAGCATCATTGACTGTTTTTTTGCTTCAGCGCGGGCAATGGTGGCTCGGGCTTCCTGCTCGGCACGGTAGGCTTCGGCCTCGGCATTGCGCTTCTGCTGTTCCAGGCTGGCCTGGGCATTTACCTCAACCTGATACTTGTCGGCATCGGCCTGCTTTTGAACCATGGCACGCAGCTCATTTTCGCGAATTTTTACCTTCTCGGCAGTCAGCTCTTGCTCGCGCTTGGTCTGTTCGATTTGGGCATCTACAGTCTTCACATTGATGATTTTGCGCTGTTCCTGCTCCTGAATGGAATAGGCGGCATCGGCATCGGCCTTTTTGATGTCTTCCAATACCTTCAGTTCGCTTCGCTTGATGGCCAGCTGGTTCTGTTTGATGGCAATTTCGGTGTCGCTCTCAACTTGCACATCGTTGGCTTCTTTGCGTGCACGAGCTTGGGCTTGGGCAATGTCGCGTTCGGCTTCGGCCTTGGTGATGGCGGCATTTTTCTTAATGCTATAGGTGTTGTCGGCACCAAGGTCCTTGATCAGGTTGTTTTCGTCGGTAATGTTCTGGATATTGCAGCTGATAATCTTCAAGCCCAAGGCATTCATGTCCATTTGGGCTTTGGACATGATTTGGTCGCTGAATTTGTCGCGGTCGATATTGATTTCAGTCAAGGTTAACGAGCCGGTAACTTCGCGCATATTGCCTTCAAGAGAATCCTGTACCTGTTTGGAAATCTCGGCAGAAGTCATGTTGAGGAAGTTCTTGGCCGACAGACGGATGCCTTCTTGGTCGGGGAGTACCTGCAGTTTGGCAACGGCATCAACATTCACATTGATAAAGTCCTTGGTGGGGATGGGGACGTTGGTTTTGATGTCTACCGTTACTTGGCCAAGATACACCTTGTCGAGACGTTCGAGCAAAGGAATCCTGAGGCCGCCTTTACCGATATAGATGCGGGGTTTGCGGTTGAGACCCGACACGATGAATGCTATGGAAGGGGGTGCTTTGACATAGCTAATAATCACGAGCAGCACAACAGCGATGGCTACAATGATAATGATGCTTAATACTGTGTTAGACATAGTTGTATAAATTTTGAATGGTTATTTTTACTGATTTTCCAAATGCAAATATACGCGTTATTTTTGATATTTCCAAAAAGAATTTTTGGAATGTGATATGGACGGGCTTTCATGCTAATTTGGGATAGTGCCTGCCAAGGTTTCGGATTGGACTATGCGGCGGAATGTAATGGGGGTGAGGGAGGCTATTAATAGGTTGTAGAATGTGATAAGGCAGATATGATTTTTGCTTTGGTAAAGATGGGGCTTATGTTGTTAATAAAAGTTATAATTGGGTGCTGAGGGGTGACGAAATGCGGGGTAGTGCGACTAATAGAGGCAAAGTAAATAATGGGGCCAGAAACCGTTTTTCGGACTGTGAATTGAATGTTTAAAACAGGCAAAAAAACAGTATTTTGGGTCATTATTTATATAT
>JAGHRY010000020.1 GCA_018066145.1 Candidatus Colimorpha merdihippi | reverse complement strand
GAATTTGCTTACTTTGTCCATCTTTATGTGGTTTTTATATCCAAAGTAGTTCTGCCCGCCTTTCTGAGTCCATCTGGCATCTATATCCTTCTGTTTCTTCTTGTTGGAATTGTCGTTCCACAAATCTTCCAGCGCCTTGCGGAACATCTCAAAATCGACTACCTGAGACAATCGTTCAAGTGGATTGCCCAGTTTAGAGAGCTCTTCCTTCGTATTTTGTGCGTCAAACAGGGTGACCGACCCAAGTTTCTTATATTTTGCCATCAATATTCGTGATTAAGTTCAATACAATAACGAAAAATCAAGATATTTATTTTATCGTCAATAAGTTAATTTTTAGAGGTTACCAAGAATGTTTGTGATTCAAAAAAAAGTCGTAACTTTGCATCACCCCAAAACAAGGATGGCTCTACATTATCCATTGTCATCCCGGTTTTGTCAAGCAATTTAGTTCGACTTGTCAAGCGGTTCAGTTGTACCACTATGAACATGACAAGTTTTTTAGTTTAACCAAGGAAAAAGTGACAAGCGATTTCAGGAAAAGACAAAACGCATATCATAATAGGAATAACGAGTAAATTACGACAAGTCTTGCATGGTTCAGGATAAGGAATATCGGTTTGTCTTACGCAATGTTGCCGGTATAGAATAATGGTTGTGATCTTATGCAATAACAGCTTTGAATCGTCAGCCTAAGTTCAACCATTTCACAGGCAAACCTATTTGCCCTGCCAAATATGCCATAGAATAATTCCTCTAACGGGTTATAGAAAATCTAGAATCGAATTCTAGATTTTCTATAATCGGCATGGGGTTGAAGTGTTTGCTTGTTGGTGTTGTATTTATGTGTATATTAGTTATTTATGATATAGTTATTTCCATTTCTACGGGTACTTGCATGTTTAAATCTAGAATCTAGAATGCGTTTTTAGCATGTAACTAACACATAATTGCATATAGGCATAAAAAATCCATTCTAAATTCTAGATTTCTACCTAAATCCAAAGCAAATTCGCCCATTCTACGGGGATCCTACGGGGTTGCTTCGCTCTATGGGGACGGACAGACCCCGTAGGATCCCCGTAGAATGAGCGGCGTTAGGGCGAAGGGAGTAGGGTGAAGGTTACAAGCATATCTGCGTGAATTATTCGCCGAGGCTGCTTTTTTTCACTAGGATGGGGATAATCCTTTTCTAGGTGGTTGGCGAGGTGAAATGTACACCTAAGAATAAAAAGTGAATTTTTAAGAGCCAACCCCAAAATATTATGATATAAAAAATGTGTATGTTTGTAGTCTAGATTGTAGGCGCAAGGCGGCTAAAAAGGCTCACTTTTCCCTCACTAAGAATAGGAGGTTATAATATTAGAACCTACCTTATTGAAATAAAAGTACAATAATTCAAAAAAAAATCGTATTTTTGCACGTTTTTATAATAATATTAATTCGATGCAAAACATTAGAAATATTGCCATTATTGCACATGTCGACCATGGTAAGACCACTTTGGTTGACCGAATGTTGCACCAGGCACAGCTTTTTCGTGAGAACCAGGAGACCGGAGACCTTATTCTTGACAACAATGATTTGGAACGTGAGCGCGGTATCACCATCCTTTCAAAAAATGTTTCGATTCGCTATAAGGGGACCAAGATTAACATTATCGATACCCCAGGCCACAGTGATTTTGGCGGAGAGGTGGAGCGTGTGCTGAATATGGCCGACGGCGTGCTGCTGGTGGTGGACGCTTTCGAAGGCCCCATGCCCCAAACCCGTTTTGTGCTTCAAAAGGCTATTGAGCTGGGTTTGAAACCTATTGTGGTTATTAATAAGGTGGATAAGCCCAATTGTGACCCCGAGATGACCCAGGAGGCTGTATTCGATCTGATGTTCAACTTGGGCGCTTCGAATGAACAGCTGGACTTTCCTACCTGCTACGGCTCGGCCAAGCAGGGCTGGATGGGACCCGATTATGCCAACCCCACCGAGGATATTTCGCACCTGATGGACCTCATTATCGAGCACATTCCCGCTCCTATCGTGCCGGAAGGCAACACACAGATGATGCTCTCCAGCCTTGACTATAGCTCGTACCTGGGACGCATTGCCGTGGGCCGCTTGAACCGGGGTACGTTGGAAGCCGGCCAGCCCATTACTTTGGTAAAACGCGACCAGAGCAAGATACAAAGCAAGATTAAAGAACTCTATACTTTTGAAGGTTTGGGCAAAGAGCGCACCAAGACAACCATCGAGGCTGGCGAGATTTGCGCCGTGCTCCTCGACTTGGACAAGAACGTGATGTTTGAGATTGGCGACACTATCTGCGATATAGAGAACCCCGAACCCCTGCCTCCCATCAAGGTTGATGAGCCTACTATGAGCATGCTTTTTACCATCAACAATTCGCCATTTTTCGGCAAGGAAGGCAAGTTCGTCACCTCCCGCCATCTCCGCGACCGCCTGTACAAGGAGTTGGAGAAGAATCTGGCTCTCCGTATTGAGGAGACCAATTCGCCGGATGCGCTGCTGGTATACGGCCGCGGCATTCTGCACCTCTCTATCCTTATTGAGACCATGCGCCGCGAGGGTTATGAGCTGCAGGTGGGACAGCCCAAGGTTATCATCAAAGAAATTGATGGTCAGAAATGCGAACCCATCGAGCAGCTGACAGTGCTCGTGCCCGAGGAATTTTCGTCGAAAGTGATTGACGTAGTCACCCGCAGGAAGGGCGATATCGGCACTATCGAGACTAAGGGCGACCGTGTGCAGCTGGAGTTTATGATTCCTTCGCGCGGCATTATCGGTTTGCGCAACACCCTGCTCACCGCTACCAATGGCGAAGCCATCATTGCCCACCGTTTTGCTAGTTTCGAGCCTTGGAAGGGCGATATCGACGACCATAAGATGGGCGCTCTCATTGCCAAGGAAACGGGCGAGTCGACGGCCTACAGCATCAGCAAGCTTCAGGACCGCGGACCATTCTTTATCGAGCCTGGCGAGCATGTGTACAGTGGCGAAGTGATTGGCGAGAGCCTTCGCCCCGGCAACGACATTGTGATTAACGTTGTGACGGCCAAGAACCTCACCAACATGCGCTCGAAGAGTGCCGACGACAAGTCGACCACTACGCCCCCCATCAAGTTCTCGCTTGAAGAGGCCATGGAGTATATTCGCGACGACGAATACCTGGAGATTACCCCATCGAGTCTCCGTATTAGAAAAATCATCCTCGACGAGATAGAGCGCAAGCGTGCCCGTATTGCCGCTGGCCGCGAAGTGGAGGATTAATTCATACGTAATCAATAATAATAATATCACAAAAGACAGTCATGCCACGCGTATTTGACACCAACGTTCAGTTAACGAAATACAATGTCCTCAAAGAGGTGATTCGCCGTGCTTACGACGGCACATTGCAGGAGGCCTATATCGATATTCCCAAAACCATTGTGCCGGGTCCCAAACCCCAGCTGCGCTGCTGCATTTACAAGGAACGCGCCATTGTGCAAGAGCGCGTGAAGATGGCCATGGGTGGCGACAAGAACAACCCCAACCCCGTGCAGGTGATAGATATAGCCTGCGACGAATGCCCCGCCGGCGGCATGTATGTTACCCCGGCATGCCGCGGATGCATGCTGCATGCCTGCCAAGAGGTTTGCCCCAAAGGTGCCATCACCATTGTAGACCATCATGCCACTATCGACAAGTCGAAGTGTATCGAATGCGGCAAGTGTACCAAGGCCTGCCCCTATTCCGCTATCATTGCCCAGCACCGTCCCTGTATTCAGAGTTGCAAGCCCAAAGCTATCAGCATAGACGAAAACGACAAGGCTGTGATTGACAACAACAAGTGCGTGTCGTGCGGTGCCTGTGTGTACAAATGCCCCTTTGGCGCCATTACCGACGTGTCGCTGGTGTTGGATATCATCGACATTCTGAAGCAGTCGGAAAATAACACCAAATACCGCGTTTATGCCGTGATTGCGCCCGCTATTGTGGGACAGTGTCGCATCGGTCGCGTAACTCAGGTGGCTACCGCCATTAAGATGCTTGGTTTCCACCAGGTGGTAGAAGCTGCGCTGGGTGCCGATATCACCCTGCACCACGAAGCTCACGAATGGGCCGAGCGGGGTATCATGACCACGAGCTGCTGCCCCTCGTTTGTGGCATTTATCGAAAAGAAATACCCCGAATTGGTGAAGTATATCTCGTCATCGCCGTCGCCTATGATAGAAACGGCAAAACTGATACGCCGTTCGGATCCTACCGCAAAGATTATCTTTATAGGACCTTGCAGCAGCAAGAAGATGGAATACCGTCTTGAGAAGACTGAAGGCATGATCGACAGCGTGATGTCGTTCGAAGAACTGCAGGCTTTTGTTGATGCCCGTGATATCGACCCCGCCACTTTGGAAGACTCCGAGCTCGACAACGCTTCTTTCTACGGCCGCATTTTTGCTAAGTCTGGCGGTATCACACAAGGTATCCAGGATGTGGCTAAATCATTGGGTGTAGAAGGCTTGAAGCCGTGCACTATGAATGGTTTGGAGGAATGCAACAAGGCCCTTATGCTGCTGAAGATGGGTAAGGCTACTCAGAATTTCTTTGAGGGTATGGCTTGCGACGGCGGTTGCATCAACGGTCCACTCAGCATCACCCACAGCCCTCGCAATGTGGTAGACGTAGACAAGTACGGCAACGAAGCAAAAGAGAAAACCATTGACAATTCGGTGAAGCTATACGAGCTGTCGCTCCTCAACGAGAAGAAGAAGTAGTCTTTGCTTTACTGCTGATAATAGCAAAAGGGATGGAATCAAGTCGAATCCATCCCTTCTTTTTTATGGTAATATGAACAGAATGATTAGTTGTTTTTGTTCAGAATCACAAGTGCGGCAATTACACCAGGAACCCATCCAAATGCCGTGAGAATTGTTACGATAAGGAATGACCCGCACCCTTTATCCACTACAGACAAGGGCGGGAAGATGATTGAAAGCAATACACGGAATAGTGACATAGCTATTAAGTGATAATAATATTATTGAATACGGTTCTTGAATTCGGTTGTGTTAATGCCGTGGGGATTTGATTAATACTCGGAATTGTTGCGTGATGAAGCCAGGCGCACCTTCCATTTCTCCTGTTCGGCCTTTTGGTCGATGAGTGCCTTTACGGGAGCAAGGCCTGAGGGGTTGCTCTGTTCGATAGCCTTGAGCACAGCACCACCACCGGTGAAAATGTAGTAGTCTTTGCTATCGAGGGCCATGATATAGAGGCCGGGGAGGAGTCGCTTGAGTTCCTGCATGGTGTCGCCGCCGCCGTAGAGTTTAACGGCATGGGGGTTGCGGTCGATAACGGTATCGAGGGCAATGGTACCCTCGTTGAAATGAGGTACCAGACCCATGACAGCATTAACGAAGATGGTCTTAGCAGAAAGGAACACATCGAGAATTTGGGGTTCGTCGTAGCTCTCAGGGGCGATATCGAGCACATAGTTGAGCTGGGTGCCGGGTTTGAGGGTGCGGATGTCGTGGACACGATATTTGCCATCGACACGTTCGCCAAAGACATCGCTTTCGAGGATATAGGGGAGTTCGACAATCTTGTGAGGGTATTGCTGAGCAAACTGGACAAACTGTGAGGCCAGTGTGACATCGCTGGCTTCGACCCCCTTGATAGAGATGCCGTATTTGGCACAGAGGTAGGCATTGTAGATAACGCCGCCTAAGACCAGATGGTCGCTACGCTGGAGAAGGGAATAGAGTGAATCAATCTTGGTATCGAATTTTGAACCTGCCACAACGCTTACCAAGGGCTGTTTTGCGTGGAAGATTCGTTCAAGGTTTTCAATCTCCTTCTGCATCAAGAAACCAGCATAAGATGGAAGATATTTGGTGATGCCATAAGTGGAGGCATGGGGCTGCCATGAGCCGAAAGCATCGTTGACATAGATGTCGGCAAGTCCGGCAAGCTGGTTGGCAAAGCGGTCGGCATTGTCGTCTTTGGCTTCCTCGCCAGTGAACCAACGAGTATTGGGGAGATAGACCATGTCGATCTCATGTTCGCGAAGGCGACGGATGGAATGGTTGATGTTGCTCTCGATAGAGAGGTAGCCCTCTTTGCCGTGGGTATAGAAGCTTGGGACTTCGATGGTGAGGTGAAGCTTGTTTTGCAGATACTCAACGATGGGTTTGACCGACGTAGAATCGTCTTGGGTGATGGAACCGTCTTTTTTGTTGCGGGGACGACCGACGTGGGTCATGAGAATGATTTTGCCACCTTTCGATAAGATGTAGAACAATGTACCAAAAGTAGCATCGATACGGTAGGGGTCGTGGATTACGCCCTGCTTGACTACATTGTGGTCGACACGAACGAGCACAACCTTGTTCTTGAGGTCGGCCTCTTGAATTAGCGGAAGATTTTTTAACGGCATGATAAAAAAGTATTAGAAAACATTTTTATTAACGTAGAAGATATATTTTTATTGTTGGACATTTACAAAAAAAGGAGGCTCTAGGGGCCTCCTTTTATATTATTCAGTTGTTGGATAGAATCCAATCGCCATTCGTCAGTAAGGATCAAGGATTCTCTTTGGCACCAACACTGGTGATGATGAGCTTGATGGAAACGAACTCTTCGTTGCGTTGGTTCTTGGTATCGAAAGCAGCAGTGGCGGCACGCTTGATATCGGTAGGAGTCATACCAGTGGTTTTGATATTTTCCTCTTTGATGCCATTCTTTACGAAGAATTCTTTTACGGCCTTGGCACGCTCGAGGGAAACGAGCTGGTCGTGTTCGGGGTCGACACCATAGGTGCGGACAAATCCTTTGATAGTGAAGGTGCAGTCGGGATGATTCTTGAAAATCTGCACATAATTCATGAGTGATGAGTCGGACTCGTGCATGAGTACATACTCGTCTTCGAAGAAAAGTCCGGTGAGGGGATATTCGGTGCCGCGTTCGGCGCGGTTCATGCGCATACGCAAGAGGGTATCCTGTTTGAAACGGTCGGCATTGAAATCATAGAAAATCGAGAAATAACCGTCGCGCTTGGCATAGAGAGTGTAGTTATAACCAGGAACAAATTTGACAGTACCACCACGGAACTTATCGTTGCGAACGATGACGCGGTTGTTGGTATTTTTCTCGAGAATGGTGAGGTTGACATCGACATTTTTCTTGATTTTGGGATCGTAGAAAGTGACGGGGACCTCGAAGGCATCGACATGGATGGAAACCTTGATGCTATGGCCGCTACAGTTGGGGTTGACGGCATCGAGCATGATATAATAGACCTCGCCTTTGCGCACATCGATGGAGCGGATGTGGCGAATGGTGGAGGACTTGGGAGCAAGGATATCGGTAGCCTCGTGGTACATGCCGATGGTGCCCATGGCTTCGTTGCGCTCGTTTTCGAGGCGCTGCTGTTTGGCAGCCTCTTGCTTAAGCTTGAGGTCGGCCTTGGGGTCGCCGGTAGACTGGAAAGGCTCTTTCTTTTTCTTTACCAGGATGGTGCTGTCGATGGAAGACATATTGACAGCAATGGGGAGCACCTTGTTGGACTGGATATGGTTGGAGAAATAGGCGTCGGTATATTTGTAAACAAACATATCGTAGTCGTCGGCAAGGTTCTGCTGAGTGACGGCGATGTCAAGCTTGCCGTTGTAAGGAACGGTGAATTTGTACCAAACGGAATTGTGTTCGAATTCGGGGAGGTTGGGGTGGCGTTTGTCGGCCATGACCTCCATGATGCGGCCTGCACCTTTGGGTGCGGTAGTGGGACCATAGGTTTGGTCGACATCAAGATTAACAGCAAAAAGACAGTCGTTGCTATTATAAGGCAGTTGGGTGAGCTGGATAGTGGGTTGCTCGGGTCCTTTTTTACCCTTTTTGCCCTTTTTGGAGCTGGATTTGGATGATTTTGAGTTGCCCTTCGGTTTGCTCTGAGCCTGAACGTCGCAATAGCCAAGTATCAGTGTACAAGCTAGTAAGGCGATGAAAAAGCGTTTCATACGTTTAAATATTATTAATTCTCAATTTTATATTTCGACAAGCAAAAATACAACTTTTTTTTTAATTATCAATTTTTTTTTCGACTCATTGAGTATTAACCATTGTTGAGACATAAAAAAGGGAGCCTGCTTGAAAGGAGGCTCCCTAGCTGTGGTCGGCAAAAAGCCGGCTTATTTCTGGAGATATTTATCGAACCAATCGATGAAATTGCGATGCCAGAGGAGGCTGTTTTGAGGATGGAGTACCCAGTGGGTCTCGTCGGGGAAATAGAGGTAGCGGGCATCGAGGCCGCGGAGCTTGGCAGCATTGTAGGCAGCCATGCCCTGGGAGGCTACGATACGGAAGTCGAATTCGCTATGAACTACACAGATGGGGGTATTCCATTTCTCAACAAAAAGGTGAGGGGAATTGGCATAGGAATGGGCGGTCTTGGCATTTTTAACCCAGTAGGGTCCACCGAGATCCCAGTTGGTGAACCAGTATTCTTCGGTTTCGAGGCACTGCTGCTCGAAGTTGAACATGCCGTTGTGGGCGAGGAAGGCTTTGAAGCGGTGGTTTTCGTTATGACCTGCCAGCCAATAGATACTGTAGGCACCGAAAGAGGCACCGCAAGCGCCGATACGCTCAGCATCGATTTGAGGCATATTTTGGGCAAAATAGTCGGTGGCGGCCATGTAGTCCTTCATGCAAAGTCCGCCGTAATCGCCAGAGATTTCTTCGCACCAAGCAGTACCGAATCCGGGAACTCCGCGACGGTTGGGGGCAATTACGAAATAACCTGCGCCAGACATAACCTCGAAGTTCCAGCGGGTGCTCCAGAACTGGCTGACCATGCTTTGGGGGCCGCCTTCACAGAAGAGAAGGGCAGGGTAGGTTTTGGTGGAATCGTAGTCGTAGGGATAGATGAGCCAAACGAGCATCTCTTTGCCATCAACAGTTTTCACCCAGTTTTCTTCAACCTTGCCCATGCGAACTTGGCTGAGTACCTCGGTGTTGATGTTGGTGAATTGGGCTCCCTGCTGCATGCTATCAGCAAGGGTATAGCGGAAGATCTCGGCAGGATGCTGGATGCTTACTTCGGTGGCATAGATATCGGAACCGCTGAGAGTGAATCCATTAATGTCGTGATAACCATGGCTGACTTGGCGGATGGCCTTAGTGGCGCAGTCGAAAGCAAAAATTTCGTTCATGCCGCGATACATAACCACGGCAAGAAGCTGTGCATCGTCGTCGGTCCAAGTGATATTGGATACACCATAGTCGAAATCCTCGGTATAGTCGGTACGGGTGCCAGATTTGAAATCGTATACCATAAGGCGGAGCTTATCGCTCTCGTAGCCATCATGTTCCATGCTTTCCCAAGCGATACGGGAGCCGTCATGCGAGAATACGGGATTCTGGTCATAGCCCATGATGCCTTCGGAGATATTGATGGTTTGGCCATTGGCAATGGTATATACAAAAATATCGCTATTGGTACTCTGGGAATAGTCGATGCCGGTTTTCTTGCGGCAAGTGTAAGCAATGCGGGAACCGTCGGCCGAGAAATTGAACTGTTCGACACCACCCCAAGGACGCATCGGGCATTCGAAAGCATTGTCGGCGCCTACGATGTCAATGGCAGAAGCGAGATCGATGTGCTTGGCATCAAGGGGAGCAAGGAAGATGTGGGGATATTCGTCTACCCAGCTGTCCCAATGGCGATACATAAGATCTTCGTTGATACGGCCTGTGGTTTGGTCGAGGCCGTCGAAAAGTGGCTGGATGTCGTCGGGACGAGTAACAGCAATGTCGCTAATGTAGATAATCTGTTTGCCGTCAGGGGAGACCTTGAAGCCTTCGAGGCCAGACTCGATAGTGGCCAATACGGTTTCGGCTTTGGAATCGAGGTTCATTGAAACGATTTCGTTGCCACGGGCAAAAAGAAGCGTGTTGTTGTCGATAAAGACGGGGTTGAACTCACTTTTGGAGGTGTTGGTGATTCGAATGGCGGGGTCAGTGCCCTCGGTGAATTGCAGGTAGAGTTCGGCATTGCCTTTATTCTTCTGCATGTCGTAGTAGGTGTTGGCGTAAACAACCATGGAGCCATCGGGGCTGACTGCAAATTCGCCCATCTTTCCCAGCTGCCACATGAGCTCGGGAGTAAAACGACCATTTTCGATGTTGGCGATGGGTTTGCCGATGATTTCCTCGGCTTCCTCGGCCTTTTTGCAACCGGCCATGAGCAATAGTGCCGATGCCAAAAGAATAAATGATTTCTTCATTTTGTGTATTTTAATTTTATGTTTTTCGTAAAAGAATCCAAAATTACGATTTTGCAAAATTACAACTTTTTTT
>JAGHRY010000258.1 GCA_018066145.1 Candidatus Colimorpha merdihippi | reverse complement strand
TGGTCGTCGGCATCGACCGCGGCATCCGCAAGCTTGCGGTCGCATACGACGGAGCGAAGACCTCGACCTGGAGCGGTAGAAGTATCAAGTCCAAAAGAGCCCAGTTTGCGAAGACCAGAACGGAACTCCAGCAACGGCAGACCCCGTCTGCAAGACGCAGGCTCAAGGCCATCGGTCACCGAGAGAACGGCTGGATGCGCGATGTTAACCATCGCGTGTCCAAGACACTCGTGGAATCGAACCCGCAGGGGACGCTGTTCGTGCTGGAGGACCTCACCGGCATCCGCGGAGCTACGGAGCGCGTGAGGGCGAAGGACCGCTACGTCACGGTGTGCTGGTCCTACTATGACCTGGAGCAGAAACTGACGTACAAGGCCTCCCTTGCCGGCCAGAAGGTCGTCAAGGTGAATCCCGAGTACACCAGTCAGAGGTGTCCGATATGTGGCGCTATAGACAGGCATAGCCGTGACAAGTCAAATCATGTTTACAAGTGTTCGCACTGCGGCTATCAGTCCGATGACGATAGGATCGGTGCGATGAATCTGTATCAGCTGGGGCTTGAGTACCTGAAAGGCAACGAGTTCCCGATGATACAGTCGCCATCCGGCAAGCCGGGTGACGGAGGGTGCCGTCAATCACCCTGCGATGCGACGCCACGCCGCAAGGCGGAAAGAGGTAGGAGTTATGACAAAGAGCGTAGCGCATGCACTACCGGGCAGTCGCAAGCCCATTAGTCTTCAGCTAATGGGTAGTTGACATTGGTATTATTCGGCTCCGAAAATGCTCTTCACGGCTTCCAGAAAGCCGTAACCGTATTCGGTGTCGGGTTCGAGATAACTGCCTTCGGACCATTCGTTCCAGGCGTTGATGGTCACGAGAGGAGTTTGGGATGGGTGCTCATCCAGATAGGCCTTGGCCTTCCGGAGGAATTTCCGGAATTTCTCCGGTGTGACTCCGCTCACTGCGGGGCGGGCTTCGCCGGGGAACCGGGGATTGTTGTCCCAGTCCACCGAAACGTGGGGGAAGTAAGGCACCGAGAAATCCCTGTCGAATTCATCGTACTTGGCTACGGCCTCATCTCCCCACTGTTCATATTCCTTGAGGGGGACAAAGTGGCACCACTGGTAATTGGTGATGCTTTCGAAGCCAAGCTGCCTTACCGTGTTGTCCTGGGTTGCGGCCGAGTCCCTGGGGTCTCCGGTCCGGGAGGTGGGGATGGCGCTCCAACCTTTAGCCTGGAGGTGCACTGCTCCGAGTCCGGCCTCCACGCACAGGCTGTCCAGATGCTGCTGTGCGGCCCGGGCCTGCTCCATCCCGCCCATCGCGTTGATGATGGTGCCGAT
>JAGHRY010000290.1 GCA_018066145.1 Candidatus Colimorpha merdihippi | reverse complement strand
TATTTCTTATAAGTAACTGTTAATGTGTATGATTTTGAAGAAAGATAAATTAACCCTTTTATTAACAAAAACGTTTTTGTCATGTTCAAACACTTACAAAAGATGGCCCTCTTGGCAGTAATGATGTTGTTGCCTTGGATGGGTCAGGCACAAGTGCTGATAGACTATACGTTCACTACTGGCGTAGATCAGAGCAAGTGGATAAGCGTGCCTGCTTCAACCACTTCGCTATTATCTACTACTGGTGACGGAGTTGCATCAGCAGTGACAAGCCTAGGTTTCAATTTCCCGTTTGGAGAAGGCACCTACAGTCAGTTTTCGGTTAATAGCGATGGCAACCTTCGTTTTGGTGCCACTGCTACAGCAACCGCCAACTACACAACCCCCTTCTCGTCAACAAACGCCAACGTTAACAATCCGAAGATCAATTTCTTCGGTTGTGACGGCTATGCCAATTCCAGCCATTATGTTCGGTATTTGCACACTGTTAATGCCGATGGCGACTCGGTAGGCGTTGTTGAATTCTGTGTGGGTACATATACCTCTACCACGCGAGACCAAATGTATCTCTACCAGATTCAGCTTTACCATAATGGCAATATTGTGGTAGTGTATGGCACCCAGCCGTCATTGGTGCCCGCTGTTTCGCGCCAGCCGGGTCTTTGCTCCAGTGCCGCTGATGGTTGGTATGTCAGCGATACGCATGTTGGTGTGCAGTTTACTAACGGCACTACCAGCACAACCCCCACAGGTGTTTGGCCCACTTTGGGCAGATACTATAGCTTTGTTCGCCCCGTGGTATCGTGCCCTGCCCCATTGAATGTTCATTCTGCCAACATTTCTGCTTACGCATTCGATGTTCAGTGGCAGGATGCCAATGCAAGCGAATGGGTGGTACGTTATTATGCCGTCAATGACGGCATGGAAATGGCTCAAACTATCTCTGCCACTACCACCACCGTTAGCCTTACCGGCCTTACCCCCAACACTGATTATAGTGTGAGTGTGGCTTCTATCTGCGACAATGGCGACACCAGCAGTTGGCGCAGCATCCTTGTTACCAGCGGTTGTGCTCCCATGACCTCGCTTCCGTATTTTATGGATTTCGAAAGTTGTGCTACCACCACTACCACCAGTACCGATTTTGTTAACTGCTGGAACCGCTTGAATAATGGCACCACCTATTTCGGTTATCCCACTATATCCTCCACCGCCATCAGCAACCACACCATTGGCGGCGCCCGCGGCCTCTACTGGTACGCTTCTACTACTGCCACCACCTATGGCGACTATTATTGCATTGCTCTGCCTAGCGTGGATACCGATATATACCCTATCAACACGCTCCAGCTGCGTTTCTGGGCTAGAGCTACCAGCACCAGCTATCACCCCGTTTTCCAGGTGGGTGTGATGACCGATCCTAACGATATCAATACCTTCCAGCAGTTCCAGACTGTCAATGTCGAAGGTACCACTTTTGTCGAGTACACCATTCCCTTTACCTCATTCACTGGCAATGGTGCCTCGGTGGCCATCAAGGCTGTGCGCCCCTCGTCTCTCTGGTATGCCTCTATGGACGACATCAAGCTCGAGGTTCAGCCCACTTGTTTCGAGGTAAGTCAGCTTCAGGCATACAATGTTCAGTCTCATGCGCTGAGCGTTGCCTGGAGCGACAACAGCAACGCTTCCCAATGGGTAGTGTCCATCCGTGAGGCTACTGCTCCCGCATCCTCTGCCATCGTAACCTTCGTTACCGACTCCACTGCCACTTTTACCGGCCTTGCTGCCAATACCCAGTATACCGTTAGCGTGGCTGCTATCTGCAATGCCGGCGATACTAGCGACTGGCAGTCGATTGCTGCCCATACCTTATGCGGCGCTATCTCCTCGTTGCCTTATGTAATGGATTTCGAGAGTGAGGCTACCACCACCTCATCATCCTCTTCATTCATCAATTGCTGGACCCATTTGAATAACGCTACTACTTATTTCGGCTACCCCTATATATCCGCTACCACCTCTTACAACCACACCATGGGCGGCTCCAAGGGACTTTATTGGTACGGTTCAACCACTGCCACCACCTACGGCGACTATTATTGCATAGCCCTGCCGTCAGTCGATACCGACATCTATTCCATCAATACCCTCCAGCTGCGTTTCTGGGCTAGAGCTACTAGCACAAGCTACCATCCCGTATTTCAGGTGGGTGTCATGACCGATCCTACCGACATCAATACCTTCCAGCAGGTCCAGACTGTCAATGTCGAAGGTACCAGTTATGTCGAATACACTGTTCCTTTCACTAATTTCAACGGCAGCGGCGCCAGCATTGCTATCAAGGCCGTGCGCCCCACCTCAACTTGGTATGCCTCTATGGACGACATCAAGCTCGAGGTTCAGCCCACTTGCTTCGAAGTTAGCAACCTCCATGCTTCTCAAGTCCAGCCTTCGTCCATGACAGTCAGTTGGACCGACGTTAGCAATGCTTCTGAATGGATGGTGTATATCCGCGAGCGGAACGCTCCCGAATCCACTGCCGACGTAAGCTTTGTATATGACACTGTGGTCGATTTCTCCGACCTCAATGCCAATACCGAGTATTTGGTACGCGTGGCTGCCGTTTGCAGCGCAAGCGACACCAGCGACTGGCAGACTATCTTGGTCCGCACTGCTTGTTTGCCCATGACAACCCTGCCTTACGAAATGACCTTCGAGGGACTTCCTACCACCACTTCTACCAGCACCACCTTTGTCAACTGCTGGTATCATTTGAATAATGGCACCACTTATTTCGGCTATCCCTATATCTCCAGTACTACTTCTTACAACCACACTAGCGGCGGCGAACGCGGCTTATTTTGGTATGCTACCACCACTACTGTTACCTATGGCGACTATATGTGCCTCGTGCTTCCTTCCGTTGATACCGATGCTTATCCTATCAACAACTTGCAGCTCCGTTTCTGGGCCAAGGCTACCAGTTCCAGCTATCACCCCGTTTTCCTGGTGGGTGTCATGTCTGATCCTACCGACATCAATACCTTCCAGCAGGTGGGTACTGTCAATGTCGAGGGTATCGATTTCGCCGAGTATGTTGTCGACCTTGGCTCTTTCAGCGGCATTGGTTCTCATGTGGCTATCAGAGTCAACCGACCCACCTCTTTGTGGTATGCTGCCATGGACGATATCACGTTGCAAACCCTTCCCACTTGTCCCGAAGTGGCCAACATTAATGTTCAGGCAGTTAGTGCTGGTTCTGCAGTACTTAACTGGGAAACCCGCGGCCTCCTTGGCAATGTTTCTGAATATGAATTCTCTTATGTCGAAGTGGGCAGCGGCGATACGCCTACTACCCTTTACCCCACCGACAATCAGCAGATTATTACCGGTCTTGAGGCTGCCACCCAGTATAAGGTGGTCATCCGCGCCGTCTGCGACGATGGCGTAGGCGCTGCCGATAGCACCATTTTCACTACCAGCCATCTCGCTTGCTTGGAACAGGACACTGCTAGCACTCAAACCATCCTCTTCAGCACCTCTACTACAGGTATTTCCGGCTGCCTGGCTTATAGCTCATACGGCAACACGGCCTACCAGACTGTCTATACCGCAGCCGAATTGTTGGCCGCTGGTGTATCTCCTGGCTCCATCAAGGGTATCGACCTTGGTTTTACCGCTTGCTCTTCTTACGCCAAAGAACTCACCATCTATTTGGGCAATTCTAACACCACTTCTATCAGTAATGCTACTTTCGAACCTGTCACCACCCACCAGCAGGTCTATGGCCCCGCTTCTCACCCAATGAATACTTCTGGTTGGCAGCATTATGAGTTTGCTACGCCTTTCATTTGGGATGGCACCAGCAGCATTATGCTTACTACTTTCATGAACCAGCCTTCCGGCTCTTCCCATACGGCTTCTACCAGTCTTACCGGCTACTACGACAATGTGGCCAACTCGGCTCGTTATCGCTATCAAGACAATACCGCCTATACCGCAACCAACCTTACCACTGGCAACGCTGGCTCCACCTACTCTTATCGTGCTGCCATCCACTTCTATACAGGCTCATGCCTCGTAGAGGCCAATTGCGCACAACCCTTGGCTCAGGTTACCGCATTAAGTGCCAACCAGGCTACCCTCGAATGGCTGCCTGGCTATCAGGAGACCGCTTGGGATGTCGACTATTGCCCTGCTTCATCTAGCAGCTGGACCAATGTCGAATCCGGTACCACCGACAATATTGCCATCATTACCGGTCTTACCCCCAATACTTCCTACGTATTCAGGGTCTCTGCTATTTGTTCCGACACTACCGTGTCTACTGTCGTCAATGCTACTACTCCTTGTACTTCCATCGACAGCCTGCCTTTTGTTGAAACTTTCGAAGGCTATTCCACCGGCTCCAGTTCCACCGGCAGTGCATTCATCAGCTGTTGGACCCGTCTGAATAATGGTACCTCTTATGGCGGCTATCCCTATCTCAGCAATAGCACTACCTACAATCACACCATAGGCGGTGGCGCCGGCCTCTATTGGTACAATTCCATCACCACGGGCACCTATGGCGATTACCAGTGCATCGTGCTACCCCCTGTTGACACCAACGCGTATCCCATCAACACCCTCCAGCTCACTTTCTGGTCTCGGGCTTCTTCTACCTCTTATTCCCCCGTATTCTACGTGGGTGTTATGACCAACCCCAACGACATCAATAGCTTCCAGCCTGTCGATACCATCAATGTTGGCAATAGCACTGCTTGGAGCGAATATCTGTCATATTTCAATTCTTATAGCGGCAATGGCCAGTATATTGCTATCCGTGCCAACCGCCCCTCCAGTTCGTGGACTGCTTATCTCGACGATGTGCGCTTGGAAGTGATGCCCGCTTGTCCTCGTGTCGACGACCTTATCGTAAGCAATATCACTCCCAATACCGCCGATGTCTCTTGGCGCGAAGTGGGTTCGGCTTCTTCGTGGACTGTTACCTACAATCGCAATGGCATGCCTGCCGATAGCGCTGTGGTTGTGGCTGCTACCGATACCGTGGTTACCCTCTATGGCCTTGTCCCCAATTCCCAGTATAACGTTACCGTTACTGTCGATTGCGATGGCGAGCTTGGCGGCACTAACGAAGTTGCCTTCCGCTCCGGATGCGACTTTATCTCTGTTCTACCTTACTTCGAAAACTTCGAAGGCCAGCCGGCCGGCACCTCCACTTCTTCTAGCTTCGTTTCCTGCTGGAACCGTATCAATAACGGTACTTCCTATTTCGGTTATCCCTATGTCGGCACTTCCGGCACTTATAACCATACCGATAATGGCACCTGCGGCCTGTATTGGTACAATACTACCACCACCGGCACCTATGGCGACTACCAGTGCATCGTTCTTCCGGGTATCGACACCGATGCTATCGAAATCAACACCCTCCAGCTCAGCTTCTGGTCCAAGGCTACCACCACCAGCTACAATCCCATTTTCGAAGTGGGTGTTATGACCGATGCTACCAACTATGCTTCTTTCCAGCCTGTCGACACCATTAGCGTGGGCAGCTCCACTGCATGGCAGGAGTATACCGCCAGCTTGGCTGGTTTCGCTGGTTTTGGTCAGTATGTGGCTGTCCGCGCAACGCGCAACACTGCTTCCTGGTATGCTTATTTCGATGACGTTCGCCTCGAACTCATCCCCGACTGCCCTCCTGTTGACAATCTGGTGGTCTCCAATGTTACGGCTACCTCTGCCGATGTTAGCTGGAGCGAGACCGGTTATGCCAATTCTTGGACTGTTACTTGCCTCCCCAATGGCGGCGGCGAATCCAGCACTATCACGATTAATGCTACCGACACTATTGTTTCCCTCACTGGTCTCCAGCCCAACACACAGTACACCGTTACGGTTACCGTGGATTGTGGCGCTATGGTGGGTGGCGCTAATTTTGCCGGCTTCCGTACCGCTTGCGTATTCATCGATTCCCTTCCCTATTTCGAAGACTTCGAAGATTCTCCTGTAGGTTCCTCAAGCACCGGCAGCGCTTTTGCCAATTGCTGGACTCGTATCAACAATGGTACCAGCTACGGCGGTTATCCTTTTGTTAGCAATACCACTTCTTACAACCACACCATTGGCGGCACCAAGGGATTGTATTGGTACAACACTACCACCACCGGCACTTATGGCGACTATCTCTTTGCTGTACTGCCCGGCATCGACACTGTCGAACTTCCCATCAACACCCTCCAGATCAATTTCTGGGCTAAGTCTACTTCTACTTCCTACAATCCTACCCTTTATCTGGGTGTGATGACCGACTTCAGCGATCCCAATACCTTCCAGTGTGTCGACACTATCAATGTTGGTAGTTCGGCTATTTGGGATAACTATACCCATTACTTCTCCAACTTCACCGGTCACGGAAATTATATCGCTATCAAGGCTGTTCGTCCCGCTAGCGTTTGGTATTGCTGTGTCGACGATGTTACCGTCGATCTGATTCCTGCTTGTCCTCCTGTTAGCAACATCCATCTCGAGAGTGTCGATAGCAATATGCTGAGTGTGGCTTGGACCGAAACCGGCGAGGCTACTTCTTGGAATGTCGAATACGGCATTCATGGCTTTGCCCGCGGCACCGGTACCTCTGCTACCGTAACCACCCTGCCTTTCGTTATCAATGGTTTGTCTACCAATACCCAGTACGACATCTATGTATCGCCCGATTGCGGTTCCGTATCCCTCACGCCTACTTTGGCTTCATTCCGCACGGCCAATACCTATATTCAGCTCCCGCTCACCTGCGATTTCGAGAATGCCACCAACAACACTATTTGGAATTTTGTTAATGGTTCGCTTACCAACAAGTGGTATATTGGAACTGCTGCTCACAATGGTTCTGGCACGCACGGCTTGTATATCTCCAACACCAACGGCACCAGCCATGGCTACGATATTGCTAGCACTACCACCGTTTTCGCTTATTGCGATGTCCTCATTCCTGCACCTGGCGATTATAACTATTCCTTCGACTGGGAGTGCTATGGCGAGAGTACCCTCGACTATCTCCGCGCTGCCCTCGTTCCCGTATCCGAGTCTTTCACTGCCGGCACCATGCCTTCGGGCTTGTCTGCCACCAGCATGCCGGGCGGCTGGGTCTCGCTCGATGGTAACACCAAACTCAATCTTGTTAATGGCTGGCAGACCAACTCCTCCGACATCCATGTCGCTAGCGCAGGTGTCTACCACCTTGTGTTTGTTTTCCATTGCGATGCTTCGATAGGTACTATGCCTGCTCCTGCTATCGACAATGTTCAGCTCGTGCTCAATTCTTGTCCCAAGCCTACCAATATCGCCCTTACCAACCTTTCTCAAACCAGTGTTGATGTAAGTTGGACCGAACCAGGTAGTGCTACCGAGTGGCAGTATCAGGTAGGCTCTTCGCCCATTGTCACCACCACTACCACCACCTGCTCTCTCACCGGTCTCTCGTCAAATGTCGAATACACTTTCCGTGTTCGTTCCATCTGTGGCGAGGGCGACACAAGCCTCTGGGCTATCAACAATTTCCGCACTCCTTGCGGTTACATCACTCTCCCCTATACCGAGAATTTCGAGGGACTGTCTACAGGTTCTTCCGCCACGGGCTCTGCTTTCGCTCCTTGCTGGACTCGTTTGAATAATGGTACCAGCTATGGCGGATATCCTTATGTCAGCAATAGCGCTTCCTACAACCACAATGCTGGCGGTAGCGCCGGCCTCTATTGGTTCAATAGTATCACTACCGGCACTTATGGCGACTACCAGTGCATTGTCCTGCCTCCTGTCGATTCTTCTATCAGCGCCAGCAGCCTCATGCTCACTTTCTGGGCTAAGGCATCCAGTGCTTCTTATATGCCCCAATTCAAAGTGGGTGTGATGACCAATCCTAACGATATCTCTTCCTTCGTGGCTGTCGACACCGTCGATGTGATCAATGGCACTACTTGGGATTTCTTTGAGGTTCAGCTCTCCCGTTACACTGGCACCGGCAATTATGTGGCCATCCGCGCCGATCGCCCCGCTTCTAGCTGGTATGCTTATGTCGACGAGATTACCCTCGACTACATCCCCACTTGCTACCGTGTGGATAATATCCGTATCGATACCCGTATGAGTGAAAGCAGTTCGCGCCTCAACCTTACTTGGGACAACGATGCCGTGCTCGCTTACGAGGTTGAGTATGGCTCCCGCGGCTTTGCTCTCGGCACCGGCACTTCGCTTACCACCACTGTTAATGCTATCACCATTGTCGGCCTTTCTGCTAGCACCAATTACGATGTTTATGTTCGCAAGATTTGTGCTCCCGGCGATACCAGCCGTTGGTCCTCTGCCACTTTCTCTACCGCTATGTGCGAATCTGCCAATGTCTATCTGAGTTACGATAGCACCATGACTGCCGCTACCAACAATTACGCTCCTGTCGGTTACAGTTTCTACAATTATTCTTACACGCAGACTATCATCGACAGCGCTATGCTTGCTGGCCTCAACGGCGATATTACCGCTATGGCCTTCAACCCCGCTAGCGGCGATCAGGGCAGCTACTACACCCACATGGATGTATATCTGGCCAATGTTCCCGAATCCAACCTCTCCTCGAGCTTCATCATGCCCAGCGCTACCCATCAGTTTGTCGAGGTGGCTCACGATGCCGACCTCACTTATTCTGCTGCCGGATGGCGCCAGTTTGGCCTTGATACAGCCTTTACTTGGGATGGCCACAGCAATCTGCTCATTACCGTCAACCGCCGTCATGGCTCCTACTCTAGCGGCGCTTCTTTCAACGTCCACAACACCGCTACTGCCAAAACACGCTATATCTACAACGATGGTAGCGCTTATTCCCCCACTACCATCACCGGTGGTACTGCGCTAAATGTTGTCGGCGACTGGAAGCTCATCAGCTGCGGTTCGGCTTGCTATGCACCTATCGCTTCTGTGGCTTCTCATGATTACCAGAGCGCTACTATCAACTTCTATGGCGAGGGTTCTAGTTTCCAGGTCAACATCAAAGAGACTGCTGCTGTCGATTGGCCTGCTAACGATATTGCCGTTTCGGGCAATTCCTACACTTTCGCTGGCCTCGCTCCCGCTACAAGCTACACTTTCCGGGTCCGTCAGGATTGTTCCTCCGACAGCTTGGGATTCTCCGATTGGACCATCGGCTATTTCCTCACCGACAGCCTGCCTTGCATGACTCCCGATAGTCTTGCTGCTAGCGACATGACCAATGCCGAAGCCACCTTCGCTTGGACTGCCCGCGGCACCGAAACCCAGTGGGATCTCCACGTTTGGTTTGCTGGTGGTCTCGACAGCATCTACCGTGTCAGCACCAACCCCGCAACCGTTAGCGGCTTCACTGCCGGCATCACCTACAATGCTGCCGTCCGCGCCATCTGCGGCTCTGCCGAAATCGAAGGCGATTGGAGCGACACCATCCAGTTCACCACCGCTACCTGTCCCGATGTTAC
>JAGHRY010000004.1 GCA_018066145.1 Candidatus Colimorpha merdihippi | reverse complement strand
GATTAATACTTTTGCTAGCATATGAAAGCCCTGATTTTTTTCATTAGCCTATCGCTGCTGGTGGTAACCCATGAAATGGGGCACCTCCTTTTTGCAAAACTTTTCCACACACGCGTGCGCCGTTTCTATGTTTTTTTCAATCCATGGTTCTCCATCATAAAAGCAAAGAAATTCAATGGGAAATGGCATTTCCGTTTCTTCAATGCTACCACTCCCGAAGAATGGGACGAGAAGAATCTCAAGCCTGAGGATCAGGACAACACCCTGTGGGGACTGGGATGGCTTCCTTTGGGCGGTTTCTGCGATATTGCCGGCATGATTGACGAAACTAAAGGTGCCGACGATTTGGAGAGCACTCCCCAGCCTTGGGAGTATCGCACCAAGCCTCGCTGGCAGCGCCTTTGCATCATTGCTGGCGGTGTTTTGGTCAACTTTGTTTCGGCCTTGATTATTTACACCGGCATCTTTGCGCATTGGGGAACCGATGATTTGCCCTTGCGCAACGCTAAATTGGGCTACGCATACCATCAGATCCTTCTGGACGAAGGGTTCCAAGATGGGGACATCATCTATGCTATCGATGAGGAAGAGATGTTTGATTTTGCTACTACCACACAGAAACTTATCCTGGATAAACCCAACAAAGTGACCGTGTTGCGCGGCGACAGCCTGGTGGTTTTACAGATGAGCAAAGATTTGTTGTCGAAGATTGCTTCCGAAAATCCCAAGCAGATTATGGCAGCCCGCTGGCCTTTCGTTGTAAAAGACTTTGCGCCAGGATCGGTGGGCAAGCATTATGGCATGCAGGTTGGCGACAGCCTTGTAAGCATTAACGGTATTGCAACCCCTACGGCTGTTGAATTCACAACTACTTTGGGCGATTTTGCCGGCGACAGCGCTGTTATTGGGTTGTACCGCAACGGCTTGTACACCGAGGTGCCTGCCCTTTTGGGCAGCGATGGAAAGCTGGGCATCTTTGCCATGGACGACATGTCGAAAATTTTCGAAGTGCGCCACAACGATTACACTTTCTGGCAAGCTATTCCTGCCGGCATTAGCTATGGTTGGGAAACCTTGGTATCCTATGTTTCTTCCCTCAAGATTCTTTTCACCAAAGGCGGAACCAAAAGCCTGGGCGGATTCATTACAATGGCAAGCCTGTTTCCCGATACTTGGGACTGGCTGCGTTTCTGGAACCTTACCGCCCTGCTTGCTGTGGTGCTGGCATTTATGAATATTATCCCCATTCCCGGCCTGGATGGCGGGCATATCGTCATCACCTTGTGGGAAATGATTACCCGCAAGCCGGTGAGCGAAAAGGTGCTTAACGTTATACAGAACATTGGACTATTCCTGCTCCTGGCCCTAATGGTTATTGCCAACGGAAACGATTTGATTCGCGTATTCGGAGGCTGGTTCAGATAGACAATATAATTCCATCATACCCCCATGAAGAAACTCGATAGGCTGATACTCAAATCCTTTCTAGGCCCCTTACTGCTGACTTTTGCCATTGCAGTATTCGTGCTTCTGATGCAGTTTGTGTGGAAGTATATCGACGACCTTGTTGGCAAAGGACTCGAATTTTCGGTCATCATGGAATTGCTGATGTATGCATCGGCAACTTTCGTCCCTATGGCGCTACCCATTGCCGTGCTCTTTGCCTCCATTATGACCATGGGCAATTTCGGAGAGAAGTACGAACTGGTGGCCATGAAGGCCGGCGGCATATCCTTGAGCCGGATGATGCTGCCTATGGCCATGATAGCCACATTGTTGATGGGCATAGCTTTTTATTTTTCCAATAATGTGCTGCCCGTGGCCATGTATAAGTATCGAACCACGCTATATGATATCCAGCGAAAGAAACCCGCCGTCAGCATACGTCCGAGCGAATATTACGACGAGATTGATGGCTATGTGATACGCGTTAATCGCAAAGACCCCGACGGCCGCACATTGCGGGACATCATCATTTATGACCACACGCAAGGCATCAATCGGACGAGCATCATTGTGGCTGACCACGGATACATGCAATCCACACCCGATGACAAATACCTGGTCTTCACGCTTAAAGATGGCTACACTTACAACGAGCTCCAAGACGGGGAATACTACAAAACTCGTCCACTCACTAGCATAGGCTTTGACGAACAGATACTTACTTTCGATATTTCGTCCTTCAGCTTTCAGAAATCGGACGACCAATTCTTTGCTCACCACTATCAGATGCTCAATGTCAGCCAGCTAGATAGTACTGTGGGGGCGCTTGAACATAATCTGGATTTGCGCTTTGAGGAATTGAGCAATTCAACAATGGCATCATTTAAAGTATACAAAAAATATCAGGAGCGGAATGATAAATACCAAAGCCAATATCTTGACATCAACAAAGCCCTGGCCAATGACATGAGCAAACGCAAGGAAGTGTACGACCTTGCCCGAAGTTCAGCATCCTCCAATGCCAATAACATCCAGATGTATTCCCAAATGATATCCTCTGATAAGGAATATATCAACCGCCATTACATCGAACTGATGCGAAAATTCACACTCTCAGTTGCCTGCTTGCTCTTATTCCTCATAGGTGCCCCATTTGGTTCCATCGTGCGCAAAGGCGGACTTGGGCTGCCGCTGGTGGCATCTGTTGTATTCTTTGTTATGTACTATGTGATTGGCATGATTAGTGAAAAATCCGTGCGCGAAAGCGCAACAGGCCCTATCGGCATGTGGGTTTCCACATTCGTTTTCATCCCAATCGGGGCACTTCTTACCTGGCAAGCCACAACAGATTCCAGTTTCTTCGACTTAGCCACTTGGAAAAAATGGCTCAGCATCAAAGGGAAAGTGAAGAAAGAGATCACGGATACCCAATCTTCAATATCAGAAATTCCACCTTCTATGGAAGAGTCCTCGGACTAGGGTGAAGAGGCTAATCTTCATGATTCTCGAAACGACGAACCTTATTTTGGAAACGGGAATTGGCAGCAGCCAAAGCATCATCGGCATTGATACCCCGATCGTGAGCCCAATGTATTAAGCCAAAAAGCATATCGCCAAACTCCGCTTCGGTCATTTCCTCTTTCAATGGCACTTGCTCTTCGCCAAGCTTAAAGCCAATTCCAGCAGCCTTTTCTTGCAACCGAACGGCTTTTACGAGGGGCGGCAACGAAGCCGGCACGCCCTCAAGTACCGATTTGCGGCCTTCATGCATCTTTATTTGTTCCCAGCTCTCGCCTTTATACTCGTCCTTTTTGAAGATAAAGGGATGCCTGTCGACCAACTTTTTGCTTATGGCATTAAACACATCAGCCAAATCAAATCGGCCTTCTTCTTCGGCTATTGTGGCATAGAAAATCAGATGCATGAAAATATCGCCCAATTCTTTCTTCATTTCAGCACTATTCTCTTCGCAATCATCTGCTTCAATGGAAAGAATTGCTTCACTCAGCTCATAAGTTTCCTCTATTGTCAGATAGCGGAGACTTTTCATTGTTTGAACCCGATCCCACGGGCATTCTTTTCTAACGATAGAAAAGACTTCATTTAGCCGTGTAAAAGCATCGATAGTTTCTTTATTCATAAGCGCCGGACTTCTTGTATGCCTTCAATTGATTCCAATTTCAGAAGCAGATTGTTCAGATTGTCAAGATTTAACACATACAGCATGATAATACCACGCACCAAACCCTCGACAGCTTCCAACGTGATTGCCCTCATATTTAAATCCATTTGGTCGGTAACAATTGCCGTAATATCGGTAAGCAAACCCTTGCGGTCAATTGCAGTAAATGCAATGCCCGACATCAACGACACATGCTCACCAGGGCGCCATCGAGCACGAACAATACGGTTTTCGTGATTGGCCATTTCGCTCATGGCAACCTTGCAATTGGTTCGATGTACCATAATCTTGCCATCGGTTACAATACCCACAACATGGTCGCCTTGCACAGGGTTGCAACATGGGGCAGGCTCTGTTGAAAAACGCTCATATTCCTCATCCAACAAAAACGACTGCTGGGCTCCGGGCTGGCGCATTTCTTTATACCGTATAGAAGTGCTATTATTCTCAAACAGCGAGTCGAACTGACCCATGAAATATACATTGTGGCCATCTTCAGCCCTGCCGAAACAACGAGCAATATCATTTGCCGAAAGGGTACCCATGGCTAGCTGGAAATAGAGGTCGGTATCGCTGGCCAATTCCAATACCCGCTTTACATGCCCAATATTGGAAGCATTATAAGGCATCTGCAGCCTTTGGAAGATACTCTCCAGGCGTCGTTCTCCTTCTTCTCGATATCCTTTGCGCTCATTTCTCAAGAAATCCTTGAGGGCTTCTTTTGCTCTTGAAGTGTGCGCATAGCTCAACCATTCCTCGGTGGGGCGGATTTTCGGGCTTGTAAGCACCTGTATCTGCTCGCCAGCACGCAACTTGTAACCAATGGCCTGAACTTTTCCATTCACCTTTGCACCTATACAATGGAGCCCCTTCTCCGTATGGATGGCAAAAGCAAAATCCAGCACAGTGGAATGGGCAGGCAGGCGCTTCATATCGCCCTTGGGGGTAAAAAGGTATATTTCTTTGGTGTATAAGGTCTCCTTGAATTCCTCCACCAAATCGAGGGCACTTTTTTTGGTATTCTCCAATGTGCTGCGTATCTGTTGTAGCCACAGCTCTACCGGGGTAAGTTCAATCTGTTCCTCTGGATGGGCTTCTTTGTACAAGAAATGGGCAGCCATGCCCTTTTCGGCGATGGTATCCATACGCTGGGTTCGGATTTGAACTTCTACCCACTGCCCTATAGGCGTCATAACTGTGGTTTGCAACGACTCATATCCATTCGTTTTGGGTGTAGTAATCCAATCTCTGAACCGTGTTGGATCAGGCGGAAAAACTGATGAAATAAGCGAATAAACCTTGAAGCATTCAGACTTTTCCTGGCTGGCAGGAACATCCAGAATGATTCTCATGGCATATAAATCGAATATTTCCTCAAACTTCACCCCTTTACGCTCCATCTTCTTATAACAACTGTACACCGATTTGATGCGAGTTTTGATGTGGTATTTGTAACCATGATCATCCAACATCTTGCGAATGGGATCGTACATCCACTTTTCGAGTTTCTCTTCGGTACCAGCAGATTTGTTGATAAGCGCTTCAATCTCGCCATACTTGGTAGGATTTGTATATCGCATTACCAATTCTTCCAATTCGGTTTTAATGGTATACAAACCCAACCTGTGTGCCAGCGGAATATATAGATATTGAGTTTCCGATGAGATGGCCAACTTTTTGGTATCTTTCATCGAACCCAAAGTACGCATGTTGTGCAATCTGTCGCAAAGCTTCAGGAAAATGACATAAACATCATCACACATCGAAAGCAATATCTTTCGATAGTTCTCAGCCTGTTTCGAATCGGTTTGCTGGAGAATGATGGCATCGTCAATTTTTGTCACACCATCTACAATAACAGCCACTCGGTCGCCAAAAATCGTACGAACCTGGTCAAGCGAGATATCCGTATCTTCAACCACGTCATGCAACAAAGCGCATATTACCGCAGTGGGTCCAAGCCCAACTTCTTTCACAGCAATAAGCGCAACTGCCAGCGGATGGAAGATATAAGGTTCACCTGATTTCCGACGGGTTCCCGAGTGCGCTTTTTTGGCTAGCGAAAAGGCACGGAAAATATCCTTCTCCTGATCGATAGTGATAGGATATGTGGTACGGCAAGTTTCCAAAAGTTCTTCGTACCTTGCCTGAATTTCTAATTCTTCGCGTTGTTCATCAATTACATACATGGCTGCATTTTTTTACTAGCATCTTCAATTGGCAAATCCCAATAACAGGAAAACAGAAGCCAACAAAGCAAGAGAAGAGCTAAAGCCTATAGTCACATAAGTATTTACAAAATCAGTAAGGATGCCTATTGTTCCGCTAGTCATACAAAATCGGCCCAAACCGTCATCTGAAGCCCAGCGAACACCCACTTCCATAGCGGGTCGCATACATAGGTTTTCATCATCGGTGGGGAAAGCTACCTTGTTATTGTCGCCATATCGGAAACCCAATCCACCATAAACGTGGAAATCGCTCAAATCCCATGGCTTAGACAAACGGTAATCAGCACCAGCCAGCAGCCATTTGGAGTCGAAACCAATATCGCCGCTCACATGGCCGCCCCATACTTCTGGCAGATAGGTATAGTTTATGCCCATTCCCATATCCGCAGTTCCCAAAAAGAATTTCAATTCGGCAAAATGCTCGCAAAAAGGACTGCCAAAAGTATATATCGGATTGCGATTGGTGGCACTAAAACCCTCATCCTCGTATATGGTATCAACTTGATTTATACTGGATGCCTGGGTGGAATCGCTTTGGGCTCGCAAACCCGACAAAAGCGATATCAATGCCACTACTATCAAACATTTTTTCATTCCTGAGCCTGTTTTTCTTCAATAGCAGCACGTATTTTTGCATCCAGCTCGTCTGTAAGCTCTGGATTATCGCGCAATACTTGCTTCAACGCTTCGCGCCCCTGTCCTAGCTTAGAATCGCCATAGCTGAACCACGAACCGCTCTTTTTAAGGATTTCGTATTCTACACCCAAGTCAATAATCTCACCCAATCTAGAAATACCCTCTCCATACATCAAGTCAAACTCACACACACGGAAAGGTGGTGCAACCTTGTTCTTTACAATTTTCACCTTTACACGGTTACCCACAACCGCATCGCCTTCCTTAATAGATTGTATACGGCGAATATCCACTCGAACAGATGCATAAAATTTCAATGCATTACCGCCAGTAGTGGTTTCGGGGTTGCCGAACATCACACCAATCTTCTCACGCAACTGATTGATAAAAATGCAGCAACAGTTGGTTTTTGAAATCGTGGATGTCAGTTTTCGCATTGCCTGGCTCATTAAGCGTGCCTGCAGGCCCACCTTAGAATCACCCATCTCGCCATCGATTTCAGCTTTAGGAGTTAACGCTGCAACAGAGTCAACGACAATAATATCGATAGCACCGGAACGAATCAGATTATCGGCAATTTCCAAAGCCTGCTCGCCATTATCGGGTTGCGAAACCAATAAGTTATCAATATCTACACCCAATTTTCGAGCATAGAAACTATCGAAGGCATGCTCTGCATCAATAAAAGCAGCAATACCCCCACCCTTTTGACATTCAGCGATAGCATGAATTGCCAGCGTGGTCTTACCCGATGACTCGGGACCAAAAACTTCAATAATACGGCCTTTGGGGAAACCACCAACTCCAAGAGCAGCATCGAGATTGATGCTACCGGTAGAGATGACTTCGACCTTCTCGGCAACCTGGTCACCAAGCTTCATTACCGATCCTTTCCCGTAATTTTTCTCAATCTTATCAAGTGTACTTTGCAGAATCTTCAGTTTTTCGAGTCTCTGAGCCTCGAGGTCATTCATTTCTTTTGCCATAATATACAACAAATTATAT
>JAGHRY010000309.1 GCA_018066145.1 Candidatus Colimorpha merdihippi | reverse complement strand
GTGTGAACTAAATCATTATGATCGATCAATGAAATCACAATTTAAATCAGCTGATAGATTTAAAGCAACATACACTATTATCATTGGTGAAGATGAAATGAACAATAAAACAGTAACTATTAAAGATAGTGAAACAAAAGAACAAATTACTTGTAAGTATGAAACATTAATTGAAAGCATAGAGGCTTTGGAGGCAAAACATGTTTAGAACAAATACTTGTGGTGAATTAAACATTGCACATGTAGGCCAGGAAGTAACCCTTTGTGGCTGGCTCCAGCGTTCTCGCGACTTGGGAGGTATGACCTTCATAGATTTACGCGACCGCTATGGTATCACTCAGCTGGCCTTTAATATGGAATCCAATGCCGAGTTATGCGAAAAAGCACGTAAATTGGGACGTGAATATGTCATTCAAGTAAAAGGCGTTGTAATTGAACGTTCAAGCAAGAACTCTAAGATTCCTACCGGTGAGATCGAAATCGAGGTAAAGGAACTGAATATTCTTAACGAGGCGAAAACCCCTCCGTTTACTATTGAGGATAATAGCGATGGCGGTGATGATCTTCGTATGAAGTATCGTTACTTGGATATCCGACGCAATCCTGTGCGCCGTAATCTTGAATTGCGACATCGCATGGCTATTCTCGTGCGTAATTACCTTAGCGAAAAAGGATTCCTGGAGATTGAAACTCCCATGTTGATCAAATCAACACCCGAAGGTGCTCGCGACTTCGTTGTGCCTTCACGCATGAATCCTGGTGAGTTCTACGCACTGCCTCAGAGCCCTCAGCAGTACAAACAGCTCCTCATGGTTGCTGGCATGGATCGCTATTTCCAGATTGTGCGTTGCTTCCGCGATGAAGATTTGCGTGCCGACCGTCAGCCCGAGTTCACTCAGATTGACTGCGAAATGTCGTTTGTGGAACAAGAGGACGTCCTCAATATGTTTGAAGGCCTAGCCAAGCATCTCTTCAAGGAAGTAAAAGGCCTTGAATTCGACCAGTTCCCCCGCATGACATGGCACGACGCAATGCGCCTCTATGGTAGCGACAAACCCGATATTCGCTTCGGCATGCAGTTCGTAGAACTCAACGATGTGGTAAAAGGCCATGGTTTCGGTCTTTTTGATGGTGCAGAACTCGTTGTGGGTATCAATGCCGAAGGCTGTGCCGAATATACCCGCAAACAACTTGATACACTAACCGACTTCGTTAAACGTCCACAAGTGGGCGCAGGCGGACTGGTTTATGTCAAATACAATGCCGATGGCACATTCAAATCCAGTGTTGACAAATTCTATACTCAGGATGACCTCAAGGCCGTAGCCGACAAATTCGGTGCAAAGCCTGGCGACCTCATGCTCATTCTCTGCGGTCCTTCCATGAAGACTCGCGTGCAGCTTTGCGCCCTCCGACTCGAGATGGGCACTCAGCTCGGCCTTCGCAATCCCGATGTATACGCTCCTTTGTGGGTTATCGACTTCCCCCTACTCGAATGGGACGAGGAAACCCAGCGCTTTTATGCAATGCACCACCCATTTACAGCTCCTAAGCCCGAGGATGAGGCATTGTTAGCCGATCCCAGTCGTTGGGGCGACATCCGTGCAAATGCTTATGATATTGTAATGAATGGTGTTGAGGTTGGCGGCGGCTCCATCCGTATCCATAATAGCCAGCTCCAAAACAAAATGTTCCATACCCTTGGATTCACTGACGAAAGTGCCTATCAGCAGTTCGGATTCCTAATGGATGCTTTCTCTTATGGAGCACCACCTCATGCCGGTTTGGCATTCGGTTTCGATCGCTTGTGTTCTCTCTTCGGAGGGGTCGACAGTATCCGCGACTTCATCGCATTCCCCAAAAACAATAGCGGACGTGATGTGATGAGTGGCAGCCCCTCTCCGATTTCTCAAGAACAGCTTGACGAATTGCAAATTGCTGTTGAAGTCAAGGAACAGAATTAATTAAATAGAGAAAGAGACCCCGACTCTACACAATAAGGTCTACAATCATGCCCCGCGAGACTTTCACCAAATCTTGCGGGGCAATTTTTATCTGTAGTCCTCTAATGCCGGCACTAATATAAATATAAGGATATAATACAAGCGATTCATGGTAGAATGTCGGGAATGCCTTTTTCATGCCAATGGGACTGCACCCGCCGCGAATGTATCCAGTCAGTGGAAGGAGTTCCTTTACCGCAATCAAGTCGCATTTCTTATTCCCGGTTGCTTTGGCAGCCTTCTTCAGGTCTATTTCGGCATTTCCAGGGACTACGCAAACAAAATAACCGTTTTTGTCTCCTTTTAGTACCAGGGTTTTGAAAACTTGTTGAATTTCTTCGCCCAGTTGGTCTGCAATATGCTGAGCGCCCAAATTGTCTTCATCCACGATATAAGGGATGAGGTCGTAATCGATTTTTTGTTGGTCGAGCAGCCGTGCTGCATTCGTCTTATTTATCTTTGCCATCGATAGGAATATTTATATGCAAAAATACATTTTTTTTTGCTATGTTAGAAAAAATGCGTATATTTGCATCGATGAAAAGTAGTGAAAATGTTGATTGTGTATAAAATAATATACTGATTTACAT
>JAGHRY010000310.1 GCA_018066145.1 Candidatus Colimorpha merdihippi | reverse complement strand
ACTAGCTTCTTGCGCCAGTCACTCTCCTAATGTAAAAAAAGCTGACAGTCGATATCAGAGAGCCCCCATAGTTGAAGTAACCGAAGGTCAACTCAAACTCGAAACCGAACAGCTCCAAGCTGCCACTCAGCTAGCCATCGGTGATGCCGAAAGTGCTGTAATGGGATACCGTGAAATCCTTAAACAAAATCCAGCCTACCCGCCTGCTCATTACGAATTGGGGCGAATCTATCTCAGTGTCGGTTGGGTCGACAGCGCACTTATTCATGCCCAACAAGCTTTTGCTGGCGATGCCGACAACTACTGGTACGAAAGACTCCTAGCCCAAATATTTGAAAAAAAACAAGATTCTAAAAATCTCACTGCCATCTGGGAGGACATTGTCAAACGGCACCCTGACAGACCCGACTACTATTACGACCTTTCTAACGCCTACCTCCAAGCCGGAAACATCGTGTCCAGCATCGAAGTCCTCGATCGTGCTGAGAAAAAGTTTGGCATTAACGAAGAGGTATCTCTTCATAAACAGCGACTTTGGAATGCACTCAACCGCCCTGACAAGGCCCGAAAGGAACTCGAAAAACTGGCAGAAGCCGTCCCCAACGACACACGCTACAATGCAATCCTAGCCGAAAGTTACATGACCGAGAAGAACTATGCTAAAGCTCTCTCTTACTACCAACGGATCCTAAATTCCAACCCCAACGACGAGAATATCCACATTTCTATTGCCTCTTGCTATCTTACTATGGGAGACCACAACCAAGCATATCGCCATTTGCGCATCGGTTTGCTCAATCCCAATAACGGATGCCAACACCGACTGATGTTCCTCACCGAATTCCTTCGCAACAAGGATTTCTTCACTGCTTACAGCCATCCCTGCATGCTGCTTGCCGACACCATTGCCATGCAAGGATCTCCTTCCGACGGGCACACGCTTTTATACGGACAATTGCTGGCCGCTCAGGAGCGTTATACCGAGGCTGCCCAACAATTCCTGCTTCATCTGAAAATCGACAAAAGCCAGTACGAGACCTGGGAAGCCCTTCTGCTGTGCGAGAGCATGATTTCCGACACTAATCCCAACCTTCTTGAACATGCCCGCCAAGCCAGCGAGCTCTTCCCGCTCCACCTACGCCCATACCTCATCTTAGCGCAAGGCTACTATTCCTTAGGCGACTGTGCTCAAGCGCACCAGTATATCGAACGCTGCCTTATGGTTGCTCCTAACGATAATCAAACAAAACATCTTAACGACAAAATACAACAGCTATGCCAATAATCCGCCGTTTCACCCTTCTCCTGGTTATCATTCTCATGCTGGCCGGGTGCCGCAGCCACAAGGAAACTACTCACACCCAGCAAACCGACTCCACTCTCATCGTGCCACAAGACACGACAGCCAACAAACCCACCGTCATCAAGCCTTCTAAACCGGCATACACTCCCCATTATTATACAGCCAACTTCACCTGCAATGCACAAGGTTATTCTGCCAATGGCCAAATGCGTCTTCAAAATGACAGCATCATCTGGATTAGTGCCTCAAAGGTAATCGAACTCGGCCGTGCGCGATTTACACCCGATTCAGTAATCATCTATGCCAAAATCATGAATCGATGCTTCCGTGGCACCTATGCCGACATGCATCAGCAGTTTCACTACCTCACCACATTCAAGCAACTCTACAGCCGGGTAACTGCTCCCGATGCCGAGAAACAGCTTGCCACCCTTTTCAGTCGATTTGGCATAGAGGCCGAAATCAAACTCAGTCCCATGAAAGAGGTCGGGCAGCTCACTTTCCCTTTAGCTATCCCCAACAACGCAAAACCCTTCTAAACCAAGATTCAATATGAAACGTCTTTTCTTACTGCTTTTAGTCCTCTCAACAGGGTGTTCTATTTCTGCTCAAGAGGCGAAAACATACACAAAATCCGACACCCTTAGAGGCCAACAAATCGTCGACCAGTATTTAGACATCATCAATTTCGACAGACTCCTTATCGATAGCATGATTTATATCGAAACCAAAATTGTCGATCGCAGCAATCCCACTGATACTATGAGAGTACACCAGTGGTACGCCAACGGTCGTCGTTCGCGAATCGAAATGTACCAAAACGGCCAACTAGAGAGCGGCTACTACTGCAATGGATTATCCGGATTCCGCATGTTCCATTCAGGACGAAGAGCCTGGGTTGACTTGATTCAATCTTCCTACTACGACTACGTCTATCCCCTAGATCCCCGCGGTGCCCTCTTCGATTGGCGCTCCAAAGGTTCCGAAATCGTATATGATGGCGAGACCCGATTCAATGGCAGCGACGTCGAACGCATATTTGTCACCTCTCCCTCCACTTTCGACCGGTACTATTTCTTCGAAAAAAACACGGGTCTACTCTTTCTCACCAAGGAAGAAGACCATATTTATGGAGATAGCAAAAAAACAGACAATGCACAACGCATAGACTGGCGTGGATGGCACCAGTTCACGCCCATCGGATCCTGCATGGTCCCAACTGAGGAGTCTTATCAGTACAAGGATCAAATCGTGCTAATTTTCCGCACCTATAAACTCATTCCTTTTAACAAAACAGCATTCACCGAAGACTATTACAAACACTGATGAGTATTTTTGACAACCCCGACGAATTCTACATGCAACAGGCGCTCCGCGAGGCCCAAGCCGCCTTCGACGAGGACGAAATTCCTGTGGGTGCCATCATTGTCAGCGGCGACCGTATCATTGCCCGCGCCCACAACAACACCGAGCGGCTTCACGATGTTACGGCTCACGCCGAAATGCTCGCCTTTACCGCAGCCACCAACTATCTCGATGCAAAATACCTCACCGACTGCACCCTCTACGTAACGCTTGAGCCCTGCGTCATGTGTGCTGGAGCTGCCGGCTGGACCCAAATCGGACGTATCGTATACGGAGCTTCTGACCCCAAGCGGGGATTCGAACGCCTCGGCCGCGATATGCTCCACCCTAAGACTGTAGTTCATTCTGGTATTCTTGCTGCCGAATGCGAAACCCTACTCAAAGATTTTTTCAAACTTCACAGATAAAACTTCTAAACTATATAATATATGAAACCTACATTATTAGTTCTTGCTGCCGGCATGGGCAGTCGCTATGGCGGACTCAAACAAATCGACGGGTTAGGCCCCAATGGCGAGATTATTATGGATTATTCCATCAACGATGCCATACGTGCCGGTTTCGGGAAAGTGGTATTCGTTATCCGCCACGATTTCGAAGACGCTTTTAAATCCGTTATCAACGCCGAGCACTTCGGCAACCGCATTCAGGTCGAATACGTCTACCAGGAACTCGACTACCTCCCTGAAGGTTTTTCTGTTCCCGAAGGTCGTGTCAAACCCTGGGGCACCAACCACGCCATCCTCATGGCCAAGGACGTTATCAACGAGCCTTTCGCCATCATCAATGCCGACGATTTCTATGGCCGTGACGCTTTCCAGGTCATGGGTGACCACCTACGCACCCTTGAGAATGCCAAAGGCCAATACTGTATGGTTGGCTACTGCCTCGAAAACACCCTTAGCGAAAACGGCACCGTTTCTCGTGGTGTTTGCGAGGTCAACGAGCAAGGCCTCCTCACTGGCATGACCGAGCGCACCAACATCGGCCGCAGCGGCAATATCATCCAAAACACTAACCCCGACGGCTCCACTATCGAACTCGCACCCGACACCACCGTATCAATGAATCTCTTCGGATTCACTCCCGACTATTTTGCTGAAAGCGAGAAACTCTTCGTCGAGTGGCTTCGCGAGCGCGGTTCCGAGATGAAATCCGAGTATTACATCCCTTTTGCCGTCAACACCTTTATCGCCAACGGCTATGCTACCATGCGCGTACTCAAAACCACCGCTCAATGGTTTGGTGTAACCTATAAGGAAGATCGCGATATGGTTGTCGACCGTCTCCGTAAACTTCACGAACAGGGCATCTATTAATGGTTCCTTATTCCGATATTCTGGCTTTTGCTGCACAGCACGCAGCCGACGATCCGCTTCGGCTGATATTGCAACAACAAAAATATCCCGATATCGATCTGCGGCTAGTGTCCCAGCAACTCGAAGGGCAACGCCAAGCGTCGGCCAAATGGCCGACGCTTACCCGTTGCCATTCTTTTTTCTACCCGCCAAAGATCAACCGCGAACAGAGTTCGTCAGAATTGGCCGCACGCTACAAGGCTCAATTGTTCGCCAAACTCGATTGCAGCACCTTTGCCGACCTCACTGGCGGCATGGGGGTCGATACGTATTTCATTTCTCTGCAAGCCCTAAAATGCGACTATTTCGAAATCTCCGACACCCTTTTCCCTATCACGCTGCACAATCTCTCCGCCCTTAACGCCACCCATGTATGCTGCCATCATGCCAACAGCATAGAGTATCTGGCCAAACACGACACGTGCTACGATCTCATCCTTATTGATCCGGCCCGTCGCGACTCTCAAGGGCGCAAGATGGTAGCCTTTGAAGACTGCACTCCCAATCTCCTCGACAATCTGCCCCTGCTCCTCAGTCGATGCAGGCACCTTTTGGTAAAAGCTTCGCCCATGGTCGATATTCGGCAGGCGCTGATGCAGCTCGGTACCGTCAGCCAGGTTCATATCGTGGCCGTAGGAGGCGAGTGCAAAGAGCTCCTATTTCTCCTCCCTGGCAGTCATTTTTCCACAAGTTCAAGCGAGGTTCAATTCTTCTGCACTAATATCAAAGAGGCCGATGCTACCGACACCATTACCTTCACCTCACAACAAGAATCCGAAGCCCATTCCCGCTTTGCCACCAGCATGGGGAAGTATCTCTACGAACCTAATGCCGCACTCATGAAAGGGGGATGTTACAATCTTATCGGCCAACGTTTCGACCTCTGTCAACTGGCACGCAACACGCATCTTTATACCTCCGGCCAGCTGATTGACTCTTTCCCCGGCCGCACTTTCCAGGTACTCGACGAATTTCCCTTGAATGCAAAGCATGCTGCCAAGGTCATTCCCGAAGGCAAGGCACATGTGGCTGTGCGCAACTACCCCATGACGGCTGCCCAGCTGCAAAAAAAACTAAAGCTACGCGAAGGAGGCAACCTTTTTGTCATTGCTGCCACCTTAGGTTCTCGCCCTATGGGATGGCTATGCCGGTGCCTCTAACAACATACTGCACCACGGCCTGCCCGGCCATTTTTTCACACGTCACCGACACCTTTCCTCCTTCTGCCTGCTTCTCAATCATCCCATCGTACTCTATGGCTTTCAGCACATGATAGTCGGCATCGGTCATCACAGCCCTTCCGTCGGCACCCAGCAGCAGATATTGTCCTGCCGATATCGTGCACGTAAAGCGCACCTGGCCAGTGCCCAAATTCAAAACCGGATTTTCTACAGCACCTTCAATCACATGCAGGCGCATCTCTAAGTCACCACCATCAGCACATGCCCATCCTGCCATCGTATCTTTTTCAGTCGGTAATCCAACCAGCATCTTCTCCGACATCGTGAGGGGAAACAACTTGCACCCCCCTTCCGATGCCCGCTCCAGATGCCAATAGCCCGCCTGGAGCCGCTGACGCAGAACAGTATCACCTGCGGCAATGCCGCGCAAACTGTCCCAAAGAATTACAGCCTCCTTCATCTGAACCATCTGTCCGTGTTGGACAATAGTCTCTTCACTACACCTCAAGTCGTAGTCGGCATCGTATGCAGCACTCTTCGACAACACATACTCCACCTCTTCTATCGAAGTAGCTTCAGTTTGATCGCTGGCGCAACGAATCTCTATAATGCCTATTATCTGGGGCTGTAGGTTGCGACGGCAGAAATCTATTCTATTCTTAAGGTCGTACTCCCAATTGTAGCCGGGCGACACAGGCCTGTCGTAAACCATTTTGAAGATATGCCAGCCATAATGGAACAAGGTATCTGACACAAATTGCGTACCCGAGCGCGATTCTCGCCAGCAACGTTCTGCCATCCGAGCCATAGCATATTCATCCTGCCCGGTATATTGGCAGCCTCCTATACCCAATAGGCCTACATGATTGATTCCTTGCCACGTCTGTCGAGCCAGTCGAAAGGCCAAAGTATCCTGCAATTCCAAGTCGGCATAAAATCCACCCGCTTCATGTGTCCACAGCCGCGTTCCTCTGGCATTGCGAGCATGGGCAGCTGCTTTCCCGGCCACGCCTCTTCGGCAACCGCGCAGGGTCACATACCCTACTGTGTCGGCAGCCGACCGATAGCTTATTACTTCGTCGTCTATCCTTATCATGTTCGCGGGCATATCTTCAGCAAAACAGCTGTACATACCCGTCCGCACCAGCAGGGTGGTGTCGCCGGGTCCAATGCCCTCTATCAGGTAGAATTGCAGCTGAACAGCCAAATGGTCTGCTATTTCCGGTCGCAAACATACCTCTTCCAAATCTATCTGACTCACTTGCGCCATCGTAGCCTTCACCCCAGGCTTGCCCTCGGTCGCCTCTTGCAAGTGATTATCTATCGTAGAGACATGAGCGCTTGTCGGCAGGCCTTCCTTTTTCTCAATCCTTTCCACCACAGTCATCAGCTGCGGCTGCGTACACCCGAATAAGGCCACCCCGGCTCCCGTCATCTCGCCATCGGCATGGGCCACACATGGCGCCAAAGCAGCATGGCAACCGCCTATTTGGCGCACCTCCATTCCCTGTGCCGACTGGGGATTTCTGTTTCGGCATGATAGCTGCAGCACAGCGCCATCGGTACACTCTACTGCGGCATAGCGGTGCCGCAAAGCCGTCGTCGTGTCGCTTCTGCTATAATAGAATCGGGCAGTATATGCGGCCTCAGCTTCCGGCGGTATGCCGGCCGACGTTTTGACGTTCAGCGCCTGCATTCCCAAGGCCAGTCCTCTGCCTTGCGCCACGCCTATCACTTCGCCCACTTGCTGGTGCACCTTCACCCCCACGGGGCCGAACACCAGCGCCTTGTATTGCCTTGGGCAAGCCGTCACTCGTAGCGTAATATAGTCTGGTTGGGAGGCAACTGCCAACCGCAATTCTTCGCCATCTTCCATCTGGCACACCAGGGTGTCGCGGCCCATTGCCACAGCTTTGGGCTCCACCACCTCGTTCTTCCAGTCCAGCGCCGACACCACGGGATATTCGTCCTTCATCGTCAGCACCTCGCTCTTCCCCACCTTGATGGACTTATAGTACCCTTCCGGGGATAACGTAACGCATAATTGGCCAGCCGACCACCGCACCTGTTGTGCAGCGGCTCCGCCAGCCGTCAGCAGCCATAATGCTGCTAACAAGCATTTTATCGTTCTAACTGCTACCACTTTCCAAAAGTGAAAGTATAGCCTACCGTAAAGGACGGCAGCACCAAGGGGACTATCATACCAGTTGCTTGGCTATAGGAAGGAAACATGGCTCCGCCCACAGCCATTTCCAACTTGCCGAAAGCAAAGCCCACCTGCAGCGTAGGCACCCATGAAGCCTTGGCCTCAACATAGGGGGTATTCCTGCGGTCCATCACATAGTAGCGCACATCCACCGAAGAAGTAACAATGGAGCCCGTCAGCTCTATGCCGGCATTCCAATGGGGGCCAAACTGCCATCCCATCTGCAATCCGCCACACTGCCACAGTCCGAAATTAAGGCCTGCTGTGAATCCTTCAGAACGATAGTTCGTAGTCTTCCACTGTTCTCCTGCCTGGCCGACTGCCAACACACTCAGCAACGCCAGCATTGCAAATACTTTTTTCATCTTATTTTACTTTTAAAAAGGTCACTAATATACAATATTTTGGAACACGATTCCTTCCATGCAACCCATCATGCCGTACATGTAAGCATAAATATTACAACCACTTACAACCTTACCTAAAGACTTCATACAGCATTGATGCCAAACTTTCATCTGGATTTCGAGCATCCCTATATATTTTGCAAAGATACACAAATATTTTGATACTGACGAAATCATCCTTCTTTCGTACACACTCGGAAGCAACGCTGCTGTGGGTTCGTCGATTCTCCGTCGAATCTCCGTTCTGAAACGGACCCACAACGGACCCACCCCCCAGTTACTCCTGATTCACAGCACCTTTCCAGCCTTTTTCGATGGCCGCTGCCTAATTGCCGCCTTGCGATTCTCATCAAAGGAAATCCGGCCAAACAAACCTAATTTCACTAGTGTCTCTTAATTATTGTTAAATTATTTTTTAATACATTCATGCACAATTTTTTCGGTCAAATAATATATGTCCGCGATTTGAAATGCGTTTCTTTGTATTTAAACTTAATACAAATAGAAA
>JAGHRY010000240.1 GCA_018066145.1 Candidatus Colimorpha merdihippi | reverse complement strand
CATCTCCCTTGCAGTGGCTATGCTGCTGATGGTGTTGCTGGGGTGGGGCAATAGTACCCAAGCCCAGTCGGCCATCACTTTTTGCGGCGGCAATGTGGCCAACAGCAACGGCAGCCTGAGTTTCTCTGGTGGCGAGGTGGCTGTGCAGTACGACCTGGCTCCCGCCATCACGGCCGTGAACATCACCGAAGGTTTCTTAGAAGGTGTGCAGCAGCCCATCACTCCCCGCGACGGACAGAATACACAGGGTATCAACCCCCTAGAGGTGAGCATTGCCGTTTATCCCAATCCTGCTGCTGACCATGTGGTTATGGCTGCTAGCGAACCTACCCAGCAGCTGGGCTACGTGCTTTATAACGCCAATGGGCAGGAAGTTGCTCGCGGCACCTTTGCCGGTGGCGAAGAACGTATCGATTTGCAGCACCTTGCTGCAGGCAGCTATATGCTCCATGTCGCCAACAACGACAAAACTAATATGAATATTTATAAAATCATCAAAGCAAAATAAAAAATGAAGAAACTTTTCACTACTTTGGTAGCTATCGTAGCCTTTGCTTGTGCCGCTATGGCTCAGGTCCCTCAAGGCTTCAATTATCAGGCTGTGGTCCGCAATAATGCCGGCCAGCTTATCCCCAATCGTAACGTAAGCGTACGCATCAGCATTCTCCGCGGTTCCGAAACCGGCACTTCTGTATATACCCAGAGCGAGAGCGTAAGCACCAATGCCAACGGTCTTTTCACCCTTATCGTGGGTGAAAATTCTACGGAATTTGCCAGCATCAACTGGGCCAATGGTCCTTACTACATCCAGAGCGAGGTTGACATCCAGGGCGGTAGCAACTACAGCCTTTCGACCGTTCAGAAAATCCTCACCGTTCCTTATGCTCATTATGCCACCATCGCTTCGCGTTTGGAAGATGATGCATACCTCAACGAGCAGGATCCCTTCTTCTCGGCATGGAACTACCTCTACGACAGTCTGCGCAATGCTCCCCAGAATCTGAGCGATTTCAACAACGACCAGGGTTTTCTTACTGCTGACGACTTGGAGCTCATCCTTCATGGCGACACCCTTTTCATCACTGGCGGCAGCTATGTAATCCTCCCCATCGGACGTGGCGGTTCCATCCATTGGGACAGCATTATCAACGCTCCCACCACCATCGAATGGGACAGCATCCTGAATGCTCCTACCACCATCGAATGGGATAGTGTAATCAACCACCCCACCAACCTTAGCGAGTTCAACAACGACCTTGGCTTCATTACTGCCGAAACTCAGGGCCTCAACGATGTGATTGCTATCAACAACAATGCCTATGGACAAATCAAAAACGTGTATGCTCCCACTGATCCCCTCGATGCAGTAAACAAGGCTTATGTCGACTCTCTTGTTGACGGTATCAATGCACGTATCGATAGCCTTAACAACTATTATTTGAGTATGTTGGATAGCGTTAACGACCGCATCTTCCAGCTCGAACACCCCACCGTTAAAGGTGCTCTGCCCGGCATCTTCAGCGTGAGCGCTACCGGCAAGGTGAACTTCGCACAGGGTAACCTTCAGTATCGTCCCCGTATCAAGACTTGGCGTTTCGCTGTTCACCAGTGGGATGTTGCCGGTTCCGATAATAACAATGTGTACATGCAGGCTTACTGCTCCTCTTGGGTTGACCTCTTTGGTTATGGCACCAGTGGATGGGATGGCGGTGCTGGCCGTTTTATGCCCTATGAAACCACTACCAACAACACCGAGTACACCGAAGCTATCGATGGTAACGACCTTACCGAATTCTATGCCAATGGCGACTGGGGCTTCTACAATCCCATCATCAATGGCGGCAACCAGACCGCTATGTGGCGTACCCTTACCTACAGCGAATGGAGCTATCTGCTGACCCAGCGTGCTAATGCAGCCCAGCTTCGCGGTATGGCCACCGTTGAGAGTACTCCTGGCTATGTGCTTCTTCCTGATGAGTGGGAGTGCCCTGCTGGCCGCACTTTTGTCAACACCGACTCTTCCTACACCGTAAACGTATACAGCGCAGCTGATTGGGCTTCAATGGAAGCTGCTGGTGCCGTTTTCCTGCCTGCTGCTGGTAGCCGTACCGGTAGCGTTACCACCAACATCGGCACCATTGGCAACTACTGGACTTCCAGTCATGTGAACGGTACCACCGCTTACTCCTTCCATATTGGAGCCAACTCCAATGTAATGCAGAACATCATGACCTACTCCACCGGTTGCTCGGTTCGTGTAGTGCGTGATTATTGATTCTTTTTTAGTTACACATACTTTAAAGGCTGCCCAAAAGGCAGCCTTTTTTTTGTGTATGTTGAAAAAAATCAGTATTTCTGCTGAATTACAATTGGTAATCTCAACTCAACAGTCAAGAAATAATTGCTGGAAAATCTGTTCGCGGAGATCGCTACGGTCGAAGGGGGAAAAGGAGCGTGACTGGCGTAGGGTTTTAACCATGGTGCCGTTATGTTTGAGGCGGACGATAAGGCTATCGATATCGCTCCAGGAGGCAAAGGTATAATGGCTATGGAGTGTGTGAGCGAAGAATCCGCATTCGCGCTCGGGCCTGTCGGCGGCAAAGACTAGTTGATGGCCATCATACTCTAGCAAGCCAATGCTGATAGCGTTGAGCAATACTTGATGCAGGGGCACCACTCCGCGAGATAATCCTTCGGTAGATGGCACAACGGGTTTGACAGAGAGTTGTTGGGCCAGGTATTGGTGAATGTCGAAGGCTTTTGCCAAAGCCACGCTGGGCGACTCGCCTTCGGTGGATATTACCGATACCTCGGTAACTCCGCCCCGTTTGCCGATGACATACTGTACCGGATCGGATTTGAGATGAATCAAATTGTTGAAATAGGTAGGCATCCCCACAAAGAATGAGTCGCAATGAAAAGTATCGCCCACAGCCAGTTTGCTTTTCTCGGAAAGCAATACCTCGAAACTACCGTTGCCGAGATGTAGAAAATGGCATCGGCGATTGGGTTTCCAGCATACTTGCAAAACCGCACCTGGGTTGAGGTGTCGCGACTGAATGTGAGGATTGGTTACAAAATAGGATGTGTTGTATTTCTCGGTCATTTTGCAGATGGGTTGGGTGATACGAATTCGATTTATTGCGGTAGGGCTATAATGTGTGGGAACCGGCCCCAAATGGGGTGGCGGCGATATTCCTCAATGGCAACAAGGGGCACTTGCAGCGTAATGCACTCGAGATCCATTTCGCTGAAAGTGTGTTCGAATACTCGTGGCGGTTCAGGGCTGAGTACCTTGAGGCTTCGCAGCGCCGTATCCTCAACAAAGCAATAGTCGCCAATAAACCGAGTACCCTCGCCGATGATGGCCTCGGTGAGATTGTAGCAGTAGGCGAAGGCATAATTGTGGATCATAAAAGTCTTGTTGGGAATCTCGATGCTTTTTAGCCCACTGTTATAAAAGCTGCAAAGACCAATCAGGCGAAGGCTGTCGGGAAGTTTGATGTAAAGCAGATTGGTGTCGTAAACGCACATCTGGGCGGGAATGATATCGATGTGGTTGGGTATCTGAATGCTGCGCAATCCCCAAAAACGGGCGAAGATGAACGCCGGAAGGGCAACCACCTGGCTGTCGAAAATAACGTCTACGGGATTGATACTATGGTAGAAAACACGATGTTCGCTATTGGGCACTTTGAGCATTCGCGATTGAATGATCAAGGTGTCGACGCTGTTGAATCCGGCAAATGTGTAGGTTCCAACAGTTTCGAGATTGGGCGGGAGGACAAGCGTGCCCTTGATGCTGCTGCAATCCTCGAAGGCATTGCTTCCAATATGGCGAATTGAGGCAGGCAGATGCAGTTCGCAGTCGAGGCCGGAACAATGGCAAAGGAAATTTTCGTAGATATATTCAACCTGGTTGCCGAGATGGAGCTTGCGCAGGTTGTAGCACCCCAACCAAATATCGAAACTCGATTGGTCGAGTTTGCAAGATATTGCATTGTAATCAAGCGAGTCGAGTTGGTAGCAGAGCGAAAAGGCTGCACACCCAATTCCCTTAAGTCCGGTGCCGATAGAGATCCATTGCAAATTCTTGCATCCGAAACAGATATGGCTTCCAAGATACTGCATATTGGTGCCTGTGGTGAGGCTCTTCATTTTGTCGTTATTTTTGAACAAACCGCCCTGGGCCGAAACCACTGCATAGCGTACTCCGCGGTAGCGTACCCATTCAGGGAAACAGAAATCGATGGCAGTGTCTGCAGTAATCTCTACCGATTCCACTTCCACTTGGTGGAGTTGCTGGTCAGTGATTCGGCAATGAAGTCGGCATCCAGGCATGTTTTCGACGAATGATTGGGCCTGTATGAAAT
>JAGHRY010000036.1 GCA_018066145.1 Candidatus Colimorpha merdihippi | reverse complement strand
ACCACCCTCGAAGTTCCTTGCGGCACCCCCACCAATCTGGCATCCACCCACACTTCCAACAGCATCACTATCACCTGGAATGGAACAGCCACCAGCTACCAGGTGGCATACAAGCTCCACTCTGCATCATCGTGGAACACCGCCGTAACTACCACCAACACCACCTACACTTTCACCGGCCTTGCCGACTCCACCAATTACGACTACCGCGTTCGAGGATACTGTTCCAGCACCAACCAGTCTTCGTGGGTAACCGGCAGCACTGTTACCGATCCCGTTGCCTGCAACACTCCCACCGCTATCGCCGCTAACAATATCACTTGCTCTACTGCTGTAGTCTCTTGGTCTGGATCTGCTTCCAGTTATGAGGTCAGCTACAAGCTCGCTGCTGCAAGTGTATGGTCTACTCCTGCCGCTTCTTCTTCCTCATCAATGACGCTCAGCGATCTTACATCCTCCAGCAGCTACAATGTGCGTATTCGTGCAGTCTGCTCTGCCAATAGCCATAGTGCCTGGGCTACATCTACATTTACTACTGGTGAAGCTGCTTGCCCCGATCCAACCAGTCTAACAGCTTCCAACTCTTCTAATACTATCACAATTTCTTGGAGTGGTTCAGCTTCGAGTTACGATGTAAGCTACAAGCTCCATGACGCTACAAACTGGAATTCCTCGGTTTCTACTGTTAATACTACGTATACTTTCACCGGCCTTACCGATTCTACTACTTACGACTATCGTGTGCGCGGCAACTGCTCAAGCTCCAACCAGTCTACTTGGGTGTCCGGCACTGTTACCACCGATCCTGTCTTATGCAATACGCCTACCGCCGTTGCAGCCACCAACATCACTCCCTCTTCGGCACTGATCACTTGGTCCGGTTCGGCCGATTCTTACCAGCTTTGCTATAAGGCTGCCGATTCCGTTCTTTGGAGCTCGCCAATAACCCTCGCTTCTACCAATTATACCCTTTCCGGATTGGAGGGTCTCACCAACTATCAGGTTCGAGTTCGTGCCGAATGCTCTGCCAACAGTCATAGCACTTGGTCTACTTCAAACTTTACTACTCTGGAACCGCCCTGCTCCCCTGTGACCAACCTCTCTGAGTCTCATACCGCCACATCTTTAACTATCTCTTGGATGGGTGATGCTGATTCTTATCAGGTGGCTTATAAACAGTTCGACGCTACTAGCTGGAGCAGCGCTATCACCGTTAGTGGTTTCTCCTATACCTGGACTGGCCTCACGTCTGCCACTCAGTACGAATATCGCGTTCGCAGCTATTGCTCTTCTACGAATTATTCCGAATGGGTTTCAGCATCCGCTACCCTTAGCGACTCTTCCTGTACTGCTCCTTCCGGCTTGGCCACCACTAGCACTTCCTCATTCATCACTCTATCGTGGCTCAGTGATGCCGATTCCTTCCAAGTTGCTATCAAAGAACAGTCCAGCACCTCTTGGAATGCTTCTATCGCTGAAAGTGCCCATAGCCACACATTCTCTGGATTGTCCGATTCTACCATGTATATGCTCCGAGTGCGTGCTATCTGTACAAGCACCGCTCAGTCCGACTGGGTTACTATTTCCGAATCAACCCTTTCCATTGTTTGCGACCAGGTTACCAATCTCTCGGTATCAGATGTTGATGCCCAATCAGCCCTGGTGGCTTGGCAGGGTTCCGCTGCCGGATATGAGCTCCAATACAAGGCTTCCGACGCTACAATTTGGAACGATGTAATCTATACTTCCTCTCTCAATTACCAACTCACGGGTCTCGATGCTAATGTGGCATACGATGTCCATGTTCGTGCAGCTTGCTCCGATCATAGCCACTCTTCTTGGTCCTCCATTTCTTTCACTACTTCTGATTCCTCTTCAGATTGTGAAGTTCCTTATGATATCACTGTCCTGGTTGATCGTACTAGTGCCTATATCTATTGGATGGGCGATGCTAATGTGTACGAGTTCCAATATCGTTATGCCGACGACGAAGACGGCTGGACTATGCTTCAAGAGATTTCCTCCTATAGTATAACCCTCATGCCCCTCGAACCCGAACAGGCTTATGATTTTCGCCTGCGTAGCAAGTGCGATGACGACAACGTTAGCGATTGGGTGCTGATACCCTTTACTACCCTCGATCGTCATTGGGGCCTCTTCCCCACAGATGTAACTGTGTCCAATGTTACCGACCATTCTGCCCAGTTCCAATGGTCTCCCGCTTATGACGAGTCCGATTGGAGCGTCCATGTGGTTGGTGGCAATCTCGATTCTATCTTCTATACTAGCACTAACCCCGTTATTTGCTCCAATCTTCGTCCCAACACGACCTACTCCGTTTCCGTGGCGGCACTATGGGATGGCGCTATCAGCGATTGGAGCGAGGAAGTTTTCTTCACTACGGGCACTTCTGCTATCTGTGAACACTTGCAAATCTCCACTGTCTCCATCTACCCCAATCCTGCTTCGTATACCACCACCATCACACTCTCCGGCATCCAGGGAGAGGTGCTTCTCGAGATTGTCGATAACAACGGCCGCCAGCTTATGAATCAGTCCTTCTTAAGCTCCGGCAACAACGATTTCTTGTTAGACATCTCCGATCTCGCTGCCGGCATCTATTTTGTCCGTCTCAGCCACCAAAGCCAGCAAACAGTAACAAAACTCATCGTTAGATAGTGGTCAGTGAACCGCGACCAGTCGATATCTAGTTTTCTTCTATCGTCTGATCTCGGTTCACAAATCACATTATTCGAATCTTACATTATTAATTAAATACCAATTTCAAATATGCGAATAAATGCATGTAAATCCGCTCTGATGCTTTTTGTCGGTTTGACCCTTCTGCTATTAGGATCCACTGGCAACGCTCAGAATGGATTGAAGGACCGTTGGAATGCCCATAAGAATGCCGACCCTTTGGTGATCTCTGGCTCTTTGGGTTCTAGTCTTAGTGACCAGTGGTCCAACAACCAATACTCTTCATCTCCTTTCGCTTTTGCGGCTTATGCCAATTTGAATTTCAATGTCTATGGTTTCAATATTCCATTGAATTTCAATTTTCTGGATGTGTCGCTCAACAATATCTGGAATGATTTGAAGAGTTCTTTTCCTGCACCCACTATCTCGCTGGGTATCACCCCTCAACTCGGCAAATGGCGGTTCCATGCGGGCTTTAGTTCTATGGCCTTTTCCAATTATGTCTATTCCGGCATGCAGTTCATCGGCGGTGGTATCGAATACATCGGCACCTTCCACTTCGCCACTTTTGTAGGTCTCCTCAATCGACCTACAAAGTATCGCGAACTCGATACCCGTAGCGCTTTCCAGCAGTACACCGATTCCCTTCTCGGACTCAACACCTACGAAACCCAGCGCCCACAGTTCCGTCGCAATGCTATTGGCGCAAAACTCGGTATCGGAAGCTCTCGCAACTATTTAGACATCATGTTCCTTAAGGCCAAAGACGACATGTCGTCGCTCCCCCTGATGATTCCTTCCGCAGACAGCACCATCCATCGCGATTCTTTGGTTGTGCCTAAAGAAAACCTTGCCATCGGTGCCCAGGGCCGCATCTCTATCGGCGACCACTTCACTATTTCTGCCAATGGCGCGGCCTCCGTCTTTACCCCAAATATCGCTATCGACTCTATCGATGTGGATGGCATACTCGATTTCCTCGGCACCGACGAGAATGTTGCTAAAACCATCACTGATATCTACAACAAGGCCTCACGTGTGATGCCCCTTCATGCAAACACCCAGATTCGCTTCGCTGGCGATGTCTCTGCCAACCTCGGCTTTAAGGCTTTCAACCTGGGCGGACAATACCGCATGATTCAGTCAGAATACACTTCCCTCGGCGTCTATTCCACTCAGCAAAACCTACAGAGCCTCGCCCTCACTAGCGGATTGAATCTCTTCAAAGGCCGTTTCTCTTTGAATGCTTCAGGCTACTCCCAGCAAGATAACCTCGATGGGCAGCAGCTCTTCACCAATCTTGTCAGCACCTATAATCTGAATATCAATACCATCTTCTCGCAGAATTTCTCCCTTGCACTTATGGGCAACATGATCCTCCAAGAGCAGAACGACGGTATGATCACCGTCGACCCCACTATGCGAATCGATCAAACTACCATCAACGCTACCGGCACCCCCACTTATACTTTCTCCTCAATTTACGATCATAACATTAGCCTCAACCTTTCGTATATCGCTACCCAAAATAACAACACTCAGCTCATCTCAAATATCGATAGCAAAACCTCTACTATTGGCGCCAGTTACGAGTTAGATATGCAGGACAAGGGTCTCTCTTTCAACGGCTCTTACGATTTCTCCAAATCCTTTAGCAGCTATAGCAATTACGCCTCCAATACCTTCGGTGTCGGATGCCGCTACAGCATCTTGAAAGGCGATGTCCACACCCTTTCCCTCAACGGAAACGGCTCCCTCGGTATCAATAATATCTTCGACCAAGGCGACCCCGACGACGTGTTCAGCATGGAAGAACGTATGGGAACCGCCAAAAATACCTCCTATCAGGTCGTCACAATGAAAGCGATCTCTTTTGACCTCTCTTGTGCGCTCTCATGGTATTCCAAAAAAGGACATTCTGCCACCTTCCGAGCCACCCTCCGCAACTATTCCAATCGCGAGCTTATTGCTCAAAAGGTTGCCACCACCCTCAATGCCAACCTCAGCCTCAGTTACACTTATTCCTTCAGCAAGAGGGTCATCAAAAAGAAAGATAGCAACGAGGATTCTCCCCAATTGACCGAAAAATAAACTTTATAGATTAATAAAACAACATTATATATGAAACATTGCAGACT